>JAPLLC010000023.1:0-8350 GCA_026387775.1 Candidatus Methylomirabilota bacterium | reverse complement strand
ACCGGGATCATCGCGAAGATCCAGGCAGTGAAGGAGCGGGACACCACGGCTGGCAGACGGAGAGGGGCGGCGCCCCTCTCCGTCTGATCCCCAACCTTGAGAGGGACATCCGCATGACCGTAAAAGATCTGTTGTCGCGGATCCTGGAAGTGATCATGGTGGTGATCCTCTCCACCATGGTGATGCTCGTCTTCGGAAACGTGGTGGCGCGCTACGTGTTCAACTCCGCCATCACCTGGGCCGAAGAGGTCTCCCGGTTCCTGTTCGTCTGGCTGACGTTCGTCGGAGCGAGCTTCGGGCTGCAGAAGGGGCTGCACCTCGGGATGGACATGATCGTCTCGCGCCTTCAGCCTCGCACCCGGAATATCGTCGAGGTCGTCAACAGCCTCATCATCCTCGTATTCCTGAGCGTGTGGATAGTGGGCGGCATCCACCTGATCGAGGCCAACCTGACCTTCATGTCCCCGGCCACCGGCTTTTCCATGGGACTGGTCTACATGATCGGTCCCCTGGCCGCGATCCTGATGACGTTCGAAACCATCGGCAGGCTGACCGCCACCATCAAGACCATGAGGAGGGGGTAGCCCGCATGGATTCATTGATCATATTCCTGGGCGTATTCTTCGTGTTCTTGGCCCTGGGGCTGCCCATCGGCATTTCCCTGGGCACCACGATGGTGGTGCTCGTGGTCTTCAAGTCGTCCCTGCCGCTCCTGATCGTCTCGCAGCAGATGATCATCGGGGCCGATAACTTCACGCTGATGGCCATCCCTTTCTTCATGCTGGCCGCGGAGCTGATGAGCTTCGGCGGCATCGCGAAGCGGCTCATCGATTTCATCAATTCCTTGGTGGGCTGGATCCGAGGCGGCCTGGGCCTGGTGAACGTCGGCACCAACATGGTGCTGGCCGGGCTCTCGGGCTCCTCGGTGGCCGACGCCGCCCTGACCAGCTCCTTCTTCATTCCCACCATGGTGGCGCGCGGGTACGCCGCCGACTTCTCGGCGGCCCTCACGGCCTCGGCCTCGGTGATGGGGATCATCATCCCCCCCAGCATCCCCATGATCCTGCTGGGGATGATCGCCAGCATCTCGGTCCTGAGTCTCTTCATGGGCGGGGTGATCCCGGGGATCATGATCGGACTCTCCCTCATGGGCGTCTCCTACTATCAGTCCGTGAAGCGCGGATACCCGGCCGAGCCGCGGGTGTCGCTCGGAGAGATCTGGCGGCGGTTCCGGGTGACCATCTGGGCGACCCTGTATCCGGTCGTGATCATCGGCGGGGTCCTCGGCGGGGTCTTCACCCTGACGGAGGCCTCGGTGGTGGCCGTGGTGTACGCCTTCGTTGTGGGTAAGTTCATCTACCGGGAACTGACGCTCAAGGCCATCTACCGGTCGCTGGTCAACGCGGCGACCACCTCGTCCTTGATCATGTTCATCGCTGCGACGGCGTCCGGCGTGGCCTGGTTCCTGAACAGCGAGCGGGTCCCCCAGATGATCGCCGTCTTCCTGGCCGGCCTCACGCAGAGCCCGGTGATGTTCATGGTGATCGTCAACATCTTTCTGCTCGTGGTCGGCTGCGTCATGGACCTGACGCCGGCCCTCCTGATCTTGGCCCCGATCCTCTACCCGGTGAGCAGACAGTACGGCATTGACCCCATCTACTTCGGCGTGGTCATGGTCGTCAATCTGGCCATCGGCCTGATCACGCCGCCGGTGGGGAACTGCCTCTACATTGCCACGGGCGTGGCCAAGCTCCCCCTGTCACAAGTCATCAGGCAGATCTGGCCGTTCCTGATCGTCCTGATCCTGTGCCTGTTCCTGATCACCTTCTTCCCACCCCTCATCACCTGGCTGCCTGGCGTTTTCCGAACCTGAGGGGCGAGCGGCGGTGGGTGCGTGGAGCGGTCCGCATGGCGCGGCGTGTCGTGCAGCAGAAACTGGAAAGGAAAGCCGAGCGATGAATTACACCCTCGAACACGCGACGATCCGGTGCCGGAACCTCGAGGAATCCATCCAGTTCTACGAGCGGATGTTTCAGGCGCAGCTACTCTTCCGCCGAAACCTGCCGGGAGGCAAGACGATCGTCTATCTCCGGCTGGGAGACAGCATGCTCGAATTGATGGACTTCGGCGCCGCGCGAGAAGCCGGAGACCCGAGGGAGTTCTACGGGATTCACCACATCGGTATCAAGACCTCAGATTTGGAGGCCGCCTACCGGGATCTGAAGGCCAAGGGTGCCGAGTTCCTCGTGGAGCCCTTCTCCCCTGTAGCGGGAATTCGGCTGGCCTTCTTGCGAGATCCCAACGGGGCCGTGCTGGAGATCGCGGAGCGAGATCCGCAGGTATTTGACGCGGCCTCCACGCGCGGGTCCGTCGAGTGGTAGGATCCCGCGCGATTTCCGGCATTATAGACGCGGCAGCTCAGTAGGAAACCGTGAGGCAGAACCATGGCGCACGCAACCGTGCTCGTCACGACACGATCCTTTGGGCGGGAGATCCCCGAGCCCATGGAGCGGTTAAAGCGCGAGGACATCCGTATCCTGGAGTGGCGCGAGGGGAGCGGTCTGCCCGAGGCCGACCTCATGGCCAAGCTGGCCGAGGCCGACGCCTGGATCGTGGCCTTCCACCCCATCGGCCCCGCGCTGATGGATGCAGCGCCACACCTGCGCGTGATCGCCAAGCACGGGGTCGGCGTGGACAACATCGACATTGCCGCCGCCACGGCGCGCGGCATCGCGGTGGCCACTGCCCCCAGCGCCAACGATCAGGCGGTGGCCGACCTGACCATGGCTCTCCTGCTCGCCCTCCTCCGCCGCATCCCCGAGGCAAACACCAGCGTCAGGGCAGGCCGCTGGGAACGGTTCCTGGGCTTCGGCCTGGCGGGAAAGGTCTTCGGCATTCTCGGCCTCGGCCGCATCGGGCAGAGCGTCGCTCGCCGGGCCAAGGGGTTTGGCGTGGACCTCATCGGGGCGGATCTCGCCTGGTCGGAGGAGACGGCGCGGGAGATCGGAGTCCGGCGGGTCACCGTGCCGGAACTATTTGCACAATCCGACGTCATCAGCCTCCACGCGCCGCTGACTCCCGAGACACAAGGGTTGATCGACGAGGCGGCAATCGCCCGGATGAAGCCGGGCGTGTGGATCGTGAACACGTCTCGCGGAAAGGTCGTGAACGAGAAGGCGATCTACGAGGCCTTGGTTTCGGGGAAGGTCGCCGGCTACGCCACCGACGTTTTCGAGGCGGAGCCGCCGGCCGGCAGCCCGCTTCTCGCTCTCCCCAACGTCGTCGCCTCGCCGCACATGGGCACGCACACCCGGGAGTCCTTGCAGCTCATGGGCGACCGGGTTGCCGACGCCGTCCTCCGCGTCTTGCGCGGCGAGCGGCCGGAATTCGTCGTAAATCCCAAGGTGTACGACCGGCCGCCCCGTCCAGAGAGATAGCGCCGGTGCTCGACGAAGGCCACCCCTCATCCTCCGCCCTCGGCTCTCCGCCCTCGGCTCTCCGTTCTCGGCTCTCCGTTCTCGGCTCTCGGCTCTCGGCTCTCGGCTCGTGGCTCGTGGCTCGCCTTGCGCTACGCTCAAGATCCTGCTAGCGTTCCGACCAGCCAACATTTCTTTCACCCCTCCCGCGTCATCCCCCGTATACCTCGTCGAGGTTGACGGTGCCAGAGAGCGATGAGACGGTATTCAGGAAAGTGCAGGCGGGCAGCCACGAGGCGTTCGCCGTCCTGGTGGAGCGCTACCAACGACGCGCCTTCGCCGTGGCCCTGCGGCTCCTGGGAAGCCGGCCGGAGGCCGAGGATGCCGTTCAGCAGACGTTTCTTCGGCTCTACGAGAATCGGGCGGCTTACCGGCCCCGCTTCAGGCTGAACACCTGGCTCTACCGCATCCTCGTCAACGCCTGCGTGGACGAGCTGCGGCGGCGGTGGCCGGTAGTTCCCCTCGAGGACGCCGAGGGACCGGCCGCGGAGGGCCCGGACCGGGCCGCTTCACGCCGTGAGCGCGACCGGCATCTTCAGGCCGCCCTCGCCACTGTCTCCCTGGAGGCGCGGATCGTCCTCACCCTTTACTACGGAGAGGGGGAGGGACGTCCGTGAACACCGTGCAGACCCACCTGCGACGGGGGCGGGCGGCGCTCCGCAAGGCCTTGCGGGCGCGCGGGGTGGACGAATCGTGAGCCCGCACAGCAGACAACCCGGGGGAAGGCAAACCACACGAGCGGGCGCACGAGGCGAAGCCTGGCTCCGAGAGGCCTTCGCCGCCCCGGCGAATCCCCCAGACTTGACGAGGCGAATCATGGATCAGATTGCCCTGCAGCTCGACCGACCGAACCCGGCCGACCTCTTGGCTCGACTCGATCTGACCGCTTCCCCCGCCGGTATCACGCGGGTGTCATACCGACGCGGTCCGGGCGGACCGGTTTCCGTGCCCGAGACGGGACGGATCGGGAAGCTCCTCCGGCAGGCGCGGGAAGAGCTGGCGGAATACTTCGCGGGTGACCGGACGTTCTTCGGCATCCCGGTGGATCTCTCCAGGGTGGCGCCGTTCGATCGAGCGGCGCTCGATGTCACCGCGCAGATCCCGTACGGCGAGGTGAGGAGCTACAAGTGGATCGCCGAGCGGCTGGGCAAGCCGGATGCGGCTCGCGCCGTGGGGGGCGCCATGGCAGGGAATCCCGTCCCCCTCATCGTCCCTTGCCATCGCGTGGTCAAGACGGACGGAGGGCTGGGCGGCTACTCGTTCGGTCTCGTCCAGAAGGAGGCGCTGCTGAACCTGGAGCGGGCCACCACACCCTACGTGGGCTGCGCCTCCACCAGGATCTTCTGCCGGAAGGGCTGCGCGCACGAGCGCCGGATCCGGGAGGGCGGGCGGATCCACTTCGCCTCCGGCGCGGATGCCCGCACCAGCGGCTACCGGCCGTGCAATGGCTGCCGACCGGCATGATCTGGAAGCGTTTCTGGCCTCTCGCGTGGACGAGGTCTTGGCCGAGCGGTACCTCGAGCGGATGATCGGCAGGATGAAGGATTATCGCCGAGGCCGCTTTGCGGCCATCGACTACTTGGCAGGTCCAGACGACTCGGCCTCCTGCTTGAACTTGTCCTTGTATTTCTGAAGCTCCGCCACGATCTCCTTGGCGGTTCGCTTTATGTCCTTTTCCGGGGCGTTCTTCTCCATCACGAATCTCGCCGCGGCCATGTACGGATTCATGGTGACAACCGCGCCGGGCAGCATGTTCGGATCCTTGACCGTCCCGAAGATGATGAACGGCGCGATCGGCCGCTTGACGAGGTCGCTCACGGCCACCATGACCTCCATGCTGGTCGAGCCCTGACCGAAGCCGATCACGGCTCGCTTCAGCCGGTTCCCCTCGCCCACTTCCACGAAGGCGCCGTGGAGTAGCCATCCGTCCGGTGGCAACTGGGCGCCCGGGGCGATCCGCTGGGCGGAAACACCCGCCTCGGTGAGGCTCGCCACCAAGGAGTCGGCCATCAGGCTCACCAGCTTATGCGCCTCCTGGGCCGGGCTGGTCGTCGGCTTCAAGACGGGCAGCCGCTGCAGGATCCCCACGTGTCCGCGCACGCCCTCGTCCGCCTGGAGATTCTGGTGCTCGAGCTCGAAGTCCTCCACGTACACGGTCCGAGGCGGCGCGGTCGGCTGCACACCGGTCTCCTGCACGCTCTGGACCTTCACCCCGCCCGTGACCTTCTCTGTCGAGCTTGTCACGCCGGCGCATCCGAAGGCCAGAAGAGAGAGGGCCAACGTCATGAGGAGAAACCCCGGAAGCACCTTCCGCTCTGGCATGTCCGTGCCGCCTCCTCGCCTCACTTTGGCTCGAGGATCTGCAGCTTCGTGCCGACCACGATCTCCTTCACCCGCTCCCGGTACACGGGCATGTGCGGCGCCACAAGGTGCGCCTGAAGCGCCTGCAGGCTGTCCCATTTCTCGACGATGGTCACGACGTCTTGACGCAGGGGAATCTGCGCCTTGATCTCGGTCTTCACATCCACGGTCGGGCCGTACTCGATGCAGCCCTTTTCGGCGAGGACGTTCGGCACGTTCCGGTGGAACTCCGCCAAGAATGCGTCGCGCTTACCCGGCTTCACCTCGATCGTCGCAATCACGTAGATCATTCCATGGTCTCCTGTAAAACGTGTTGAGTGCCGTTCGCATCCCCGCCGCCGGAAGCGTGCCCGACGCGAGCTGCGCGATGCTGCTATTCTATCGGGATCGCCGCCTCCCCGCAACCGTTCTTCTGCGGAGCCCGGTTTCTCCGGCGGCGATTCACGCCGGGGTCCCGCGAGAGTCGTTCGCGCGCTGGTAGAAGGCGCAGAGCGAGCGTAACGGGCAGGTGGAGCATTTCGGCTTTCGCGCCGTGCAAACCGTCGCGCCGAAGTCCATCAGGCCCTGATTGAACTCCCAGACCCGACCGGGAGGGATCACCGCCTCGGCCAGGACCCACAGCCGCCGGTCGAGCTTCGCCGCGCCGGCAGGCCGTCGCCGAACGAAGAGCCGCGTCAGAACGCGGCGGACGTTCGTGTCCAGGATGGGCGCCGCCTCCCCGTAGGCGAAGCTGACCACGGCCCCCGCCGTGTAACGTCCCACGCCGGGCAGCGCCAGGACCTCTTCCAGCCGGCGCGGAAACTCCCCTCCATGCCGCGTGGCGATCGCTCGCGCCGCCGCCTGGAGGTTCCTGGCCCTGGCGTAGTATCCGAGTCCTTCCCAGGATTCCCGCACGCGCGCCGGATGGGCCGCC
Organism: Candidatus Methylomirabilota bacterium; assembly: GCA_026387775.1. GTDB lineage: Bacteria > Methylomirabilota > Methylomirabilia > Methylomirabilales > 2-02-FULL-66-22 > 2-02-FULL-66-22. The sequence goes on along the minus strand of JAPLLC010000023.1, from coordinate 1,600 downwards.
GCCAGGTCGCGGACTGTCGGGTACTCGCGCAGAAACCTCGCGTAGTAATCCTGCACGCGCTCCACCTGGGTCTGCTGGAGCATCACCTCCGAGACCAGAATCCTGTACGGATCTCGCGTGCGCCGCCAGGGAAGGTCGCGGCCGTTCTTCCGGAACCAGCGCAGGAGGCGCGTCTGAAACGCCCTGAGCCTTTCGCCGTCGAGACGCGGCCTGGCAGTGCGAGCGCTCGCCACCCTAGCCGACCTCGCCCCGGATCAACCGGTCCACGACCTCGCGGTCCGCTTCCAAGAAGTCATAGCCGGCCAGCTCTTCCGGCCGGGCCCACACGATCTGCTCGAAGTCGCGATTCACCGGCGTCCCCGCATAGCGCAGGATCCGAAAGAACAGGAGACGGACGGCGACTCCGTTCGGATAGCAGTGGTCCATCCGATGGACTTCCGGCCCGACCTCCGTCTCGATCCCCAGCTCTTCCACGAGCTCCCGCCGCAGACAAGCTTCGGGGGCCTCCGCCTCCTCCACCTTGCCGCCCGGAAACTCCCACTTCAGAGCGAACCGATCCCCCGCCTTGCGCTGACAGATGAGGATACGCTCGCCGTCCCTGAGGATGCCCGCCGTGACGAGAATCATGCCGTCCGCCCCCCTCGCTTCCCTTGCCTGCCGCGCCCCGATCTCGATCGCGGACAGCCCTCGCCCAAATCCCCCGAAACGACGATCCGCCGAGCTTCCGGCGCCGGGAGTGTCCGCACTCGACGGGGGGCGCCCGCCAAACCCGCCACACGGTAGTCAATGCAGGAGAGAGGGTCAAGGCCGTTCTTGCGGCGAAGATGGAAACACTTGCGCATACCGCCTTTTCCTTGTAGAAATTGTGGCCGCCGAACGGTACGGCGCATCGGTGTTCTGGTAAAGGAGGCCGCATGGGGAAGCGTCGGCTTGCACGAGGCTCGTCCGTCAAGGAGAAGCGAACCACCTGGACCGCCTGGAAGAGCTGGGTGTATCTGGGGATACTGGCGGTCGCCCTGGTCGGAATCGTGGCCTTTCTGGTCACGCAGGGCCCGCCGGGGATCGCCAAGATCGGGCGCCCGGCACCGGATTTCACCCTGTATCAGTTGAACGGTCAGAAGGTCACCCTGTCCGGCCTGCGAGGCCGCACCGTCCTGGTGAACTTCTGGGGCTCCACCTGACCCCACTGTCAACGGGAGGCTCCCGTTCTGGCAAAACTCTACGCGAAGTACCGCGACAAGGGCCTCGAGATCCTGAGCGTGAGCGTGTCCTGGGACAATGAGTCCTCGGCCCGAAGATTCGCGGAAGAATATCGGCTGCCGTTCCCCGTGGGGCACGACACGAAAGCGGTGATCGGGACCCCGTACGAGGTGGAGTCCACCCCCGCCACCTTCTTCATCGACAAGAACGGGGTGCTGGTGGAGCGGAAGATCGGCGCGTTCGAGGGAGACATGGAGGCCGCCTTCTCCAGCCGGATCGAGAAGTTGCTCGCCCAGTGAACGGCATCGGGATACGCTCTGTGAGAGGCTAGTCCGTCCCCTTCGGCCACCAAGCTCGATCTCCCGGACCCGTTCCTCGCGCGCCTTGAGGATCACCGCAG
>JAPLLC010000205.1 GCA_026387775.1 Candidatus Methylomirabilota bacterium | reverse complement strand
AGGAGAAGGCGGACTGCGCCAAGTGCCATAAAAAGTAACAGTCAGCTCTCGCTCGCACGCAAAAACCCACCCCGGCGGCCGCCGGGGTGGGTTTTTGCGTGCGCGCCAGGCATGGGGGGTATCCGCCGGATGATCGGCGAACAGGCCGCGGGGCAAGAGCTGCCGCCCGTTCAGGCCGGCAATCGTTCGATCACCGCTTGGGCAAAGACGTCGGTGCTCAGATCGCCGCCCAGGTCGCGCGTTTTCTTGCCGTCGGCGAGAGCGCGATTGTAGGCTTCCTTGATGCGCTGGGCCACCCGCCTGCACGCCGCATCGCCCCGCGTGTCGGCCAGGTGATTGAGCATCATCACGCCGGACATGAGGAGCGCCAGCGGGTTGGCGATGCCTTGGCCGGCGATGTCGGGCGCCGAGCCGTGCACCGCTTCAAAGATCGCCCCGTCATCCCCGATGTTGGCCCCGGGGACGATCCCCAGTCCACCCACCATGCCCGCGCACAGATCGCTCACCACGTCGCCGTAGAGGTTTTCCATGAGCAGCACGTCGAACCGGGCCGGGTCCTGCACCAGGCGCATGCACCCGGCGTCGATGATCAGCTCCGTGACTTCCCTTCGCCCGCGGCGCGACGCATAGGCGAAGGCCCAGCGCGCAATGCGCTCACAGGCGGTCTTCGTGGCTACCTTCAGGCTCGTGACCACGCCCGCCGTCACCTCGCTCTCGATGCCGCTGTACAGGCCTTCGGTGTTCTCGCGCACCACCACCAGATCCACGCCGGTGAAGCGCGTCGGGACGCCTGCGAGATTGCGCACGGGCCGAACCGCCGCGTAGAGGTTGAGCCGCTTGCGAAGCTGCACGTTGATCGAGGCAAAGCCCTTACCCACCGGTGTCGTGCAAGGACCCTTGAGCGCCACCTTGTGCTGCGTGATGGCATCGAGGGTTTCCTGCGGGAGCACGTCCTGGCCCCCCTCCAGGGCTGCCAACCCCGCCCGCCGCTCCACCCACTGGATGGGCGCGCAGGCCGCCTCCATGATGCGCGTGACCGCTGCGGTGACCTCCGGCCCGATTCCATCTCCGGGGATCAATACCACCCGATGCGTTGCCATGGCGTCCCCTCCCATTTCGATTCGACGACTTCAAGTCTATCCGATTAGACGGCCCCATGGCAAACCGACCGATTTGTCTGCCGGAGCATTTCCCCTCTGGGGACCCGCCCATTTTGGTTGACTTCACCGTCTCCGGGACTATCATCCGTGGGCTGCGCGAGGTTCCAGCGCTTCGAGGAGGTTTCCCATGCAAATGGTGGCGAGCAAGTATTTCGAGCAGGGCACCATCGAGGTGTGTGCGGGCGACGCGAGCCAGGTGATCCCGCTGCTGCAGGTGGTGCAGGAGAAGACGGGCTACGTGCCCGAGGACGCCATCGGCGAGATCGCCGAGGTCACCGGCGCCGCGCCGAGCGATATCTTCAGCGTCATCACGTTCTACAAGCAGTTCCGGCTCCAGCCGCCCGGCAAGTTCGTGCTCAAACTGTGCGACGGGACGGCCTGCCACGTGATGGGCTCCGTCACGCTGCTCAACGTGATCGTGGACGAACTCAAGCTCGAGACCGGCGACACCACCAGGGACGGGCTGTTCACCATCAGCCCGGTGGCCTGCGTCGGCTGCTGCAGCCTGGCGCCAGTGATCATGATCAACGAGGAGACCTACGGGGGCCTCACGCCCCAGAAGGTCCGCAAGATCCTCAAGGACTACCAGCGCCGCGGCAAGGCGAAGTGAAGGGATAGGCCCATGCTGAAGATCACGGTCGGGATGGCCACCTGCGGCGTGTCTGCGGGCGCGGCCAAGGTGTTCGAGACCTTCCGGGGCCTCGTGGAGGGGAACGGCGGCAAGGCGACGCTCGGCTCCACCGGGTGCCTCGGGATGTGCTACCGCGAGCCGCTGGTCGAGATCGACGACGGGAAGAACAGGTACACCTACGGAAACGTGGACGAGAAGAAGGCGAAGCAGATCTTCCAGGGCCACGTCCTGGGCGGGATGCCCGTGGAAGAGTTCCTGGTTCTCCGCAACTTCACCGAAGGGCCCGAGCAGGGGTATCTCGCCCGCCAGGTCAAGATCGTGCTCCGGAACTGCGGCTACATGGACCCGGACTCCATCGAGGACTACGAGCGGCGCGACGGGTACCGGGCCATCCGCAAGGTCCTCGCCGAGATGACGCCCGAGGAGGTCATCCAGGTCATCGCCGACTCGGGCCTGCGCGGGCGCGGTGGCGCGGGGTTCCCCACCGGCCAGAAGTGGAAGTTCGGGCGCGGGGCCCCGGGCGACGTGAAGTACGTCGTGTGCAACGCCGACGAGGGGGACCCCGGCGCGTTCATGGACCGGAGCGTCTTGGAGGGGGATCCCCACACGGTGCTGGAAGGGATGATGATCGCCGCCTACGCCATCGGCGCCAGCCACGGCTACATCTACTGCCGGGCCGAGTACCCGCTGGCAGTCAAGCGGCTCAAGCGCGCCATCGCGCTCCTGCGGGAGAAGGGCTACCTGGGGGAGAACGTCTTCGGCTCCGCCATGTGCTTCGACGTGAAGCTCAAGGAGGGGGCCGGCGCCTTCGTGTGCGGCGAGGAGACGGCCCTCATCGCCTCGATCGAAGGGAAGCGCGGGACGCCGCGGCCGCGGCCCCCGTTCCCCGCCGTGAAGGGGCTGTGGGGCAAGCCCACCAGCATCAACAACGTCGAGACCTTCGCCAACGTGCCCTGGATCATCTTGAACGGGGCGGCCAAGTACGCCGCCTGGGGGACCGAGAAGAGCAAGGGGACCAAGGTCTTCGCCGTGGCCGGCCGGGCCCTGCGCACCGGGCTGGTGGAGGTCCCCATGGGGATCACCATCGGCGAGGTCGTGAACGAGGTCTGCGGCGGCATCAAGGGGGGCAAGCGGTTCAAGGCGGTCCAGATGGGCGGCCCGTCCGGCGGCTGCATCCCCGCCTCCCTCGGCGGGACGCAGATCGACTACGACCAGATCACCAAGACCGGGGCCATCATGGGTTCGGGCGGCATGGTGGTGATGGACGAGACCACCTGCATGGTGGAGATGGCGCGCTTCTTCCTGCAGTTCACGCAGAACGAATCCTGCGGCAAGTGCACCTCTTGCCGCATCGGGACGCTGCGGATGCTGGAGATCCTGGAGCAGATCGTGCTGGGCAAGGGCAAGGAGGAGCACCTCCAGCGGCTCGAGGAGATCGCCCTCTTCGTCAAGGGCTCCTCCCAGTGCGGCCTCGGCAACACCGCGCCCAACCCGGTGCTCACCACGCTGCGCTACTTCCGGGACGAGTACGAGGCGCACATCCGGGAGCACCGCTGCCCCGCGCACCAGTGCCCGGCGCTGGTGAAGTTCGTCATCTCCCACGAGAAGTGCAACGGGTGCATGCTGTGCGCCCGCCAATGCCCCGCCCACTGCATCATCGGCGAGAAAAAGCAGCCGCACACCATCATCGAGGAGCAATGCACCAAGTGCGGCAAGTGCTTCACGGTTTGCAACTCGGATGCGATCTACAAGGACTGACCGGCCGCTGAAAACGGCCCATCTGCGGCGTTGGCCCGCTCGGGCACTCGCTGCGGCGTACCCAGTGTACGCCTCACTCGGCCCTTCGCGTGCCGCCTAGCATCTGGACCGTTTTGAGCGGCCTGACAAAGACCGGGTATTTCAGCATCCTGTTAAGCTTCGGAGGTTGGGATTCATGGCCAGTGTGACAGTGCGAATCGACGGCAGGGAGATCACTGCCGAGAATAGTCAGACGATCCTGCAGGTCGCGCGCGCGAACAAGATTCACATCCCCACGCTCTGCTACGACCCGCGCCTCCCGCCCTACGGGAGCTGTCTGGTGTGCGTGGTGGAGGTGCGAAGCGCCGGCCGGCTGCTCATGTCCTGCACCACGCCGGTGACCGAGGGCATGGACGTCTGGACCGAGAGCGAGCCCGCGATGAAGGCCCGGCGCGCGGCGCTGGAGATGCTGCTCTCGAACCACTACGCCGACTGCCGCGGCCCGTGCTTCCTCGAGTGCCCGGCCAACGTGGACGTGCAGGGCTACCTGGCGCTCGCGAACGCGGGGATGTACCGCGAGGCGCTGAACCTCATCCGCGAGACAAACCCCATGCCGCTGGCCTGCGGCCGGGTCTGCGTGCGTTACTGCGAGGCGAGCTGCCGGCGAAATGACGTGGACTCGCCCGCAGCCATCAACTTCATGAAGCGCTATGTGGCCGACCTGGAGTACGACAACCTGCCGCAGCCCGCGCCGGTCCCCGCGACCGGCAAGAAGGTAGCCGTCATCGGCGGCGGCCCCGCCGGCCTCACCTGCGGCTACTATCTGGCCACGAAAGGACACCAGGTCACCATCCTCGACAAGCAGCCCAAGCTGGGCGGCATGCTGCGCTACGGCATCCCCGAGTACCGCCTCCCCGAGGCTGTGCTGGACAAGGAGATCGCCTATCTTTTGGCGCACGGGATCGAGGCGAAGACCGACGTGCGGCTGGGCCAGGACTTCAGCCTCGACGACCTCACGCGCCAGGGCTTCGAAGCGATCTACCTCGCCCTGGGCTCCTGGATCGCCAAGGGGATGGGGATCGAGAACGAGGCGCACGCGAACATCTTGCCGGGCATCGCCTTCCTGGAGGGGGTCAAGCGCCAGGGCCCCCCGAGGCTCGGCGGCACGGTGGCCGTCGTGGGGGGCGGGAACACCGCCATCGATGCTTCCCGCACGGCGCTGCGCTGCGGCGCGGAGAAGGTGACCATCCTCTACCGCCGCACGGCAAGCGAGATGCCCGCCGACGAGGCCGAGGTCCAGGACGCCCGGGACGAGGGGGTGGAGATCCAGTTCCTGGTCGCGCCCAAGCGCGCGGTCATCGACAACGGGCGGCTCATCGGCCTGGAGTGCTTCCGGATGGAGCTGGGCGAGCCCGACGCCAGCGGTCGGCGCCGCCCCGTCCAGATCAAAGGCTCGGAGTTCCTCTTCGCCTGCGACTGGGCGATCTCGGCGATCGGCCAGGAGCCGGATCTCGTGGGGCTCGAGAACACCACCCTCGGCCCGATCAAGGTCAGCAAGTGGAAGAGCATCGAGGCGGACCCCGAGACGTTCCTGACGAGTGCCCCCGGGGTCTTCGCCGGCGGCGACGCCATGACCGGGCCCGCAGCGGCGATTGACGCCATCGGCGGGGGACGGAAGGCGGCCTGGGTGATCGACCGGTACCTCCGGACGGGGACGGTCGAGAAGTTTCAGGCGGGCTTCGTCAGTAAGCGCACCGCTCTCGCCCCGCTGGACGAGTCGTTCTTCCGCCAGTTCGAAAAGACGACGCGCGAGTCCATGCCCAAGCTGGACGGGCAGGAGCGCATCCGGACGTGGGAGGAGGTCGACCTGGGAGTCAACAGCCTGCAGGTCAAGCAGGAAACCTCGCGCTGTCTCTCGTGCGGCTGCACCAGCGTCTTCGACTGCGACCTCAAGGTGTTCGCCGGGAACTACGACGCCAAGCAGGAACACTACAAGGGGCGGATCAAGAAGCACAAGCTGGACGATCGGCATCCGTACATCCTGCTCGACAGCAACAAGTGCATCCTGTGCGGCCGGTGCGTGCGCTACTGCGGCGACCTGATCGGCGTGCACGCGCTGGGGTTCATCAACCGCGGCTACGAGACGGTGGTGAAGCCCGCGCTGGACAAGCCGCTCCGCGAGACGACCTGCATCACCTGCGGCAACTGCATCGAGGTCTGCCCCACCGGCGCCATCACCTTCAAGGCGACCCTGGACAAGCCCGGGCCGTTCCGCACCGTGCCGTACCGCTCGGTCTGCTCGTTCTGCGGCGTGGGCTGCGAGATCGACGTCAACCACGCCGGTCGCGACTTCTTCTTCGTGACTGCCACGCCGTCCGACCCGTTCATCGAGGGAGAGCTCTGCGCCAAAGGCCGGTTCGGCGCGTACTACGTGGGATCGCGGGAGCGCCTCTACGCCTGCACGG
>JAPLLC010000141.1 GCA_026387775.1 Candidatus Methylomirabilota bacterium | reverse complement strand
CAGCCTGTTTGCCTTCCCTAACCCGTTCGGGTCCATCAACAGCGACCGAACGCTGATTTCCTACTACCTGCAGCGGTCATCGTCGGTGACGACAACCATCTACGACCCGTTCGGCAACAAGGTCTGGTCCCGTCATTTCAATCAAGGCGAACCCGGTGCGCGGTCCGGTGACAATGTCGTGTATTGGGACGGCACAAACAACCGCGGCCATCGCGTCGCGAGCGGTATCTACGTAGTCCAGCTACTGGGATCGCTCCATACCGGCATTGAGTACAAGAGCACCTACCGCATCGGAGTAGTCTGGTGAGCAAAGCTCTGCTCGTCGCCGCGTTGCTGGCCGTTGCCTGTTCGGCAGCGTTGGGCGAAGGTGGGTCGCCGGGCGCGTTTCTGAACTACGCCATCGCCCCACGCAGCCTCGGGATGGGCAAGGCCTTCACGGCAATCGCCGATGACGTCCAGGCGTGCTATTTCATCCCGGCCGGACTCTTCCAGCTCAATGCCCAGGAAGTGATGGTGGCCCACTCCCAGCTCTACGGGGCCCGTCTCGAATACGTCGGCTATGCGCAGCCCACCAAGGAAGCCGGGACATTCGGCCTCTCGCTGGTCAACTACGGCTCTGAAGGTATCGATTCGAGGAGTCCTGATAACAACCGGCTCGATAGCTACTTTTCCATGGAGAATGCGCTCATTGCCGCCTATGCCTACAACCCATGGGAGTTCCTTGGGTTCGGTGGAAGCGTCAAACTGATTACGGAGAACATCGCCGAGTATTCGGGTGTGGGCCTCGGCGCCGACGTCGGGGCTTTGCAGCAACTTCGTCAGGGGCGTGATGGGATACGGCTCCCCCCAAGCCTTCAAGGCGACTGTGGCCACCGCCAGGAGAGCCGGGTCCTCCCGCGGGTCGGCAAACTGCGCCAGGAGCATGGGCAGCGCCGTCTTCCGGTCGGCAAGCAGGCATTTCGCGGCCGCCTCGACCTCGGCATCCGACAGGTCCAGCCCCCTGAACCTCTCCAGCCACTCCCACCCAGCTTGATCGCCGCGCTCCTCACCGCTCATGCATCACCTCGCTTGGTCCGCCTCCGGCGGACCATCTCAGACCGCTCACCCGCCCCCGTTGTACCCGATCGTAACTTTCTTCCCTTCCACGATCACGGGCACCGTGCGGTCTCCCTTGGAGTGCTGAAGCATCTGCTGGAAGCCCGCGGCATCTTTCGTCACGTTGACGTACTTCACGGGAGCCTTGCGCTTGCCGTACTCCTCACGGGCGGCAGAGGTGTGGGGTCAGGTGTCCTTCCCGAAAATGAAGACCATCTCGTCCATGAGCAAACCCTCCTCGTTCGATCTCGTTTCTTCCCTCAGACGTCCACCACCACCTGGGCCTCCCAGCCGCGCGCGCCGGGCGCGACCCGGAGGAGGTGGTAGGTCGCCGCCTTCACGTGTCCTATCGGCACGTGTCGTTCCTGGTCGGCGTCCTCTCCCCGGACCACCGCCGACACGGCGTGCTCCGTGACTCCGCGCACGGCGCAGTCCGTCGCGACGAATCCGTGGGCCTCATACAGGTACAACAATTCGTTGAGCCATGTCACCAGAAGCGCTTCCCGATCACCGGCCTCCGCGGTCAACGGGACCTCCCGGCGGGGACGCACCGTCGCAGGATCCACCATCAGACTCCAGAGCCCGAGGGCGGCCTGGCGGAACACCTCCGGCAGGTCCGGACCCCAGGCATGGATTCCCTTGTCCGCCGTGACGGCGAAGATGGCGTACCCCGCGTCTGTTTCGACCATCGTGCCGGGACTATACCACGCCCCGGCGGCGCTCGAAAGTCCCGGCCCGATCGGCGCGGCTTACTCGTAACGCAGAGCTTCGATGGGGTCCAGGTAGGCGGCCTTGCGGGCGGGGAAGTATCCGAAGAAGATGCCGATGAAGGCGGAAGAACCGAAGGCCACGGCGATGGAGGCCGGCGTGATGAGGGTAGACCAGTTGGCCAGGAGGGCGATGAGGGTGGACCCGCCGATCCCTACCAGGATCCCCAGGATGCCGCCGACGAGGGCAAGGGTCACGGCCTCGATCAGAAACTGCCCCAAGATGTCCCGGCTGCGGGCGCCGACGGCCATCCGCAGGCCGATCTCGCGGGTCCGCTCCGTCACGGAGACGAGCATGATATTCATGATCCCGATGCCCCCGACGAGCAGCGAGACCGAGGCGATCGCCCCGAGGAGCACCGTCATGGTCTTTGTGCTGGCCGCCTGGACGGCGAACATCTCGGCCAGGTTCCGGACATCGAAGTCATTATCCTGGTACGGCTGGAGACGGTGGCGCTGCCGCAGGAGGTCCACCGCCTGCCCCTGGATATCCGAGAGGAAATCGGGAGAGAGGGCCTTGATCTGGATCACCCCGACAAACCGTGCGTTCGCCTGGCGGCCCCCCAGAACCCGCTTCTTCGCGGTGCTTAGCGGGATGATGACCGTGTCGTCCTGGTCCTTCCCTTCCGCGCCAGCACGCCGATGACCGCGAAAGGCACCTTCTTGATCCGAACGATCTGTCCGACCGCCTCCCCGTCCCCGAAGAGATTATCCTTCACCGTCTGGCCCAGGACCGCCATCTTGGTCGCGCCGTCCATGTCCTCCTGCGTGAAGAACCTCCCCGAGTCGAGCTCCCAGTCGCGGATCTCCAGGTAATCCGGGGCCGTCCCTTGAATCGCCGTGGACCAGTTCTGGTTGCCGAAGACCACCTGCGCCGTGCCGCGTATCGAGCCGCTGGCGGTCAGCACGCCCGGAATCTCGGTCGCGATGGCACGCGCATCGTCCTCGGTCAGGGTCATCGTGGACCCGAACCCCATCCGCATGCCGCCGCTGGTCGCGCTGCCCGGTAAAACCATGAGCAGGTTCGATCCGATGCTCGCGATCTGCTCCTGGATCCGCTGGGTTGCGCCGCTGCCGACGGCCACCATGGCGATTACCGCCCCCACCCCGATGACAATGCCAAGCATGGTGAGAGCGGAGCGCAGCTTGTTCACGCGCAGCGCACGCAGCGCGATTCGAATGCTTTGAAGCAAGAACATGTGTCGAGTCTCCGTGCCGGAACCCAGGGAGTCCCGCCGACGGCTTAAACCAAGGCCGCCATCTCCGCCGCCGCATCTCGCGGCGACGCAACCCGCTCGTCCTTCACAATGCAGCCGTCGCGGAAGTGGACCCCCCGAGAGGCATAGGCCGCAACATCCGGCTCGTGTGTAACCAGGATCACGGTGATGCCGTGCTCACGATTCAGCCGCTGAAAAATCGCCATGATCTCCACGCTTGTGCGGGAGTCCAGATTCCCGGTCGGCTCGTCGGCCAACAGGATCGGTGGGTCGTTGATCAGCGCGCGCGCAATGGCAACCCGTTGCTGCTGGCCGCCCGAGAGTTGGTTGGGATGATGATGCTCACGCCCCTGGAGACCGACCTGCAAAAGCCGGGCGCGGGCTCGCGTGTGTCGCTCCTTGGCCGAGCCGCCATTGTAAAGCAAGGGTAACTCGATGTTCTCCAGAGCGGTCGTCCGGGGCAGGAGGTTGAAGGTTTGAAAAACGAACCCCAGCTTGTGATTGCGGAGGCTCGCCAGTTGGTCTCGATTCAACTTGCCCACATCTTGCCCATCCAGTTCATAGATCCCGCTTGTCGGCTTGTCCAAACATCCCACGATGTGCATGAAGGTGGATTTCCCCGACCCGGAGGGGCCCATGATGGCCACGCACTCCCCCGAGTCGATGGAAATGTTCACACCGCGCAGGGCTTCCACCGCCACTTCACCCGTCTGATAGATCTTGCCGAGCCCACGAACTTCGATTAGCGCCATGATCACTCTCGATTTGCGGATCGCCCCAAGGATACCGACACGCCGTCAGTTTGGACTTAAACATTTAACCGCAAAGCTCGCAAAGATCGCAAAGAAAACCAGGATCTGTGAATCGGGCCTCGGACCACGGATGAAAATCGTGTGTCTTTCTTTGCGCCCTTTGCGACCTTTGCGGTTCAATTGCAGCGTTCAGGCTCAGAGGCGCAGCCGCGGACTAGCCGACCCCGTCGCTGGACTCTGGGTCGATCCTCCCAGACCGACGATCACCTTGTCGCCCTCCGCCAGACCCTCCAGAACCTCCATCTTCTGACCATCGCTCAACCCCGTCTTGACCTGCCGCTCCACCGGCTTCCCATCCTGGAGCACCCAGACACGCTGCTTGCCCCCGGGCGTAACCTGGCGTCCGGACCCCTCGGGCCCTCGCCCCGCCGCCATCACTGGGGGTGGCGCCATGGGACCCGCCATCCCAGGCTGACTGGGCCGCGTGGGGGCTGGCTGCCCGGCAGCACTCCCGGAGGCGGCTCCCTCCATGCGGACCCGGAAGGCCGCGTTCGGAACCAGCAGGACGTTCTCGCGGCGGGCGACCAGGATCTTCACATTCGCGGTCATTCCGGGCTTCAACTTGAAATCGGGATTGGCCACGGCCACCACGGTGTCATAGGTCACGACGTTCTGCACGACCTGGGGAGACTGACGGATCTGGACCACCCGGCCGCCAAAGGACTGCCCGGGATAGGAATCCACCGTGAAAGTCGCCTCCTGGTCCAGACTCACGCGACCGATGTCCGCCTCGTCCACGTTGGTATCCACCTGCATCTTGGTGAGATCCTGGGCGATCAGAAACAGTGTGGGGGCCTGAAGTGAGGCGGCGACGGTTTGCCCCACGTCCACGTTCCGGGAGACCACGACCCCGTCCACGGGGGCCCGGATGAATGTGTTGCTCAGATCAACCTGTGCCAGGACCAGCGAGGCCTGCTTCTGCCGCACCTGGGCTTCAGCCGCGGTGAGTTGCGCCTGTGTAACCTCCAGCGCCGCTTGAGAAGAGCTCACGCCGGCCTGAGCGGCCTCCAGTTGCGCCACCGCAGCATCGTACGTCGCCTGCGCGGAGTCGCGATCTTCCTGCGCAATCCCCCCCTCCTGAAAGAGGCGAACGCGCGACTCGAGCTTGATCTTGGCGTCGCGAAGGGCCACCTGCTGGCGCACGACGTTTGCCTTGGAGTTCACCAGGTCGGCCTGCGCCTTCGCCACTGCCGCCCGCTGGTTCAGAACGGACGCCCTGGAATTCTCCAGGTCCGCCTGGGCTTGATTCACCTTGGCCTCAAAGATGGCGGGGTCGATCCTGGCGACCAGCATCCCCTTCTTCACGGGCGAGTTAAAATCCACCAACATCTGCTGGATCGTCCCCGACACCTGTGTCCCCACCTGGACGGTGACCACCGCGTTCAGGGTGCCGGTGGAAGAGATGGTGGACAGGAGTTCCCCTCGCTCGATGGGGGCGGTCCTGAAGGACTGTTTCCGGTTCCCGTTGGAAAACCAGTAGAAACCTGCCACTCCGGTGAGGATGAGAACCAGAAGGATGGAAATCAGGCTGAGCCTCCGACGCGTCATTCGCGGGGTCCTTTGTGTCTACGAGTGGTTATTCTATCTTCGTAATTTATCAGGGGAGGGAGCGGTGTCAAAGCTTATTCCGTCGTGGGCTTCCCTGCAAACCGCCCTCCTCTCCAGTAGCGGCGATCCGATCAGGAAACGGACCGATGTCGCCGAAAGTGCTGCCCCAAGCCCTTCCGCATCTCTTGCCACTTCGCCCACTGCTCCGCCGTCAATTTGGACCGGAGCGTGAGGGAGTTTTCCACCCGGCGATCCAGAAGGGCGCCCTGGAGGCTCTTCAGCCGCTCCGCCGCGGCTTTCACGGCCTCGGGGGTCGCGTCTTGCCGCGCCATGGCTTGCTGAAACTCTTGTCGGGCCTCGCAGAGCTTCTGCATGTCGTCCCGCATCCGATCCCGCTGCGACTGGAACAGACCGCGAATCTCCTGCGCCACCTCCGGGGTGAGCCCGATCTTCTCACTCAGACGCTGCATCACCCGGTCCCCGAAGATCTGGCGATCTTCCGGCGTCAGGAATCCCTCGCCGCGGGCGCACGACCCTCCGGGCCCCGGGCCTCCTTGCGCGCGGGCGATACCCATTCCCGCGAGTGCCACGAATGCCAACACACCCAGAGTAGCCACCCAGTGCCGGCCTCCCCATCCCTTCATCCATCGCATGACTGTCTCCTTCTTTGACACCATCACCTGCCACCGTTCCTGATCACGGCCCCTTCCGCTCTGGCCCGGCCGACCCCGAGGGGCGGTCGTGCCGCCTTGATTCCCGGCGCTCCCATTCCTGCGCCAGATTGTCGAACTTCGCCTGCTGGTCCGTGTCCAGGACGCTCCGAATCCGATCCCGACTGCGTGTCCGGATGTCGCGGAACCGGGGCCCGATCTCCTCCCGCAGGCGGGAGAACTCCTGTCCAACCTCGCCCAGGATTCCCTTGACCAATTCCTGCTGGTCGGGGCGGAGGTCCAGCTCCTTTGTCAGATGCGCGAGGACGCGCTGCTGCAGTTGCCCGGGCTCCTGGGGCCCACGCCACCACCCGGCCCGCGTCTGGAAGACGCCGAACCCGAGCGCCCCGGCCAGGGCGCCCAACCCGAACGCCACCAGTAGAAGCAAGGCTCCCTTCGCGCGCGCCCTCATTTTCCACTCCCCTCCAACACCGCCGCCAGCACCAGATCCGTCTCGGGTGCCGACGATCCCAGCACCAGGCGCTCCCCGGCCGAGAGGCCTTCCGGCGAGAACAAGCCCGTCGCCTCCGGCGTCAGGCTGAACTGAAACAGGATCAGCAACGCGACCACCACGGCCCCGAAGGCGGGCCTCAACCCCCACGCCGGTTGCCACAGTTCGGCCTTCGTCCGTCCCGGCGCCGGCCCGCGGAAGACCGCCGTCACGACCCGGTCGGCAAACCCCGGCGGAGGCGGGGCAGCCTCCCTGCATGCCGTGACGACGACTCGCACCAACCGCGCCGCCGCAAGCCGCCGGCCGCACTCTCGGCACGCCGCCAGATGGTTCCGCGCCCAGT
>JAPLLC010000139.1 GCA_026387775.1 Candidatus Methylomirabilota bacterium | reverse complement strand
CTCGTGCTGGCCATGATCGAGGACGGGGCCTGTCGAAAAGACCTCGTCCTGGAGGATCCGGTGCGGGCCATCAAGGAGATCTCCCACGACACCAGCTGCACCCGCACGGTCCGCCTGCGGCAGGGGACGGAGCGCTCGGCCGTCGAGCTGCAACGGGAGTACCTCGAGCTGGCCCACGCCTACTACGCCACGCTGGAACCGGTCCCCCAGGTCGCCGACCTCCTCGCGCGCTGGGAGCGGGTCCTGGATCAGCTCGCCGCCGACCCCGCCGCCTGCGGCCGGGAGGTCGACTGGGTCATCAAGCGGGAGCTCCTCCAGGCCTACGCGACTCGGAAGGGGATCGGCTTCGACGACCAGCGTATCAGCATGTTGGACTTGCAGTACCACGACCTCCGCCGGGATCGCGGCCTTTACAACCTGTTGTGCCGGAAGGGCAAGGTGGACCGACTCTTCGATGAAGAGACGATCGAGCGGGCGATGACCGTTCCGCCGCAGACGACGCGGGCCAAGGTCCGCTCCGACTTCATCAACTTCGCCTGCGCGCGGAACAAGTCGTATGATGTGGGCTGGTCCTATCTCAAGCTGAACGACCGCTACCAGCGGACCATCCTGTGCAAGGATCCGTTCAAGCCGGTCGATCCCCGCGTGGAAGAGTTGATCAATTCCGCTTGAGCGGCTACAGTAGAGCCATCGGGAGGGGGAGGCTGCGGTGTCGCCTGGGACCCTCTGGTTCCGAGTGGGGACTGTCCGATCTTGCGAACTCACTGACCACGAAAGGAGAGGAACAATCATGCTGTCCAAGACGGTGCTGAACGCGCTCAACGAGCAGATCCAGAAGGAGTATTATTCCTCGTACTTGTATCTCGCCATGTCCGCCTACTGCGAGGCGAACAATCTGCCCGGCTCGGCCAGGTGGATGCGGATCCAGAGCCAGGAGGAGCTGTCGCACGCCATGAAGCTGTTCGACTGCGTGTCGGATCGGGGGGGACGCGTGGTCCTCAAGGCCATCGCGCAGCCGCCGACCGAGTACAAGTCGGCCCTGGATGTCTTCAAGAAGGTTCTGGAGCACGAGAAGTTCGTGACGGCGTCCATTCACAAGCTGTACGCGCTGTCGGTGAAGGAGAACGACTACGCCAGCCAGATCGTGCTGCAGTGGTTCGTCACCGAGCAGGTCGAGGAGGAGAAGAACGCCACTCAGATCGTGGAGCAGCTGAAGACGGTGGGTGACTCAAAGACCTCGATCATGCTGCTGGACCGGCACCTCGCCAAGCGCGGCGCGTAGTTCAACGCAGACCGAAAATCCCTGCAGGGGATTCACCAGACACACCAAGAGCGGCGTGACCCCACGCCGCTCTTGGTGTGTTCATCAACCGGAATTCGGTGGGCCGTCTGTGGATGGAGGTGACCCCCGGGGAAAGTGGTGTTGCAGTTGGATCGCGACCTGGGCGACGGCCTTGAAAAGTCCATCACAGTAGCGCCCCTCGTCGAAGTGGCGGGTAAGGTCGCGGTCGAGCGCATCCCAGAAAGCCTGCGGGGCAACCCGGCGAATCGCTTCGCCCCCGACGACGGCGAATCGCCGGGTCGCTGCGCAGGCATACACCAGAACCGCTGCAGGCCGCTCCGCCTCCGGAAGATCCCATTCGCGAAAGAGCTGTCTTGCGCGGACGGCAGGATCCCCCGCCGGCTGGTCGTCGATCACCAGACCGATCGGGGCGCCGGCGTGCCGCCGCGCCGTCGCGAGCCCGGCCTCGACCTGCTCGCGCTCGGTTGCGGTCAAGAAGGGGGGTCGGCGGAAAGCGGCCAGCACGTCCACGGAGACCTACGCCCGCTCGGGCAGGACCGCCGTGAGGGCGCCCCGCATGCTCTCCACCAGCGTGTCCACCTGCGCCGCGGTGATCACCGGGGGCGGGGCGAAGGCGAAGATGTCGTGCATGTTCCGGGTAAAGACCCCGCGGGCCTCCAGGGCGGCCTTCAGCTTGCCGATGGCCTGCGTGGCGGGATCCAAGGCGGCCTTGGTGGCGCGGTCCGCCACGAGCTCCACGCCGACCAGCAGTCCCAGACCGCGGACCT
>JAPLLC010000116.1 GCA_026387775.1 Candidatus Methylomirabilota bacterium | reverse complement strand
CTCTCCGGCCGCATCCTTCAGGCCGTGCCACACCTTCCCGTCCAGAATGATCCCGCCGCCGATGCCCGTGCTGACCGTGAAGTAGACGAGACTCCGGGCCCCCCGCCCCGCCCCGTAGCGGAACTCGCCGAGGGCGGCGGCGTTGGCGTCGTTTTCCAGGACGGCCGGCAGGCCGAGCGCCGACTCGATGTGCCTCACCAGCGATACCTCGCTCCACCCCGGGAGATTGGGGGGATTGAACACCTTGCCGGCTTCGAGATCCACGGGCCCGGCGCAACCGATGCCGATCCGCTGAACCGGCTCTTTCCGCGCAGCGGCCCGTGCCAGGAGGTCGCGCCCCAGTCCCACGATCCGCTCCAGAACGGGCTCCAGCCCCTCGTGCGCCAGCGTCGGCACCTCGCCCCGTTCCAGCATCTTTCCCTCAGCATCCACGACGCCAGCCGCCAGCTTCGTTCCACCGATGTCAACGGCAAGCACGCTCATGAGCCTCGGCCTCCCATCCAGGGTTTCTGCAAGGAACTTGTCATCCCGTGGCTTCCCTCTCCATATTCGTGGCAAGCGATCGGAACGAGGCACTAGGTACCCGTCGCGGGGCGTCGCCGCGCCGTGCCTGAGATGATGAGCGACGAGACGACCATAGAGAGGGCCATCAGGATAAAGGCGATGGTGTAACTTCCCAGCCAGTCGAACGCAAGGCCCGCCAGATAGGGCCCCAGGGTCGCGCCCACCCCGAAGCCGATGTTCTGCAACCCCAGCAGGAATCCCAATCGCGGGCCTTGCAGCCGATCGGTGAGAAAGGCGGCCAGGACGGGAGACGCCCCCCCGGTGGCCAGACCGGCGGCCAGCACAGAGATCGAGAGCAGGACCACCTGGGAGGGGCTGCGGACCAAGAGGAGTGAGAGGTACCCGATCACGTAGAGCGCCGCGATCCCGGCGTACGTCCGCGTCCGGCCGATCCGGTCCGAGATCGCCCCGGCCGCGAGCCCCCCGGGGACGGCCAGGAAGAAGCCGGCCGAGAAGTAGGACGCGGCGGTCATCCTGGTAAAGCCGACATCCACCAGGAAGGCCACCTGGTGGACGAGGATCGCGTACATCGTCAGGCCCCGCAGGATGTTCGCTGCGAAGATGGGCCAATATCCCCTGGGCAGCCCGGGTCCTGTGAAGTCCTGGATGTGGGGCGCCCGCAGATCGGAGCCGCCGCCGCGCAGCGCGGGCGCGGTGGCGCCGTCGGGAAGGAGCCCCATCTCTTTCGGGTCATCGCGAAGGACGAGGAGCACCAGCGGAAGCGCGGTCACGGCCACAAAGAGGCCGAAGACGACGTGGGTCGTCCGCCACCCCAGTGATGCGATCCCGAGCTGAGCAAGGGGCCCGTACACGGCCGTGCCCAGGGGTACACCGGCCTGCGCGATGCCGGAGGCGAGCCCGCGGTAGCGGACGAACCAGCGGGAGAGGATGGTGTTGTTCGCCACGTAAGACAACCCGCCCGTGGCTGCCCCGCCCAGCACGCCGTACACGACATAGAGCTGCCATACGCTCTGCAACCGGCTGCACAGGACGAGGACCAGGGCCCAGGTTCCCGTGCTCCAGGCGATGATGCGCCTGGGCCCGACCCGATCCATGATGATGCCGAGGAGCCAGCCGCCCAACGCGTAGGACGCCATGTGAATCGAGAAGGCGGCAGCGGTCGCGCTCCGGCTCGCCCCAAACTCACCCACGAAGGGCAACAGGAAGATGGAAAAGGACTGCCGGGGACCGATGGAGATGCCCCAGGTGGCCAGGATGGTTCCCGCGATGATCCAGCCGTAGAAGATGCGCATGGGCCCTCTCGAACAACCCGCACATCCATACCACATGCAGGCCTGGTTGCCTAGTGGGCATCGCCGGGCTGTGGACGGTTCGGCGGGAGGCGCGGAGGGGCGGGGGCCTCGATGCGGGTCAGGAGCGCGCGAGGGCAGGCGCCCGCTGTGGCTGGTCGTTCGTGGAGTCCCCGGCGCGCAGAGCCTGCTGGGCCCACGCGACCGCCTCGCGGTAGCGGCGCGGAACCTCTTCTTCATCGAGCTGCAGCTTGTCCATCTGGGTGGAAAGGCTCTCCCAGTCCCCTGCCACGTAGGCCAGGACGCAGTCGTACACATCCTTCAGGGGGCTCGCCTCTCCCAAGAGGGTGGCCTTGACCATCGAGGGGATCGGCAGCTCCTGTAGCAGGCTCTCGAGCGGTCGATCCAGGATGGCATCGATCAGCGAGAAGAGGCCGAGCAGGAACAGCTCCTCGGTGTAGTGCGCGAGCCCGGCTGCCGCGGCCATGCCCTCGCAGAATCGGGCCCGGAGCGCGGCCTCGACGACCAGTTCGGCCGGCTTGTTCGCCCCCAGGCAGGCCAGGCCGAGCAGGCTGGCCCACCGCTTCACCTCCCGCTCGCCGAGCAGCGAGAGCGCCTCCGGGATCGAGGCGATCGAGCGCCGCAATCCGAAAAACGCCGAGTTGATGAAGCGAAGAAGCTTGTAGGAAAGCGTGACGTCTCGCCCGATGACGGCGGCTATCCGCCGGAGATCCAAATCGGGCTTCACGGTCTCCTGGAGCAGCGTGAGATACGTCAGCCGGAATTCGGGGGCGGCCGTGGCCTGCATCACCGCCGGCTTGGCGAAGAAGTATCCCTGGAAGTAGGTGTAGCCGAGATCCGCCGCCTCGCGGAAACCTTCCTGCGTCTCGACCTTCTCCGCCAAGAGGCGCACGCCTCGCGGGGCGTACCGCTTCACAAGCGCCCGGCGCTCGTCCTTCCGCGTGGCGAGGAAATCCACCTTGATGATGTCCGCCAGCGCAACCAGAGGGGCCATCTCCGCCTTCCCGACGAAGTCGTCGAGGGCAATCAAGTACCCTGCCGCCTTCAGGCGGCGGCAGGCCTCCACGACTTTCGCGTCGGGCGTCACGGTCTCGAGCACCTCGATCACGGTCTCGTCCCTGGGAAGCAGGACGGCATAATCGCCCAGCAAGAGGTCCCGCGTCATGTTGATGAACGCCAGCTTTCCCCCCGTGAGCGTCTGCAGCCCCAGGTTGAACAGGCTGTCCGCGATGACCCGAGCCGAGGCATGGTTGTGATCGACGTCGGGGAAGACATTCGCCGGCCCCGAACGGAAGAGCAGCTCGTAGGCGTAGACCGCCTGTTTCACGGTGAAGATCGGCTGGCGGGCGATAAAGAGATCCATTCGCACCCTTCCTTTCCGGGAGGCGTTCCGCGCACCCGTCTAGGAAGGGTATCGGCTGGACCGAGGCAGGACTTGAGGATTCTAGCGGGTCGCTCCCGGGAAATCCGGCGTCGCCGGATGCGGCGAAGGGTCAGGACCCCGTATGACAGGTGGCGCACCTGTCCCCGTCCATCACCCCAAAAGCCTTCTTGTCGTTGTGGCAGGCGCCGCAGGCCTTGCCTTCTCCCATGCTGTCCATGGAGAGCTTGTCGGCGCCCTTCTGCATCTTGAACAGCTTGGGATGGCAGTCGGCGCATTTCGCGCCCTTGGCGAGATGGTTGGCGTGAGCGAACGTGACGGGCCCCGGCGAGTTGGGATCGGCGGGGAAGGTGATCGGCGGCGGCCCGCCTTTGGCGGGAGGCGCCCCCGGCTTGCCCGCGGCCGCGGTGGGGCGGTAATCGTGGCACTCGAAGCAGGCCGCCCCGGGGTTGTGCTGGGCCCTGTCCCCGTGACAGGTGAGGCACCGATCCCGGCCTTCGACCTTCCACTGGTGCGGGGCGTGACAGGCGACGCACCCGGAATCCTTGTGCGGAACCTTCTGGTGCAGGCCGGCAAGGGCCCCGTGGCAAATCGCACACGTCGCCAGCGGCTTGACCTGTTGCTCCTTCAGATGGCACTCCTTGCACTGCATGCCCGCCATCGGCGAGCCCGACTCGGCGATCCCGTGGCATCCGCGGCAGGTGGCGGGCTTGGCCGGTCCCCCGGTGTGACAGGCCCCGCAGAGCAGTTCGGCGTGCTTCCCGGCGAGCTTCCACGGATGGGCGAAGGCCGGAGTGGCCGCCATCCGGACGAGGGCGCCGCCCGTCCGGCGCTCCAGGAACGCGTGGCAGGCCCCGCAGTCGCGACTGATCCGCTTGCCGTCTGCGCTCACATGCTTCCCGTCGTGGCAACGGAAACAACCGGGAAACTCCTTGTGGCCGATATTCTCGGGATAGGCCTGCCAGCTCACCTTCATCTCGGGGAAGAAGTTGAGGTGATAGACTCGCTTCGTCTCTGCGATAGCCGCCTTGAGCTTCTGGTCCTGCGCCTGGGCCAACGCCGGGTACTGCTTCTGGTAGAAGCCGCGGATCTGGGCCTCGATGCCCCGATCCGCGTCGTCGGCCGTGGCGTAGCTCTTCACCATCGCCTCCACCGCCACCTTCTTGATGTACGGAAGATCGGTGGAGATCCGTCCGGCCTGGAGCGAGGGGTCCAGCGCCCGGCCCGGAGGCAGATACCGGTGGCTCGGGCGGTTGTGGCAGTCCACGCAGTCCATCCGCCGGATCTCGGCCTTCTTGAGCTGATCCGGCGAGAGCGGCTTGTCCGTGGACACATACTCGGTTATCCGGCCGTCCGGCCCTTGTACCCGGACCCAGGGGATCACCTGTCGCCGGTGATCCGCGGCCGCGTACCAGATCTTGTTCTGGATGTTCATGTGGGAGTGGATGCCGGCCTCGGCGCCCACCTCCACCCCGCCGCCGGTCTTGATGAGCAAGCTGACCTCACGACGCGAGTTCTTCTCGTCCGATCCGAAATGGACCCGCGTGGCGAGTTGCTCGCCCCAGAACTTGGCCGGCCAGTGGCACTGCTCGCAGACGTCCTGGGCCGGGCGCAAGTTCTCGATGGGGGTCTGGATGGGGCGCGAGAACTTGTTAAACATCACCGAGTAGACCTGGTAGGCCCCGGAAATCTTGGCACGGACGAACCACTCCGCCCCCGGTCCGATGTGACAGGACACGCAGGCCACGCGGGCGTGGGACGACCCCTGGTAGGCGGTGTACTCGGGGTTCATCACGCTGTGACAGGTCTTCCCGCAGAACGCCACCGAGTCGGTGTAGTGATAGCTCTCGTAGCCGCCGATCCCCGACAGCCCCAGGAAGAGAATCACCGCGAGAAACGTCCCCGCCAGAACCAGGCGATGCCGGGTGTTGTTGAGATCCAGCTTCGGAAGCTCGACCACCTGGGCCCCGCGGCGCAGTTGGAGGAAGCGGAGGGCGGCCCCTCCGAAGATGAGACCCACGCCGGTGAGCGTGACTCCCGGCAGGATCATGTAGGTGATGATGCCGACGTAGGGGTTCTGGGTCGGGGAGAGAAAGTCCAGGAACAGCAGAAAGACGTTGACGGCAAAACTCATCCCGACAACGCCGCCGCCGATCAGGCTCAGGTAGTTCCGGAACAAACGACGAAGAGTTATGGTCGCCGGCATCTGATCCCCCTCCCAAGAGTCCAGACCCAGGTTCGCATCATCGATCGCTCACGCCATGAGTTTTGGAATCATATCGGACATCGATAGCCCGCGCAAGCCCGAGCTTCCGCCGCCACCCCCGAACCACCTTTCTGCGTTGACCCGCGGCGGCTGCACGAGGCGAGGGAATCGAGACCCCCGGTTTCCGCTTGACACCCCGGGAGACCCTGCGGCATCCTTGGCCCGGTCGCGGCCAGCCTCGGGCCTACGGCGAGACTTCGGACAATCAGATCCGGGCCAAGCGGCGGCAGCCGCACTGAGGGGAGGGGAACCCGATGCGGAGTTTCCTCAAGGACGAAAAGCACCTCGTCCGGATGGCGGCGATCTTCCTGGTCGGGCTGCTCCTCTTCCTGATCGTGCGGGCCTTCTTCATCCCCAAGGGTTTCTACGAGTACGGCCATTTTCGGACTGGAGCGCTGGCGGACAACGCGGCCCGGCCGATGGGCTTCGCTGGGCGTGAGGCCTGCGAGTCCTGCCACCCCGATATCGTGGACGAGCGCAAGGGGAGTCGCCACGCCGCCATCGCCTGCGAGGCATGCCACGGGGCCCTGGCCAAACATGCGGACGACCCCGTCGGCCTCAAGCCGACGCGGCCCGACGCCAAGAAGATCTGCCTCGTCTGCCATCGACAGGACGTCGCCAAGCCCAAGACCTTCAAGCAAGTGAATCCGCAGGAACACATGGGCTCCGAGCCTTGCAACGCCTGCCATAAGCCTCACCATCCCGAGATGGCGTAGGAGAAGTGGTCATGAGGATCGATCGTCGGGAGTTCCTGAAGAGCACAGGCAAGCTCGTCGTGCTGACGTCCGCCGCGGCGCTGGCCTGGGATTCCCTGATCGCCGGGAGGCCCGAAGCCGCCCCCAACTACACGCTGCAGGACCACTGGTGGGGGTTCGCAATCGACATCGAGAAATGCATCGGCTGCGGGAATTGCGTTCGCGCCTGCAAGACCGAGAACGACGTGCCCCTGGAGCCGTACTACTTCCGGACCTGGGTGGAGCGCTACCACGTGCCCGGAGGCAATATCGAGCACCCCGAGGTGGACTCGCCCGATGGCGGCTACGGCGGGTTCCCGCCCCGGTACAAGCCGGGGGACGGCGCCAAGAATTTCTTCGTGCCGAAGCTCTGCAACCACTGCGCCCACTCCCCCTGCGTGCAAGTCTGCCCCGTCGGCGCCACCTTTGAGAGCCCCGACGGAGTGGTCCTGGTGGACAAGACCTACTGTCTAGGCTGCCGGTACTGCGTGCAGGCCTGCCCCTACGGCTGTCGGTTCATCGACCCGCGGACGATGACCGCGGACAAGTGCTCGCTCTGTTACCACCGAATCACGAAAGGGCTCAC
The DNA here is from genome assembly GCA_026387775.1 of Candidatus Methylomirabilota bacterium. GTDB lineage: Bacteria > Methylomirabilota > Methylomirabilia > Methylomirabilales > 2-02-FULL-66-22 > 2-02-FULL-66-22. The sequence goes on along the minus strand of JAPLLC010000116.1, from coordinate 6,194 downwards.
CACTGCGTGTTGCGAAACCTGCCCTACGGGTGCGCGCAGGCTGGGGGACCTGAAGAATCCGAAGGATCCCATCCACGACTTCCTCCGGAACAACAAGATTCAGGTGCTGAAGCCGCAGATGGCGACCGGGGCGAAAGCGTACTATAACGGGCTGGACGGATCGGTCCGGTAGGGGGAGGCAATGGAGACGTTGCTCCACGGCGTTGAAGGGTTCATGTATCCGAACGAGATCGAGCTCCAGTGGAGCATCCTCATCGTGCTCTATCCCTTTCTCACCGGCCTGGTGGCGGGTGCGTTCATCCTCGCCTCCCTGGAGCGCGTCTTTAACGTCGCGGAGGTGAAACCCACGTACCGCCTGGCACTTCTCACCGCGCTGGCCTTCTTGCTGGTGGCCCCCCTGCCTCTTCAGCTCCACCTGGGCCATCCCGAGCGCGCCTTCGAGATGTTCCTGACCCCGCACACCACGTCGGCCATGGCCATGTTCGGCTTCGTCTACCTCTGGTACCTGATGGCGGTGCTGGTCTTGGAGATCTGGCTCGACTACCGCAAGGACATCGTCCTGATGGCACGGCAAAGCACCGGTCGCATGCGCCAGCTCTACCGGGCCATGGCGCTCTGGTCGGACAACATCAGCGAACGATCGCTCGAGATTGACGACAAGGTCGGGCGCTTCATCACCATCGTGGGCATCCCGTCCGCATTTCTGCTGCACGGGTACGTCGGTTTCATCTTCGGCTCGGTCAAGGCCAATCCCTGGTGGTCTACCCCCCTCATGCCGGTGGTCTTCCTCTTTTCCGCCATGGTGTCGGGCATCGCCCTGGTGATGCTCGTCTACATGGCCGCCAGCCGGAAACGCGGCACCCCCATCGACATGCGGTGCCTCGACACCATCGCGCGCTACCTGCTCTACGCCTTCATCATCGACTTCTCCCTGGAGATGCTCGACCTCATCCATCGCATCTACGAATCGGGCGAGTCGTTCAAGAGCCTCGACTTCATGGTCCACACCAGGCTGTACGTCCCCCACATCCTTGTCCAGATCATCTTCGGAACGCTGCTGCCGATCCTCCTTCTTGGTCTGGTGCAGCTGGTGCGTCTGCGCGAGGGGGTACGGAAGGGACTCTATGTCGCGGCCGGCTTGCTCACACTGATGGGCATCTTCGCCATGCGCTGGAACGTGGTCATCGGCGGCCAGCTTTTCTCCAAGAGTTTCCTGGGCTACACCACTTACAAGCTGGAGTTCGCCACCCGGGAGGGCTTGTTGCCCTCCATCATCATCCTCATCCTGCCCTTCCTCATCCTCTGGGTGCTGGTGAAGCTCCTGCCGCCCTGGGAGCGCGAGGAGCCGGCGGCCTAGCCCACAAGCCGAGATGATCCCGTCGGCTGAAGGGAGCGCGAATGCGTTTTCTGATCATCGAAGACGACCCCACCGTGGCCAAGATCCTCCGCGGGCTCTTGGCCGCGCAGCAGTGCGAGAGCCTCATCGCCCCTACTGCCCAGGAGGGCCTCGAACTCCTGCGCACCCACCCGATCGATCTGATCCTGCTGGACGTGAACCTGCCTGGGGGGCTTTCCGGCTATGCGGCCTGCGAGACCCTCAAGAGCCTTCGCCCCAAGGTCCCCATCATCCTGATGACCGGCGCATACACCAGTGACGCCGATGCACGCGTGGCTTACGCCATGGGCGCGGCCGGTTTTCTCCGGAAGCCCTTCGAGGTCGAGGCGCTCTTCGGCACGATCGAGAAGGCGATGGCCGGCGCCTCTGTGATACTCCCCACCTTCTGGGGTTTCCAGTGCCCGGAGTGTGGCGCCGAAGGGCGGATCCGAGACGACGGCCAAGAATCTCTGCGCATCCGCTGTCCGAACTGTGGCGGCGTCCGCGCGGCGCGGCGGGGAGACCAAGAGCCGGCGCGCGCTCCTCGTGTTCCCGCCGCGCCCGCCTCCCTGCATCGCCGGATCCTCGTCGTGGACAATAGCGAGCACTTTCGACTCTACCTCCTGGACCTTCTGACGGAGGCTGGCCACTACGTCGTCACCGCACGGGAGGGAGAAGAGGCCCTCCGCCTCGCCCGGGAATGGCTCCCCGATCTCGTCATCACGGACATCCTCGTCCCGAAAATGGACGGGATCGCGCTCTGCCGGGCGATCCGGGCGGTCCGGGCCGACCCCCGCCTGACGCGCACCCTGGTGGTCACCCTCACAAACCTGAGAAGCGAGGACCACCTGGCCTATGCGGAACAGGCGGGCGTGGACCTGTTCCTGCTCAAGCCGATCCGGGTGGACGAGTTCTTCGAGAGCCTCCACGGTCTCATCGTCCGCCGATGCGTCTGAGGTCCCCCACAGGCTTTCCTGTTATGAGCATTCTTCCGGGCGGGTCCAGGCGAGTGCCTCAACGCGGTCCCCATCTTCCTCTCGCTATCCCTAGTCCTTGTCGCCGGCGTTGTGATAATAGTCGCAGACAGCTCGGGCCTCATAGATTATCCTATCCGTGGGATGCTCGAATAGGAGGAGGATCATGGCAGACCACACCCACGATCACGCCCATCACCATGGCCACGCCGGCACCCCGACCCAGGTTCTGATGGCTGAGCACGAACTGATCCTGCAGGCGCTGGACGCCCTGGAGAAGAAGGCGGCGGCCGTCCAAGCCGGTGCCGTGCCCGACCGGGCTTACTTCGAGAAGGTGGTCGAGTTTCTGCGGACGTTCGCCGACAAGTGCCACCACGGCAAGGAGGAGGACCTCCTCTTCAAGCGGATGGTGGACCGGGGATTCCCGCTCCAGGGTGGGCCGATCGCCGTCATGCTGCACGAGCACGAGATGGGCCGGGCCTTCATCAAGGGCATCGCCGAAGGAGCGGCCAAGATCGGGACCGATCCGGTCGCGGCTAAACAGATCGCCGAGAACGCCAAGGGGTATGTCGAATTACTCCGGAACCACATCGGCAAGGAGAACAACATCCTGTTCCCCATGGCGGACCGGGTGCTCAGCGCCGAGGACCAGGCCGATCTCGGCAAGGCCTTCGAGAAGCACGAGGCCGAGGAAACGGGCGCAGGCGTCCACGAGGCCATGCTGAAGCTGCTTCAAGAGTTGAAAGTGTAGGCCTGATGGACTCCACCCGCCCGTCCCCCCAGCGACGAGGCTGACCGCCATCACCCTGATCGCGATCCTTCTCATCGCTCTCCTAGCGCCGACAACCTCACAACGCTCCACCTTGAAGATGGCCGGGGCCCTTTGCCCGCTCACCCCACGAGGGGACATCCTTGGCGTTCGCTCACGCTCGACCAGCCACGCCGGTCGCCGAATCGATCGGCTACGCAGAAGGATGAGACGAATAGTCTGGAGGGCTCCTATTTCAGGAAGCGCGAGGAGTCTCCGGGACTGCGGTCACAGGATGCAGTCTGGGGTCGATGGCTGCGGGGCGGCTAGGACCGTTTGGAGAAGGTGAGCGTGATGGGGAGGTAATTTGCGATCTTGTCCGCCAATCGTGTGAACTTCCCGCCGCGCGCCCTGTACTCAAGCGCCAGGCTGCGATAGTCGTCGCACTGCTTGGCCATGCGCGCGCAGGCCAGCGCAGCCGGCAGCAAGGGGGCCGCCGCGGTGGGGTTCAGTCGGTGGGCGTGGAGCAGTGCCTCGTAGGCCTCTCGGTTGCGTCCGACGCGGACGTAGGCCACGCCAATGGCGTGCTGCGTCAGGAAATCGTCCTTCGTCCTGTAGGGTTCGAGCAGGACGATGGCGGACCGATAGTGCCCCTCTTTGATCAGTAGGACGACGGTGCGCATGATCTGCTGGTACTCGATCGGACCCGGAGGCTCGCGTTGACCATCGGAGCGGGCCAGGAGGGATTGGTCCATCGGAGGCAGCGTGTTCTTCGCGACGAAAAAGGGAGTGAAAAGCTCTTCGCTGTCCTGGGCCGCCGCCGGCAGCACGGCGGACCAGAACGCGAACAGGGCGAGTACGGCCAAGCCGAGGGCGAGGCACCGCCCCCACTCGCACCGATCATTCTCGCGGAAACCAGGCTTCACCTTCCCCCCCCTTGGCAACAGTCCGTTACGATAGTGTAAAGCAACACACGTTCCAATTCAGGTAGAGTATGTTGCCTTTGCTCAGCAAACTTGTCAAGTAAAATATGTAGCCAGCTGTTTCGATTGCTCTTGATGGAGTCTAGCATGGGCGACCGCCTCTTGGCCACCCTGCCTGTGCCCTGCCACATTGACAGCAACGGACTGACAGTTCCTCAGCCGGCGAACTGCTCCCGCAGGGCCCGGATCTGGCCCAGATGGTTGCTGTCGTGCTCGACCTGGTGTTCGGCGGTCCAGGCAATGCTGACGTCGCCCCGCTTCGGGTGCACGCCCACCCGCTGCCACGACTGGGCCGCCAGTGCGCCGAGGATGGCCACCGACTCGGCGCGGAGCCCCTGGAACTGCTTGAGGACGAGCGCCGGGTCGTCCTCGTTGTAACGGAGCTTCGCCGCCAGCGCGTCCTGGTTGATCATCCGGAGCTGTGGCCGGTCGTGGTTCGCGATCTTCCCGTATCGCTCCACGAAAAACTCTTCCGCGTCCCGCAGGTGGCAGGCGATCTCCAGCATGGACCACTTCTCGGGTGCCGGCTTCCGCCGCAGGGCTTCGTCGGACATGCCGCGCAGCAGCGCCACCAGGAGCTTCGGCGTCTCCCGGAGCCTCGACAGGATCTCCCATCGCTTCTTGATATCCGCGATCTGGGCGAGATGCGCCTCGTCGTTTCCGAGCGCCTGCCGCTGGAGAATCGTCTCCAGGGACATCGGCCCGGCGAGCTCGTGTGTGCCGACGCGGAGCCACTGATCCGTCTTCACCTTCTTCACGATCGCCAGCGATTCCTTCCGCGCCGCCCGCCAGTCGCGCAGCACCTCGCGGAGATTCAGGCGGCGGTATTGCCGTTCCAGGGCCAGAGCATCCCCGTCCACGTCGGGAAACGTCGGGTTGTCTTTCGCCAGGATTTCCGTGTAGCGGTGGAGATACCCCAGCCGCTCCGCGTCCCGCATGTGGCAGACGATCTCGTGAATGGACCATTTCCCCGGCGCCGGCCGCCAGGCGAGCAGCTTCTTCGGCACCCCCGCCAGCTCCGCTTTCAGCCGATCCGGCGTGGAGCGCACAATCGCCACATACTGATCTCGCTCTGTCTTTTCCATGTCTCCTCCTCGAGAGAGCCCAAGGTTAACCACAGACGTCGCAGATGCGCAGTCTATGGCCGCGTTGCACTCCGCTTCTTTCCGGCCCCCCGGGTCTTGTCGACTATGAACGCCTCGACGAACTCGCCGGCCTTCTCGAGGAAGACGGCGGTGAGTTCTTTCCCCATCTCGGTCGTGGCGCGGCGGGCGTCCCCGTAGGCACCGTTCGGCGTCAGCTCCTCCCAGCGATACGGGACCTCGATCCCTCCGCCCGTGCCCGGGTCGGTGTAAGGGTATGGATCCGCGTGAGCCTTCCCCTTGGCGAGGGCCGCCTTGCGGACGACCCGAGGGGCCAAGTACAGTCCCATCGCCGCCTCGATCTCGTCGGCATGCACCCGCCGTTTCGGGATGAACCTCTGGCATGCCTCCCGCACCAGCTCGAACCAGGTGCAGCCGGCCACCATCAGCTCCTCCTCGTAGCGGAGCTGCGTCGCGAGCACCGAGATCGCCGCGCGGTTTCCCCCATGGCCGTTCAGGATCAGGAAGCGCTGGATCCCGTGCCGAGAGAGGGCGAGGATCGTATCCTCCAGGCAGGCCATGAAGGTGTCATATCTCCAGGTGATCGTCCCCGGAAAATTCATGTGGTGGTTGGACATCCCCACCGGAAGTGGCGGCGCCACGACAACGCGCGGATGATGCTGCAGCGCCAGGCGGCGCGCTAGCTCGGCGGCGATGGCGATGTCGGTCTCGAAGGTCAGGTGCGGCCCGTGCTGCTCCATGGATCCCGTCGGCAGGATCGCCAGCCGCACCTTCGGCAGTCGCGCCTTCGCCTCGGGCCAGGCCATGTCCGTCAGAAACACCGTCTTCTCCATCTTCGCCTCCTTCCAGACAAGATGACTCCGGTAGGATGTCTGGCCGCAGACGTCGACGGTCCGGTGGCTCAGTTCCCCGGAAACTTCAACGGGAGTTCGCGCTGGCGGGTGCTGGGGAGTTGTGGTGGCTCGCCGTGAAGGCCGTGGTAGATCCAGGCTTCCATTCGCAATCGGCTGG
>JAPLLC010000127.1:2236-23388 GCA_026387775.1 Candidatus Methylomirabilota bacterium | reverse complement strand
CAAATCGCTGGCGGGAGGGATCCCAGACCAGCCGGGAGTTCTTGAGCCAGTTGGCGTCGTCCTGCGCGGGACAGTCGGTCCGGATGAAGGCGCCCCGGTTCTCGTGCCGCTCGAGACCCGCCGCCAGGACCGCCTGGAGGACAAAGGCAGCGCTCCGAAGATCCTCCCGAAGCGTCCGCTCTTGCGGGGAGGTTGCGCCGGCGGTCTCGATCGCCGCCCTGATCCGTTCGACCTCGGCGAGGCCTTCGATCATGCCCTCACCCGACCTCACCACCCCGGCGCATCGCCAGGCCGTGTCCCGGAGGCGCTGCCGCAAGCCGCGGAGGTCGGCCGGCCGCGAGCCCTCCACCGTCCCGGGCGGCTCCGGCAAGGTCGCGTCGGCGGCCCGCGTCGGCTCGGCGAGGGCGCGCCCCGCGGCGCCGCGGCCGGCGATCCGCTCGGACACCAGGCACTCCATGAGCGCGTTCCCGCCCATCCGGTTCGCGCCATGCAGCCCCCAGACGATCTCGCCGGAGGCGAAGAGCCCCGGCAGATCCGTTTGCCCGTCCGCATCGGTCCGCACCCCGCCCATGAAGAAGTGAGCGCCGGGCGTGATCCGAACCGGCGTGGTCCGGAAATCGAACCTGCAGCGCGCAAGAAGGCTCAGCGGATGGACGGCCCAGCGGCTCTGCGGGACCGCGCGGAGATCCATCCGGACCGGCCCGGCGCTCGACTCTTCGACGATCATGGCGGAAAAGGCGTCCCGCTTCCGCACGATGGCCTGGTTGATATCCCCCAGATCGTGCTTGGCGAGCAGATCGTCACCCGCCGGTCCCAGCAGCCTCGCCTCCGGGGGATAGGGCGGGTAGATCATCACCGAGGGCAGCCCGGGCTCGTCCAGGACGATCGGGTAGAACTGCACGAACTCCATGTCCCAGAGGTCGAGCCCTGTCTCGGCGGCCAGATGATACCCCTGCCCCAGGATCGTCCCCTGGTTGTCGTGCTTCGCGTAGATGGCCCCGGCTCCGCCGCAGGCGAGGACGACGGCCGATCCGCGGACCTCGCGCGCCCTCCCGGAAAGATCGAAACCCCGGACACCCGCGGTTTGACCGGACGTCCGCAGCAGCCTGGTGACACGCACGCCCCGCTCGACCCGGATCCTTGCGCGCTCCCGGACCCGCTCGGCCACGCGCCGGACCAGGGCGATCCCGGGGATGACCTCCGGCCGGGGAGATCGAACCACCCAGATGCCGCGCGTGTGCGCGATCTCGAGGCCCAGCGAATTCAGGAACTCCACGGCGGCCGGCGCCTCGCGGGCGACCTGCTTCACATACGACAACCGATTGAGGCGCTTCCCGATCTGGACCACCGTCTTCACGTACTCGGCGGCGGCCTCGGCCGAGTCCGGCCCCGAGAACGCCCCGTTCGACAGGGCGGAGTTCGTCCCGGTCCCGATCGGACCGCGATCGACCAGGATCACGTCGGCCCCCGCCTGCTCGGCCGCCAGCGCGGCCGTCATGCCGGCAAGACCCGCCCCCAGGACGATCACGTCCGTCAGCATACCCGCGGTCTTTGCCATCGCCCGCCTCCCCTGAGAGATATTCTGACCGCCAAGGGACCCCGGAGCCGCGCGCCGCCATCCCTCTCCGGCGATCCCGGCGTCGTCGCGGCAGCCGGGCAGTTCAGATCGCCTCCCTCCTGGATGCCCGGGCGCGCAGGGCAAGGAAAGCGCCGACGAAGGGGGCGGCGGCGGCGCCCAGGAAGAGCATCTCGAAGTCGATGCTGTTCAGCAGCCAGCCCGAGCCGGCGGCCCCGGCGGCGATGCCGAGCTCCCACGCCACGTAGAACGTCCCCATGGCCTTGCCCCGCTCCGCGGGTGATACCCGATCCACGACAAGCGCCATCAGGGTCGGCTGGGCCATCCCGAAGGCAATCCCGAAGATCGCCCCCCCGGCGAGAATCCCCGCCGGTCCCGAGGCGAGCCCGAGCACCACCAGGGAGACGGCCGCGATCAGCATGCCGGGCAGGATCACCGCCGCCCGGCCGTGCCGGTCGGAGATCTCACCCGCCTTGGAGCGCACCAGGAGCATGGCCGCGGCGTACACGGTGAAGAACAGCCCGGGATTCGTGAGACCGCGCTGCGTGGCGACGATGGGGATGAACGAGATGAGGCCCCCATAGGGGAGATACAGGAAGAGCAGGATGGCGGAGGGGAGGAGCGCTGCCCGGCTGAAGATGTCCCCGAGTCGAGGCAGACGGGCCGGCGGCGAAGCCTTCCGTGCCGGCAACGGCAGCAGCCAGATGCAGACCAGTCCCAGCGCCGCCACCCCCGCGGCAAGCAGGAAGAGCGCCGCGTATCCCGTCCGAGCGACGACGGCGAGGCCCCCCGCGGGGCCAAGGATGAAGGCGATGCTGTTGGCGATCCCGAACCAGCCCATGGCCTCCCCCCGCCTGGCCGGCGGTGCGAGCTCGGCAATCACCACGGTCGCCGCCGTCGGGAAGAGTCCCATCCCTAGACCGTGGAAGAGACGGAGCGCCAGGATGCTCCGCACCGATGGCGTCAGCAAATAGCCAAGCGACGCCAGCAGGAAGATCGCCATCCCAACCAGCAGGACCGAGCGACTTCCTTTCGTGTCGATCAGCCATCCCGCCGGCGGCCGCATGACCATCGCCACGAAGGCGAAGAGGGCGATGATGAGGCCGATCTGGTTGGAAGTTCCCCCCAGGTCTGCCACGTAGAGCGGCATGACCGGCAAGATGAGATAGAAGCTGAGATAGAAAAACCCAGTGGCCAGGCAAACAAGGATGAACGGCCGAGTGGCCAGCGAGGAGGTCGTCACCACCGATCAGACTTTCGAAGGCGGGACGCCGCCGCGCTCCGATCGAAACACCTCGGGATTCAGGAGGTACTCCGGCCCGGGCCCCACTCCGCGGGCGCGCTCCACGATCGAATCGATACACCGGTTCACCACCGCCGCCTCCGATGTCTTGTTGCTGCCGGCACAATGAGGACTCAGCACCACGTTGTCGAGGCCGAGCAGCGGGGAGCCGGCAGGCGGCTCGCTCTTGAAGACGTCCAGGCCGGCGCCGGCGAGTCGCCCTGAGGCGAGTGCCTCGTAGAGGGCGCCCTCGTCCACCAGGCCACCACGCGCCGTGTTGACGAGATACGCACCCGGCTTCATGAGCGCCAGCCGGTCGCGATTGATCAGATTTTCGGTCTCCGGGGTGTGGGGGGCGTGCAGCGTGACGATGTCCGCCTCCCGGAGCAGGGCGTCGAGCGGCACGAGATGGATGCCATTCTCCTGTGCAAAGGCGACATCGGGTACGACGTCGTATGCCAGGATGCGCATCTCGAATCCCCGGCAGCGCCGGGCGACGGCCTTCCCGATCCTCCCCAGCCCCACGATCCCCACCGTGGCTCGCCAGAGGCCGGGGCGCAGGTCCATGCCCCACCCGCCCCGACTCACCAGCAGATGATGTCGCACCACGTTCCCCACCACGGCCGCCATCAGCGTCAAGGTAGAGTCGGCCACGGCCTCGTGATTCGTCCCGAATGCCATGGCGACCGCCACACCGTGGCGCGTCGCAGCCGCGACGTCCACCTTGTCGTACCCGACCCCGTACCGCGCCACGATTCGCAGCTCCCGTCCCGCTTGAAAGACGCGCTCGGTATAGGGCTCGATGCCGGCGACGGTGGCGAAGACGCCGGGCAGAATCCCGACCAGCTCGTCTTCCGTCAGGCAGCGGCCCACGAGGTTGCGGACAACCTCGAAGCCCTCCCGTTCCAACCGCGCGATGTACGGATTGACACGCTCGCCGAGCTGGTAGAGCGCCATGAGGACCTTTGGTCGTGACTGCGAGTTCATGTGTTGGCGTCCTTAAGAGACGAAGACTGAGCGGGCGCAAACGCGCCAGGTCTTCATCCCGGTGTAGGCGATACCATCGATGATTCGAGTCCGGAACAATCTTTCCGCCTGAAACCAGCCCCGAGTCAATTCGTCGCCAGGTCACCCTGCGCCGTGAACTCGAAGGGGTGCGGCCCGCTCACGATCTCCAGATCCGTGCGCTCCTTCACTTCGGGCAGCAGGGCGTCCGAGACGAACAGGTACTCCAGATCCAGCGTGTTCTTGATGCGGGCCACCTTGGCATCCGGCGGCTCGGTGAGGCCGATGGTCTTGAGCGCGCCCTCGATGGCGTCCCTGTCCGTCTCGAAGATGATCGGCATCTTGCTCCGCATCGGCGAGAGGCCGGTGAGGGCATTCGTGTAGGTATACTGGAAGTTGATCTTGTTGGCCAGCCGGCGCGTGGAGAAGTCGGCCAGCCCCATGCCCACCGCATTGCCCGCCGTCTTCTCCGTCAGATCCCGGACCAGGATCCGGATGTAGCGCGGGCTCTTCGGCTCTTCGTTGGGAGAGAAATACATCCGCCCGATCACGTTGGGGTCCATGCCGGTGCCGCTGATCTCCTTCCCCAGCTCGTCCACGATCAGCAGGTGGAGGAACTCGAAGGGGATCCGCCCCAGCAACGTCCAGGCCTCGGTGAGCAGGCGCGCCTCGGTCTCCTCCAAGGCCTCCGGCAGCATGGCCTCCACCTTCGCCGTCTGATGACGCACGTTCTCCAGCGTCCCCAGGCCGAAGAGGATGGGGAGCTTGGACAGCGAAAAGCGCGCCACCTCGGGAATCGCCTTCGGGAGGCCGACGTCCACGGCCGCCCGGTGGGCCATGATCGCCCCCTGATGCTTCCCCAGACCGATGACCAGCATCTTCATCAGGCCGCTTTCGACGTGGGCTCGGAAGTTGGTGTGGGGCTTGATCCGGTTCACCAGGACGATGTGATCCGCCTCGGAAGCGTTCTTGTCCACCAGCACCGGGAACCCCCAGGACATCCGGCCGATCTCCACCGTCTCCATGGAAGACAGGATGGGGACCCCCATGCTCTCGGTCGTCACCCCGTAGCGCGCCAGGACCTTGAGCTGCCCCTCCGCCGTGGCGCCGCCGTGACTCCCCATGGCCGGGACAATGAACGGCTTCGCCCCGAGCGCCTTCAGGCTCTCGCACGTGGCTTTCAGAATCGCGGCGATGTTGGCGACGCCGCGGCTGCCTCCGGTGACGGCCACCCGGGCGCCGGGCTTCACGCGCCCCGCCAGGTTCAGCTTGCGGATCTCGGACGCGACCGCGGCGGCGACGTCCGCCACCACGGGGGGGTCGACCTTCTGACGGATGCGATGCATCTTGGGAAGCAACATGAGAGGCTCCATCGGGAGGCTGCGGGGGACATGGAAGAAACCCAAACATTTCACCGCAAAGCTCGCAAAGACCGCAAGGCGATCCAGGATTCTTCGCGGTTCAACTGCAATGTTCGGGATAAACGCCCGCCGCACCGGGAGGCCATCCCCCGGTGCGGCGGCGTGTGTTGGTTTACTTCTCCAGGGCCTTGACCAGCTCCCGGCAGAAGGCGGGCAGGTCGGCGGGTGTGCGCGAGGTGATGAGGTTCCCGTCCACCACCACCTCCTCGTCCACGTACTTGGCGCCGGCGTTGATCAGATCGTCCTTGATGGCGAAGAAGCAGGTCGCCTTTTTTCCCTTCAGGATCCCCGCGGAGGCCGGCACCCAGCCCGCGTGGCAGATGGCAGCCACCGGCTTGCCCTGGTTGAAGCAGTCGCGCACCAGGCTCAGGATGGCCGGGTAGCGGCGCATCATGTCGGGAGCGTAGCCGCCCGGGATCACGACGCCGTCGAAGTCCTTGGCCGACACGTCGGCCGCCGCCACGTCGGCGTTCACCGGGTAGCCGAGCTTGCTCTTGTAGGTCTTCTTCTCGGGCGCCACGATCTTGACATCGGCTCCTTCCTCCTTGAGCCGATAGTAGGGCACCCACAGCTCCATCTCCTGGTAGATCTCTTCCGCCAAAACCGCGACCTTCTTTCCCTTCAGTCTCATGGTCGATTCTCCTCCGAATTGTGTGTGTCCGTCTATCGCGCGGCGCGCTTGAGGAGCCGCGCATTGGCCCGGACCTCGCCGTTGAACACGTACTTGGGGAAATCCCCCCGCAGGACCGCCGCGGCGTTCTCCCCGGTCTTCACCTGGAGCTCCCGGTATGCCTCCTCGGTATAGGAGGCATAGTGCGGCGTGAAGACGACTTTGTCCAGTTTCAAAATCGGATCGTCGGCATCGGGCGGCTCCTTCTCCAGGACATCGAGCCCGGCGCCCGCGATCCAGCCCTCCTTGACGGCCCGGGTGAGCGCCTTCTGGTCGTGGATCGGCCCGCGGCCGAGGTTGAAGAAGAAGGCGGACGGCTTCATCTTGCGGAAGGCCGTCTCGTCGAACTTGTGCCGGGTCTCCTCCGTGAGCGGCGCATGGACCGAGATCAGGTCGGACTCCTTGAGCAGCGTGTCGAAATCCACCAGGGTCACCGGGTAGCCCCGCACGCTTTCAGACGTGAGGTACGGATCGTGCACGAGGATCCGGAAGCCGAAGGGCTCCGCCTTCCGGCACAGGTTCCGCCCGATGTTCCCGAAGGCGTAGATCCCCAGGGTCGCCCCCCGGAACTTGTGGACCGGCTTGGCCGCGTCTTTCTTCCAGATGCCCTGGTGGACCAGGGCGTTCAGGAGGTGCACCTTGCGCGGCACCGAGAGGATCATGCTCATCGCCGTGTCCGCCACCTCGTCGAAGCAGAAGTCGGGGACGTTGGCCACGATGATCCCATGCTCGGTGGCCGCCGGGATGTCCACCGTGTCCACCCCGATCCCGTACCGGCAGATCACCAGGGCCTCTTTCAGCTCTTCAATCACCCGCCGGCCGATCTTGGCCGAGGTGTTGAGGACCGCGTGCGCGTCCCGGCAGACGGCGATCGTCTCCTCCTCCGACTTGCAGACGGCCTGGACGATCTCGCAGTCCAGCCCCTTGAGGGCCTCCAGCTCCTCCCGCGGCTTGAACAGGTGTGAATCGGTGAAGACGACCTTGAACTTGCCCTTCTTATCGACCACGCGATTTCTCCTTTGTTCTGAATGGATTACGGACGGCGCGCCTCCTCGCGACTCGCGGCTCGCGGCTCGCTATTTGTAGTCCTCGCGAGGCGGGGAAAAGATGTCCAGCGCCACCGCCCCCTGCTCCAGGGCGCGCACCGCATGGGTGACGCCGCCGGGGATCATCCAGCTCTCGCCGCGCTTGATGATGCGCGTCTCGTCCCCGATGGTGAACTCCATCGCCCCCTCGATACAGATTCCCCCCTGCTCGTGCGGGTGGCTGTGCAGCGGCACCTTCCCCCCGGGGGCGAGTTCCACGTAGGAGAGCATGATCTTCTCGCCCCAGGCCACTCGGAGCTGAGCCCCGGGCGCGATGGCCTTCGCGGACAGCCCGCCCCACTCGATGAAATGTCCCGCCATATCTATCCTCCTCGCTCACGGCACTAGGCAATCAGGCGATTCAGCAGCCTGCTAGAACGCCGTCAAGTTGCCGTCCGCACCGAAACTTATCGGTCCGGGCTCGGCTGTGGGGCTGAGCCGCCGGTGCTTCTTGACCTCGGCCTGCAGCGCCTCGGAGCAGTCGATCTCGGTCAGAGCCAGCGTGTTCTTGATCCGGACCACCCGCGCCTGCTCCGGCGGGGTGAGCCCGATCATCCCCAGCGCGGTCTCGATCGCCTCGCGATCCGTCTCGAAGGCCATGGGCACCTTGCCCGCGTCCGGCACGCCGGAGGTGATGGCGTTCATGTACATGGCGACGTAATTGATCTTCTTCACCAGCCGCTTGGTGGTCATGTCGGCGAAGCCGACCCCGATGGCGTTCCCATCCGCCTCGGGGGTGATGTCGCGCACGAAGAGCATCCGGATGTGCGGCTTGCCGCCCGGTTTCTGCACCGAGGCGCGGCCGGTCACGTTGGGATCCATCCCCGCACCGCTGATGTTCTTCCCCAGCTCATCCACGATCAGGAGGTCCAGCTTATCGAAGGGCAGCCGGGCCATCCAGACCTTGGCCTCCTTGAGCAGGGCCTTCTCCACCGCCGCGAAGTCCTTGGGCAGGACCGCCTGCACCTTGGCGGTCTGGTCATGGCCGTTCTCCACGATCCCCAGACCGCAGAGGACGTGCCCGCTGTCCAGGACGGCCTGGCCGACCAGCGGGAAGATCTCGCCGTAGCTGTACTGGTGGCCGGCACGGTGATAGTTCTCGGCCCCATGCTGTTTCCCCAGGCCGATGGCCATCATCTTGTACAAGCCGCTCTCGATCTCGCCGTCGAAGTCGGTGTGGGCCTTGATCCGGCCCACCACGACGATGTGGTCCGCCCCCCAGGCGTTCTTGTCGCAGAAGACGGTGGTGCCCTTGACCTTCCCGATCTCCACCACCTCCATGCTGGACTTCATGGGGCATCCCATGGTGGCCTCGGTGATCCCGTAGTGCGCCAGGATCTTGAGCTGCCCCTCCGCCGTCGCCTCGCCGTGGCTCCCCATGGTGGGACACACGAACGGCTGGAGGCCCAGGGTCTTCAGCTCGTCCACCACCGCCCGGGTGATCCGATCGATATTGGCCACGCCCCGGCTTCCCGACGTGATCGCCACGGTCTGCCCCGGCTTCACCTTCTCCTGCAAATGCAGGCTTCGCATCGTGTCGCGGACCGCCCCCGGAATGTCGTGGAGCGCCGGCCCCTCCAGCTCTTGCTTCACGCGGAACATCTTGGGAAACGCCATGATGAACCTCCTTCTATGCCACGGTCATGTGGACGCGGAACACACCTCGGTCAATTCAAAGACTTCGGCAAGCCGGGCTCGCACACGATCGCGAACCCCATCCATCGGGACGGGCCGCCCTAACAGGGCCTCCATCGAGGTCATCACCTCGGGCGATTCGCCGCAGGGCCGGATGACCCGAAACCCGCTCAGGTCGATCGAGACGTTCAGGGCGAAGCCGTGGAAGGTGATCCAGCGCCGCAGCGAGATGCCCAGCGAGGCGATCTTCCGGTCGCCGACCCACACCCCCGCCTTGCCCGAGACGGCCTGCCCCGCGATCCCGAACTCGCCGAGGGTTCCGATCAGCGCCGCCTCGATCCCCCGGCAGAAGCGCAGGACGTCCTGGCCGTGCCCCCGGAGGTCGAAGATCGGATACCCCACCAACTGCCCCGGGGCGTGGTACGTCACGTCGCCCCCGCGGGACACCTCGAAGAACTCGATCCCCCTGGATGCGAGCGCTTCCGGCGATTCTCGGAGGTTCGCCAGGGACTTGGCGCGCCCCAGCGTGACCACCGGCGGATGCTCCACCAGAATCAGGGTGTCCGGCACGCTCCCCTGCAGGCGCTGTTCAACCAGCGCCTCTTGCCGCCTGAGCGTCACGCCGTACGACTCGAGGCCGAGGACGAGAACCTGAAACTCCCTCGCGCCCACCGCCGACCTCGCTACCTCACGGGTTAATAACCAATGACCAAATCCCAATGACCAAGCGGAACTCGCGCAATCCGCCATTGGTCATTTGCCATTGGACATTCGTCCTCCGCAGTCATTCGCTCACGCGATCCAGGCCGGCTCCTCCAGCAGGGCCTTGACCTTGGCCAGGAACTTGGCCGCGGGGGCGCCGTCCAGCAGCCGGTGGTCGAAGACCAGCGACAGGGTCAGCATGGACCGGATATGGATGCCGCCCCCGAGCACCACCGGCTTCTCCATGATCTTCCCGATCCCCAGGATACCGGCCTGCGGCTGGTTGATGATGGGCGTGAAGGCCTCGACCCCAAGACCGCCGAGGTTGGTCACCGTGAACGTGCCGTCCGCCATGTCGTCCGGCGAAAGCTTGCCGGCCCGCGCCCGCTCCGCCAGATCCCGGGCCGCCTTGGCGAGGTCACCGAGCGACTTCCGGTCGGCGTCCTTGATCACGACCACCACCAACCCCTCGCCGAGGTCGACGGCAACGCTGAGGTTGACCTCCTTGCGGACACGCACCGCCTGCCCGTCGAGGCGGCAGTTGATCCGCGGTTCTTCCCGCAGGGCGCGCGCCACCGCCATGTGGATCAGGTCGCTGTAGCTCACCTTGATTCCGAAGCGCCGCTCCCACTCCGCTCCCTTCGCCTCCCGCAGTCGCACCATCTCCGTCATGTCGGCGTCGGCGAAGAGGGTCACCCGGGCCGCCTCGCGCCAGGACTGACCCATGCGGTCGAAGATCACCTTGCGGATGCCGGTCAGCGGGATGCTCTCCGGAATCGCCTGCTTCGCCTCTCGGCTCTCGGCTCTCGGCTCTCGGCTCGCGGCTCGCGGCTCGCGGCTCTCGGCAGCGATAGCCCGCTCCACGTCCTCCCGGACAATGCGACCCTCGGGACCCGTGCCGACGAGCGTGGCGACGTCGATCCCGTGCTCCTGCGCCAGCTTCTTGGCCACCGGCGAGATCTTCACCCGCTCCCCGGGGGCCCGCACCGGCCCGCCCGCGGCTCGTGGCTCGTGGCTCGTGGCTCCCCCGTCTCGGGCCTCTCGGCTCTCGGCTCTCGGCTCTCGGCTCGCGGCTCGCGGCTCGGGACTCTCGGCTCTGTCCGCTCGCTGCCGCCGCCGGCGCCCCGAGCAGCGCGGCGATGTTCTCTCCCGGCTCGCCGATGATCCCCATCAGGCTGCCGACCGGCAGCTCGTCCCCGGCCGCCGCCGCGGCCTTGAGCAGTGTCCCGGCCGCGGGCGATTCCACCTCGTATTCCACCTTGTCGGTCTGGATGAGGACGACGGGCTGGCCCTTGTCGACCTTCTCCCCTTCCTGCTTCAGCCACTGGAGGATCGTCCCCGTCTCCATCGTGAGGCCAAGCTGAGGCATGTCAATGCGTGTCGCCATGTGTGCTCCTTCGGGAACCCCCTGCGGCCGCAGACCGGGGGGCTTCGGATCGGGAAGCGATTGATTATCTTCTGCCGGTTCAACCACTGTCAAGATGGATGCGGGCCCCCCGGGGCTACCCCATGATCTTCTTCACCGCGGCGATGATCTTCTCCTCGCTCACGGTCACGTACTTCTCCAGCTTGGGCGCGAACGGGATCGGGGTATGCATCGAGGTCACGCGCTGGATCGGCGCGTCCAGAAGGTCGAAGCCCTTCTCGGCCACCATCGCCGCGACCTCGGAGGCAAAGCTGCAATGCGGAGACGCCTCGTTCACCACGACCAGCTTGCTGGTCTTGCCCACGGAGTTGAGAATCGTCTCCTCGTCCAGGGGGGCCAGCGTCATCGGGTCCACCACCTCGCACTCGATCCCCTCCGCCGCCAGCCGATCCGCCGCCGCCAGGGAGAGCTGCACCATCCGAGAGTTGGCGACGATGGTCACGTCCTTCCCCTGGCGCTTCACGTCCGCCTTGCCCAGGGGAATGAGGTACTCCTCGTCCGGGATCTCGCTCGTCGTCGCATAGAGCAGCTTGTGCTCGATGAAGATGACGGGGTTGTCGTCCCGGATGGACGCCTTGAGCAGCCCCTTCAGGTCGTACGCGTTCGACGGCATGACGACCTTCAGGCCGGGCACGTGGAGGAACCAGGCCTCCAGGCTCTGGGCGTGCTGGGCCGCCGAGGAGCGGCCGGTGCCGCCCTGCGTCCGGATCGTGACCGGCACCTTGGCCTTGCCGCCGAACATGTATTTCACCTTGGCGGTCTGGTTCGCGATCTGATCCATGGCGATGCCGGCGAAATCGACATACATCAACTCCGCCACCGGCCGCATCCCCAGCAGGGCGGAGCCCAGGGCGCAGCCGATGATGGCCGCCTCGGAGATGGGCGTGTTGCGCACCCGCTCCTTCCCGAACTCCTGCAGGAGCCCCGCCGTGGTCTTGTAGCTGCCGCCGAACTCCGCGATGTCCTCGCCGAGCAGATACACGGACGGATCGCGCTTCATCTCCTCGCGCAACGCCTCGATGACTGCATCACGGTACGTAATCTTTCGCATCAGTTCCTCCCGTATATGGTCAACGGTCATCAATAAATGACCAATGACCAATAGCAAATGACCAAACTCGATTGGAGAAGCATTCAGTCCTTCGTTGCGCTCGTGACTATTCCACTGAGAATTCGAACAAGCTCCCCGGCTTCCGCCGTCAGTGCACCGATTTCTGGATCGTCCAAGAGCCCAGCGGCCGCGATCATGTTCAGCCAGTAGCGGGACTCTTTGGCTTCCTTGCGGGCGATTCGGATGTGATTCACGAAATCCTTTCGCGACACACCCGCATCCGCCTCTTCCGTGTTCGATCCAACCGAGGTCCCGGCCCGCACCAATTGACGTCCAACCTCGATGCCGGCAACGGTTCTCGGAAGCTTGCCCACCAGCCTCACAATGCGGACGCCAAATTGGAACGTCCGCTGCTTGATATCGAAGACCTTCTTGCCCTGCTGCTGCTCCGTCTGTGACCCGCCCATCGCAACGACCTTTCGTTCTTCAGATTGGTCATTGGGAATTGGTCATTGGTCATTAAGTTGTCATTCGGTAAAGATGTCCTGCATCGCCATCTCGACCTCGGGCTCCGGGCTCTGCCGGGCGAACTCCACGGCCGCCTCCATATCTTTCTTGATCTTGGCGTCGATGGCGTCCAGCTCTGCGGCCGTGCATTTCTTCTCTGCGATCACCCGCGCCCGGAACAGCTTGATCGGATCCCGCTTCTTCCACTCCTCCACCTCTTCCTTGGTGCGGTAGGGCTGCGGGTCGCCGACGAAGTGGCCGAGGAAGCGGTAGGTGAGAGCCTCCAGCAGGATCGGCCCCTGTCCCTTGCGAGCCAGGTCGACGGCCTCGCCCGTCTTCTCGTACACGTCGAAGACGTCCATCCCGTCCATCCTGACTCCCGGGATGTTGAAGGCCGCCGCCCGGTCGGAGACGAACTTCACCTTCTGGTGGACGGCCCGCGGGGTGGACTCGGCATACTGGTTGTTCTCGCAGACGAAGACCACCGGCAGCCCCCAGACGGCCGCCAGATTCACCCCCTCGTAGAAGGCACCGGTGTTGCTCGCCCCGTCGCCGAAGAAGCAGACGCACACCCGGTCGGTCCCCTTCAGCTTCAGCGCCAGACCCGCTCCCGTGGAGATCGGCACTCCACCGCCGACGATTCCGTTCGCCCCCAGGATGCCCAGGTCGAGGTCGGCGATGTGCATCGAGCCGCCCTTGCCGTGGCAGTAGCCGGTCTTCTTGCCGTGCAGCTCCGCCATCATCATATCCAGACGGGCCCCCTTGGCCACGGCGTGGCCGTGTCCGCGGTGGGTGCTGGAGATGAAGTCCTTATCGGTGAGATGGGCCATGACCCCCGCGGCGACCGCCTCCTCGCCGATGTAGACGTGGAGGAAGCCGGGGATCTGCCCCTTGAGGAACAGGTCCGCCGCGGTCTCCTCGAAGATCCGGACCGACACCATCTTCCGGTAGATCTCCAGCAACAGTGGTTTATCCAGTGGCTTCATGCGTCACCTCGCCTGTGTGAGAAGAGAAAAGGATTGCGGATGGGGACGGGGGGCTGCGGCCCCGTGGGCGTCCGGCCCATACACACGCTCCACTCGGTTCCGGGTCATCTCAATGTGACGGAGCATCGCGTCCTGGGCCCGGTCGGGGGCTCGCCCACGAATCGCCTGAGCGATCGCGGTGTGCTCTTCGCAGATCGTCTCGAGATTCTGAGCCCGCAGCACCGCCAGGCGGAGCCCGTGAGATGCCCACATCAGATTCCCGAACGTGTCAACCAGGTGGACCAGGGGGCTATTGTGCGTGGCCGCCACGATCGCCATGTGAAAGGCGACGTCCGCCTCGTCGAGCGCTTCCCGATCACGACGGGCGGCGGCGGCGTGCAGCCTGGGCAGCGTCCCCTCGATCCGGCGGATGTCCGCGGCGGTGGCGTGCTCGGCCGCCTCGGCCGCGGTCGTCGCCTCCATCCACTTCCGGAGATCCAGGAAGTGCAGAAAGCTCCCCACGTCCCCGTTGAAGAGGCGCGCCAACGGCTGCCGGAGAGCCGCCGTCGTCAGCGCCTTCACGAACGTCCCCTGGGGCTTTCGCACCTCGAGGAGCCCCATCCCCTGCAGCTTCTGGATGGCCTCTCGCAACGCCTGGCGGCCCACGCCGAAAGTCTGAGACAGTGCGCGCTCGGCCGGAAGCTTCGAGCCGGCCGGCAGCTTGCCGCTGAAGATCGCCGAGATCACCTGATCGACAATCTCATCCGAGATGCTGCGAGGTGCAACTTTGGTAAACATATGCTCTTGGTCTTACTATCAGACCATGGGTCCAGATGTCAAGCAAGAGTCCGATCGGTGGTACGGTCGAAAGTACCATAGAAGAAGGTGCGAAGGAACGTAGAATGGAAAAACGCGCTGAGCCTCGCTGACTCGCACGGAGGATTCATTACGAGAGGGGGGTCCTGAGGTACGTACCGCTGAGATAGTTCCGCCAGTCCGGCACCCACCAAGCCAACAGCTCCTGCAGCATGTCGCAGGGCTGATACCGAGTCACGCACGTAGTAGGATCGTCGCCGAGTACCCGCACATCCTCCCGGGGCAGGCCCCGCTGCCGGCTCAGATACCAGAGGTAGCCGATCGTCCGCGGATCAAAACCCATCAGCTCTGCTCCGACGAGATCCACGGCCAGGGCGTCGGTCCCGGCCAGCGCCACGCCGGATTGGACCGGTGTGCCCTTCACTGGCCCATTGCCTTCCATCCCGACGACGCCATCGATGACCGCGAGGTGGATGGGAAGCGCCTGTGCCAGCCGCGCGAGCGACAGGTTCAACGCCCGCGGCAGATGGGAGAACTGGGTCGGATCGATGGTGTGCCAGGGCGGCGAGTGGCGATCCGGGTTGTGGATCGCGCCGATGGCGATGTTCTTGAGGCTCAGCGTGGCGATCACCTTGACATGGGTCTTCATCCGGGCGACCGAGACCACATAGGACGTGAACAGGCTCTTGGCCAGGCGGATGTCCACGGGATCGAGGTGCGCGTTCAACGCCTCCAGCACGACCTTCTCGTCCTCGTGAAGGTTCCGGAATTCGACGTTGAACTTCTCTTGCAAGGTCAAGTAGCCGTAATCGCGGAAGGCCCGCATGGTCTCGCCACCGGCGAGGGCCGTTCCTTCCGCGATGATGAACCGGTCGATCCCGAGGCCGGCGAAGAACTCCAGGGTGGCGTAGACGGCTTCCACCGGCGTCGCGCAGAGCGGCACATCGGGCTCGACCATGTTCGGCTTGATGAGCACGGGCCGATCCTTCGGTACCGTGATTTGGTCGCGGATCAACTCCAACGCTTGCTTGACCGTGTTATAACTCTTGTCCCCGCGGGCCAGGCCGACTCTGTACATGCGTCACCCCCAAGAATCTGACCGCTCGTCCGTTTGCTCGCTCCGCTCCCGATCCGCAGCGCGACGCGCCTGCCCGTTTGGAATCGCCTCGCCAGGTCACGTTCAAATGCCGGAAACGCGGGGCGACTCAGTCCGTCTGGTAGCAGGCGACAATCTCCCCGAAGTAGAGGGTGTGGTAATCCTTTTTGGGATAGAGCTCTTCGAGTGCCTTGTCCATCATCTTTGGGTCCAGGGCGCTCTTGTACAGCCGTCGGCATTCGTAATGATAGCCCGGGATGTCGAGGACCGGGGAACTGACCTTCTGGGCTTTCCGCGTGGCGAGCTTGCATTCCTTGAATTTGTCGACCGCCCTGCCGGACAGCGTGCCGCACAAATCCAGCTCCTTCTTCCGGTCCTTCGTCGGAACGCTCACGGTGAAGCTCTCGGCTTCCTCGATCAACCCAAAGGTATGACGGCTGTTGCGGACGGCGACCATCATGACCGTTTTCTGCCAGAGAATGCCGACCAGAGCCCATCCGATGGTCATCACATTCGTCCGGCCCTTGGCCGCCACGGTCAGAAACGCTCCCACCTGGAGCTGCTGCATCACCGCCGGGACGACTTCAAGTGCATGCACTGTCTTCATGAGCGATCTCCTTGCCAGGTACGAACACCTGGCTCTATTGAAGCACGCTAACCCCCATGGCCACCCAGCGCTCGCTCTGGGTGACCATCGCAATCAGCAATCAGGCCACCGTCGGAGGCTCCGCGACGGGATTTGCTGAAGCGGCCCACCCCCGCCTTCCCAGCAAGCCCAGGCCCAGGATCGAGGCCAGTGCCAGCCCACCCGCCAGTGCGTATGCCACCGCGACTCCGAACCAGTGTGCGGCCGTGCCCACGAAGTGCCGATGAGCGAGATGAGTTGGCCCGAGAAGAAGAGGCAAAAGTCCCGATGATGGAGGGCGCGCAGTCCGGTTGGGAATCGCATCGGTCAGCCTGCCAGGACGCTGGAGGCAACTCCATTCGCGGCTGAAAGTTGAGACCTTCACACAGCCGCGTTCTCGCGACGAGTGGAGCGCTGCCGGAACGGTCGAAAGGGAGGTTACCGCTCACCATTCCCAGTGTCAAGCGGGCCGAAGCGCTGGCCGGGTTTGTTGCCGTGGGGGGTCTCCGGAGCGTCGATGCCGAGGGATGCAGCCCAGCTCTCGTGGCCGGGCGCACCGTGACTTGACAGTCCTACTGGTCCAGCGTAGGCTCATCGCCGGTGCACCTCCCCGAGACGATGCACGGAGGAGGGTCGATGGCAACCATTCGAGGCAGCGATCCACGCGGGAGCCGTGCCCGCAGTGTGGTCCGTCCGCCGTGGACAACCCGGGGGCGGCCCATCTCCTCCCCTCCCGGCATCGCTGCTGCGACCCCTCCGGAATCCCCGGCGGCACTCCCCTCCCCCGCGGGGCAGGGGCCTCCCCACTCCCGGCTCCGGCCCCCATCCGCTCGCTCGCACGCCACCCCACGCTCCTCGACCGCCTGGCCAAGGGCCTCCGCGCCCGACACGACCCTCCCCAGACCGACCAGGGCGTCCGCCACTGGGTCAAACGGTTCATCTGGCTCGAGAGATGTCACGACGACCATGAGTGATACCCACGTGCTCAATGGGGGCGGCAAGGTGGTTAGGAGCCGTTACGAAATGACATGGCCATTTGTTGTGATTTCGTTACGGCTCCTTATGCCGTTCCGGAATTTCTCCGGTCAACTTATTCTTTGACAACGGCTTAGCGGCCTGGGGGATGCGTTGGGATCGCGCGGGTGTTACACGGAATCCGCGTATAATCCCAAGGGAATCGGTGGCACACCTGTAACCTCACAAGAGTGCAGGGCGAACTGCCGGATGGACCTTAGGCGTATACACGGACGCCCGCGTAAGTGATAGGTCAGTAGCAAGGACCCGTGTAGCGGTAGTTAGCCGGACTAGTATGTGCTGGGGGAGGTGAGCATGAACGCAGCCGACATCGCGGCGTATATCGGAGCGGCAGCCTGGCTACCGCAGATAGGCACCTGGATTCACAGCTACTTCGTGTCACCACGGGTGACGATCATGCCCGCCACCGAAGCGGAGGTGGGGTTCACTAGCATGGGCCCCATCTTCAACATACGGATGGCGTTCTCTGCTGATCGGAAGAGCGCCATTCTCGACGGACTCGACCTTGTCCTCAAGCATGCTGATGGCGAGAGCAGACTGCTTCGGTGGGTGGGTCTCTATGTGACCTTGAGCGAGATTAGAGACGAAGCTGGCAAGCGGCAGATTGCGAGTCGGGACGAAACGCCCGTCGCTCTCAAGATCGGGACGGAGTCCCTCGTCGAGAGGGTCGTGCGCTTTCAGGAGCCGCGCTACCACGAGTCGGTACGCCCGTTACTCAACAACCTGGTGGCTCACTTCAACTTCCTGAAGCAGAGTGGCGACACTGACTATGTAGGCAAGGTCCTGAGCAGTAAGGAATGCTATGAGATGCTTGAGGCGCGCAAGAGCGCCTTGTGGTGGAAGGCCGGGCGCTACGACATAGAGGTGAGGCTCGGTTCACCAAGCAAGGTGGCACTCACGAAGTTGCACTGCTTCTTTGAGCTGACGCCTGTGGACGTTGAGAACCTGCGGCGGAACCTCGACACGCTTGATGCGGAGCTGCGCAATGTTATCAATTCCAATGTGCCAGAATCCAAGCCGGAGCCTGTGAACTGGAACTGGGCAAATGTGGGGGTAAGACGGGCCGGCTAACAAGCAGATGAAGCAGACAAGGCGTGGATGGGGTTAGTGAAGCGTGGTAATCGGCACGCACCGCGGTTGTGTTGTCACCGTGAACGTTGGTAGAGGGCTGCGCGCCTCGCAGCTTATCCGCAGTGTTCGCCTCGGAAAAATGAAACAACGACGCACATCCTGGATCGGGTCAATATCGGAGGCGCAAACGTACCATGGGCCGACCGTATTCGCGCCGAAGCGGCTGGCGAGCCAACCCGAACTGTTTGCCCACAGGGCCGCGTTGTTCTTCACACCCACGGACCGTATTCCCGAAGAGTACATTGGTGAGGGCACGCTCCACGTGTCTCTCCCGATTCCCTCACCAGACTGGACTGAATTCGAGGAGATAAGGGCTTACGGAATCCCCCGCTTCTGGGTTGACCTTCTTCAAAGAGCGACGGGCAAACTGCGCTGGCAACCAATGCATCCCGCACGTGTCACCTTCGTCCGGCACGATTGCTGGAGCATCCGCAGTGACCACCTCAGTTCAGGCACCAAGGCTGTTCTTGATGCACTGAAAGTCAAGACCAGTGGAAGACCCGATGGACGCTTGTTGCACTATTTTGGGGCAATCGTCGATGACGGCCCAGGATTTGTGGAGTTGACCTGGTCTCAAGAAGCCGTCTCACATCCACGGGACGCAAGACTGGAAGTCAAAGTGGAACGGGCGAACCAGCAAATGCAGGCTATCGCCGCGAAGCGCGGCTCAGCCTGATTTGCGGCGTTGGACAGCGGGAACGAGCGCCTGCTGGGTGACCGCTAAGGGGCCAGGTGCCACCACCTCAGTGCCACCTGAAAGTTAACGTTATGACAGCACCACCACCTCAGTACCGCACAGGAAAGCAGGTACGAAGCGCATCAGAGATCTTTATGGGACAAGAGCACACCCAAGCTGGACGCGGTAGAAGCCACTTCCCGAGTGGCCCCCTTTCTCCCAATGCAGGTCCACTTCTCCTCCTTGGAAGTGGCTCAGGTGGCACTGAGGTTGTGGCACTTACCCGCTAAGGAGACAGGATGAAGGGCGATCGAGGCCCCCAAGGGTACCCACCGGCGGTGACAACGGACAAGGCGCACAGCCGCGAGCGCTTCGAAAGCTTAGCACGCTCGCCGGCCGGATGGCTCATGGCGGCCGCGGAGCTCCGGATGTCCGCTGATCTTGTCGGCGACCGATTCGCCGAGGCTGTTGGCAATTGGCTGGAAGGGCGGGAGCCCGGTCGGTATTTGCATGTGGGCGCCGTATTTCTGATGCTCGCTGGCTTCGCGATCGAGGCACTGCTGAAAGGCATCGTACTCGCCGGCAACCCAAGTACGGTCTCTCACGGACGGCTCCCGAAGTGGCTTCTCAATCACGATCTTTCCGGTCTGATGCAACGTGCGAACGTGCCGCTTACTGGGGACGAGGACGAGTTACTTCGCCGGCTCGTCGAAGCGGTTCAGTGGCGCGGTCGGTATCCGGTCCCGCGGCACGCGGGGGAGCTCCCCGATTCGCACAGTGTTGGGATCCCGGACGTCAACGCCTTCCGAGCGCTATACGACCGGCTGGAAAGGGAGCTCAGCCGCACGGTGGGGTACGTGGGCGGGCCGCTCGGTAATGGCGGTTCGTATCGGCCCCGGAGTGGGTAATGCCCGTGCGGCGGCCCTCCAATAAGCGTAAGTGGTCTGGCTGGAACGCGTCAGAAAGAACGAGCACCCCTGTGCCTGACACGATCGCTCTGATTTCTGGCCCTGTCCAACTACCCGCTTCAGCGGCCCGGCGGGCTGGCGCTGCTCGCTCACCGGCCGCCGAGCGGTGCGTTAGGCGGACCTTCGCGACAGGATGAACCGATGCCTGCGCCTTCAACCGCAAAATGGCCGCGCCCCAAGTCCGAGGACGAATGGGAAGACATGGTGCTGGATGCTATGCGCTTGCGCTGGCGTGATCCGAACGCGGAACGCAACGGTCGCAGAGGCCAGCGGCAAAATGGGGTAGATGTCTTCGGACGGATAGGCGCGTCGTGGGTGGCCGCGCAGGCCAAGAACACCGACACGCTCAGCGAAGCGGACGCGAAGGCTGAGATCTCGAAGGCCGAGGGATTTCAACCACCTTTACTAGATTTTTATCTTGTCATCTGTGGACCCCGTGACGCAACATTCCAGGAGTTCATTCGATTGTTGTCCGCGGAGCAAGTCTCCAGGGGCAGCTTCCGGGTGCATGTCCTATTCTTCGACGACGTCTGCCAAGAACTCGCAGGCAGCGCGGCGCTGGTTCAGAAATATTGGGCCGGGTTCTTGGCCCTGAGTGCTCTTCTGGACGCACTCCCCAGGGCTTTGACTGGACCCGTATTGGACACCGAGACGGCTTTCGCCCGAGTAGAGGAGCTCGAAGAGTTCAAGGCTTTGGGGGACCACGTAGAAGCGATATCCGACGGGAATGTGCACGCGCAGATTCGGATCGAGGGAACGCCACAACTCGATGCGGCTCGCGGAACCCTCGATCGCGCGTGGCATCTCGCAATCGGCGAGAGCCATGCAGGCCATGTTACGACGTTATGCCGTGTCGCGGTGGACGTAGATTCGGGCTCGCTCTCCTTCTACTCTTTGTCCCGCGATCGATGGCTTTCGCGCAATGAGTGGCTACAAACAGACGACTTATGGTGGCTTCAGTAACAGCCGCCCAACAAGGCGTTGCAGCAGCCTAGCGCGCCGATCCGTGCGGCCCCGCACGCCTCCCTGTGGCGCTTGCTGCTGAACGCCGGTACGTTAGAGTGGAGCTAAAGCCATGGACCAGACTACAGAGAAGATCTACGAGCAAGTCAACGAGAATTGGCGTTTCCTTGCCAAGTGGCGCCAGCTGGCGTTTGCAGGTCATCTTGCGGTTCTTGCTGGCGCTCTGTCATTCATTAACTTTGCGGTCGAGCATGCGTATCCGCGGTGGGCAATTGGAAGCTGTCTCTTATTGTTGTCTGGGTTTGGCCTGATTTTCTGGATAGCCGATAGGCGGACCCATCGGCTTACAATGCATGCCTGCCAAGCGGGAGTCGAACTGGAAGAAACGAAGACAGGATTCTTCCGGGTTAACGCCAGGTTGGACGCCGACGAGGGAATCCGTCACTTTGGTTTCAGGGGGCTACGGATGTGCGGTCACTCCCTGGCTGCGTTTCTCCTCTTTTTTGGCTCGTTCGCC
>JAPLLC010000127.1:0-2197 GCA_026387775.1 Candidatus Methylomirabilota bacterium | reverse complement strand
TCGCCGCTTTCTTTCTAGCAGCGATACTTGCGTTCGCCAACATCATTCCCTGGCGGGGTGGAAGCACTGCCGCATGGGAATACACGATTATCCATGGCCCAGTCACTACCACCAGTGCCTCACCGGATGCTCTCGGCGAGGATCTCAGCCGAGCTACGGCCGGCACCTGGGAGTTTGTTTCTCTAGGTAGCGACTCCACGAGTGGGTCCTTTGTGATTCTTCGGCGCCACAGACGGTGATGTCCGAAACCGTGTCGGGTCCAACTTCGGCATCCAGCCGACGGGCTTCGCCCGCGGCTGATACCGAGCGTCGTTCCGCGACAATGGGTGGTGGAGAGCGGACTCTCCGAACCTACGCCATCCCGATTCTCCCCCGCCCCCACCCCTCCACCCCCGGGGGCGGGGACTCCACCAAATGCCTGCTGGTGGATCCACCAACCGACCGGCGGACAATCCCGGCCGTCCTGCTCCCTCACCTTGGGGGGTGTCGCAGGGGCCCGGCCGCCTTCCTGAATGCTTTGCTGATTTCCGGTCCCTCGTTCTATCTCAACGACATGTCGGATGGCTGAGCGGCGGGTTTGCGGCAGGAATGGGTGGCGGACCTGCAAAGGGAATCATCGGCGACTTTTCCCCAGGAATCACTGCCGGAGAAATTCCGGAAACGGCATAAGGAGCCGTAACGACATTCC
The DNA here is from genome assembly GCA_026387775.1 of Candidatus Methylomirabilota bacterium. GTDB lineage: Bacteria > Methylomirabilota > Methylomirabilia > Methylomirabilales > 2-02-FULL-66-22 > 2-02-FULL-66-22. The sequence continues at coordinate 1,509 of JAPLLC010000127.1, read as the reverse complement.
AATGAATGGACAAGTTATTTCGTAACGGCTCCTAACTGGACGACCGTCTGTCGAGTCGCTCCAGGACCAGATATTCTGACTGCTGCAGGCGGACCCGGGCGCGAACGGCGATACCCTCGCGAGACAGCAACACCGGTGATAGTTCGGTCGTTCTCACCAGGACCCGCCACCCCGCAAGCAGGGCCCTGCGGATACGGGTGGCGGAAAGCCTCGCGGTCGTCGACTGCGGCAAGTCAAGATAGAATACCAAGGCCGGATCGACCCCTTCCACCACCGCGATCGGCGCCGCAATCGCTTCTGTACGCATGCTCGCCGCCGCCTGTCGCGCCGATCGGCTGAGATTCATAGCCGGAAGAATCTGCCACGCCAGGACCTGCGTCGCCCCCAGGATCAGCAGACAAGCCATGACCGCCGTCTCGATCCGATGGTCTTGATGCCACGCGCGGAAGGCGACCCAGCCGCCCAGCCAGGCCAGCATGAGGAGGCCGGCTCCCCATTCCAGAGCGCCAAGCCGGGTCGGCCAGACCAGCGGAAGCACAAGAGCCGTCACGCCCAGACTTCCCCCCAGCGTCCCCAGGCACAGACGCCAGCAGACCAGAAGCGGCCTCCGCGCACGACCGGCAAGCACCTCGTCCGCAACCACCCCGAACAGGAGCGCCACGGCCGGAAACAGTGGAAGGAGATACGGCTCCCGTTTGTTGGCACCCAGACTCAGCAGCAGAAACGTGCCCCCGAACCACACCAGAGGCAGCCGCCACCGACGCAGCGCGTCCGGCGTGCACGCCAGGGCGACACCCACGGCGGGCAGCAGAATCGTCCAGGGCAGGAAATCGCCCAGCAGCGCCGGCCCGTAGAAGTACCACGGATGATTGCCTCCCAGGGCGGGGTGGGGCACAAAGAAGCGGCGGAGGTGGTCAACAGCCAGGAATCGCCCCGTGAACTCCGAGCCGAGACTGATATACAGGGGAGCGGTGATCACGATCGCCAGCCCCACCAGCCCCGCCAATCGCCGCCATCGTCTCGCCGCGATCCCTCCCAGACCGAGGACCAGCGGGGGAAGCACGAGTCCGACCAGTCCCTTCATCATGGCGCCCGCCGCGAGCATGAAGGCGGCCACGAGGGCCGGGCGCCCCCAGCCTCTCTCCAACTCCAATGCGCGCCGCCCGGCGAAGATGGCGGCCGTGATGCACGCCACCAAGGGCAAGTCGATGAAGGCCATGCGCGCGTCATACACGAACAGAAATGCCGTCGCCAGGACGAAGCCCGCCATGCCGCCGGCGCGCGGCCCGTACAGGGAAGCGCCCAGCGCGAATGTCAGGAGCACCGCGATCAACCCGAACACGGCCGAGGGCAGGCAGAAGACGGTATCGACGGCGCCAAAGAGTCGACCAGCCCCCGCCATCAGCCAGTAATGGACCGGTGGCTTGTCGAAGTCCGGCTGCCCAAGATACGTCGGAGTCATCCATTGCCGAGAGGCCATCATCTCCCGAGCCCGTTCGGCATGGCGCG
>JAPLLC010000031.1 GCA_026387775.1 Candidatus Methylomirabilota bacterium | reverse complement strand
GTCATCCGGTAGGTGGCCCGCAGATACGCCAGCATCTCGGCCTGGCTTCCCGGCGGAAGCCTGAGAAGACTGATGCCCGGTCGCCCGAGCCGCCCCAGCGGCACCAGCCGACCGACACAGATATCCGAGCGGATCACGCCGTCCGGGAAACCCAGGGGACCCATCGCGTGCTCCGATCCCGTCAAGAGATCCTTGACCCGAACCCCGTGCGACGTCGGGGACTCGGTCACCTCGTAGGCCCGGACCGGGGCGAGCAGCAGGGAAAACAACAGCTGATCCTCCTGCGTGCCGAGCCCCTCGGCACGATCGGCATACTCGCCCAGCAGCGGGCCCTTCCGTCGCGGGGCGATATAGTCCAGGAGGAACCATTCCGCAAACGCCGGATGCCGCGCGGCCGTCCGGTTCGTTCGACCGCTCGCCGCGCCTTCGGGGCTCCAGAATACCTCGGCGGCGGGCGCCTCCAGCCGGCGAACGGCCGGCGTCTCGGCGAAGGCCGTCAGTCGCGTTGTGAGCCGCTGGAACGCCTCCTCCCACGGAAGACAACAGGCGGCCAGCGGTCGGCGGCCCCCGCACGGGCAAGGGGATTGGCGATGGACTCGAGACAGTACCTGCACGTAACAACCTCGCATTGGTTCAGGGGCGCGCGCTCCGGGCCTAGGCTCCGGGCTCGGCTCACAGGACCGGGTCAGGGTGCAGCCAACCTCCCCGGCTGTCCCCGTTTCGGAGAGGAGGCGGCAGGAATCCGTCGCGAGCAGGCGGCGATCGCCTCGGCGATGCCGAGGCCAAGCAGCGAACCCATCACGATCCCGGCCGCCAGATAGGCCGGCAACCCGGTGAACATCTCCACCCACAGCGCCATCAGCGCCCGGAGGAACGCCGGAGTGAACTGCTCACCCACGGGCCCTCCCATCTGGTCGATGGCCCACCGGACCGCCAGCAGGATGACGGCGACCGCCCCGGCGCACACGCCGGCGACCGCCCCGCACCGGAACCCGATCCACTGGAGACGCCGGCGGCTCATCTCCGTTCCGCCGAACCTCCGCTGAAACCAGGCGAGGCCCACCACCGCGCAGAGCCCGATGCCGACGAGGACCCCCAAGGCCATGGCGGTGCGATCCGCCCCGCGATAGCGCCGGAGAAACACCAACAGCCCGATCGCCACGGGTGTGGTCAGAATGCCCACAACCGCCCACAGCCGCGGGACGCGAATCGCGTCATCACTCGTGGTCAACACGCCTCGTCTCCCCACTGTTCTGCATTCGACCGCATAGCCTAGTCGGCATGACGCGTGGGTGTCAATCTCTTTCGGAGGCTCTTTCGGGAGCACCGCGGGGCGCCCGCCGGCCGGCCCTTCGAGGCATCGTCATAGCCGCCGGGTCCAAGCGGAGGCGCGCGCCCGCCGCGCAGCCCGTCAGAGTCCGGACGTCCTGCTTTCAAAGAATGCTGAAGAACCCGCTTTCGCCCAGGCTGCTCAAAAAGGTCCAGATGCCGGGCGGCGCACCCATCTTTTGATGGGTACCCGGGGCGGGGTACCCACCGCAGGTGGGTCCAGGCGTACTACAGGCACGCCGCAGCGAGTGCCCGAGCAAGCGGGGTACCCAGCCGCCGGCTGGGCACCCATCCGGGGGATGGGTCCCCGGCAGATGGGCCTTTTTCAGCAGCCTGC
>JAPLLC010000180.1:6693-21622 GCA_026387775.1 Candidatus Methylomirabilota bacterium | reverse complement strand
GGGACGACCGCCGGGCGCGGCGTTTGCCGTCACCATCCGGCGCCCTCCAGGTTCCTCCCCGTCGGGCGGACGACATGTTCCCATGCAATCGAAGGAGTGCCTGCAGGCATTCTGCCTGCTGTCTTCTCACGTGTGCCTGTCCGGCGAAGTGCGGAGAGGGCCGCGGCGCGGAGTAAGGCGGAGCCAAGGCCATGTGTATTGGCTTGATCTCCGTGCCTCCTCCTGCTAAATAACTACTAGCAGGCTATTGAAAAACCCGCTTGCGTCCAGGCTGCTCAAAAAGGTCCAGATGCAAGGCGGCGCGCGTAAGGCCGAGTGAGGCGTACTTCAGGTACGCCGCAACGAGTGCCTAAGCAAGCCAACGCCGCAGGTGGGCCTTTTTCAGCAGCCTGCTGGGGAGGTGAGCATGGTCCAAGAACCAGCAGAGCCATTCGAAGTCGTCTGTCCGTGCTGCCAGGCCCGGCTTCGGGTGGATGCGGGGATGCGTGCGGTGCTGTCTCACGAGCTGCCTCCGGAAGAGCGAACGGTCAAGAATCTCACGGAGGCGGTGAAGGGACTCCACGCCGAGGCCGCCCAGCGGCAGGCCCGATTCGAGGAGTCGATGAAGCTGGAGAAGAACAAGAAGGATCTCCTCGACCGGAAGTTCCAGGATGCGCTCAAGCGAACCAAGGACATGCCGATCACCAAGCCGATTCGGGACATCGATCTGGATTGATGCGGGGACCACGGGCTGCCGAGATCGGGGGAGCGGCAGAGGGCGGCCGCGGGATAGTCGGCGGAAGATCCTGATCCAGGAACGGAGGGACAAATATTATGGCCGATACTGTCGTCCCGCTGATCGTTGATGACCTTCCGTCGGACCTGCGGCGGCCGGTCCTGGTGGTTGCGTTTGCCGGCTGGAATGATGCGGCGGAGAGCGCGACAAACGCCGCCCGCTTCCTCTGCCGCACCTGGCCGACGCGGCGCGTGGCGGTGATCCAGCCGGAGGAGTTCTACCACTTCGGACTCACCCGACCAGAGGTCCGCTTTCGGAAGGACTCACGGATCGTTCGGGAAGTCCACTGGCCGACGACCGACTTCTTCCTCAGCGAGGAACCGTCGCTCGGCCGGGACGTCATTGTCGGGGTGGGGATCGAACCTCACCTCAAGTGGCAAACCTTCTGCGGCCACATCCTGGAGCTGGCCGACCGGGCCCGGGTTTCGCTGGTGATCACACTGGGGGCCCTACTGGCCGACGTCCCGCACACGCGCCCAATCCGACTCTCGGGCGTCGCCAGCGATCCGGAATTGGGTCGGCGCTTCCAGACGACTCCCACGCGATACGAGGGGCCGACGGGCATCCTCGGAATCCTGAACGACGCCTGCCGCCGCAAGAACCTTTCCGTGGTGAGCCTGTGGGCAAGCGTCCCTCATTACGTCTCCGAGGTCAGCAATCCGCACGCCGTGCTGGCCCTGGTCCGGCGGGTCCTGGATTTCCTCGAATGGCAGGCCGACCTCAGCGAGCTGACGGAGGGGGCGGCGGAGTTCGACCGGCAGCTTGCGCTGATCATCAGCCAGAAGCAGGAGGTGGCGAAGTACATCCAGGAGCTGGAGCGGCGGGACGCCGAAACCGATACCCCCGAGTCGGCGGCCGACGAGCTCCCCAGCGCGGGCGATCTGATTCGAGAGATGGAACAGTTCCTGCGGCAGCAGAAGCCGGGCGAGGGGAGCGGAGGGACGGGGGAGCGGAGGGGCTGAGGTGGTCGAGGGGATTCGGGAGCGGCTGGGTCGGGTGTGGGAACGGATCGAGGCCGCGGCGGCACGGAGCGGCAGACCGGCCTCGGCGGTGACCCTGGTCGCGGTCAGCAAGACCATGCCGGCCGAGGCCGTGCGGAAGGCCGTGGCCGCGGGTGTGCGGATTTTCGGGGAGAACCGGGTACAGGAGGCGCGGGAGAAGATCGCGCTCGTTCCCGGTGTGGCCGAGTGGCACCTGATCGGACACCTCCAGACGAACAAGGCCAAGCTGGCGGTCGCCCTCTTCAGCCGGATTCATTCCCTGGATTCGATCCGGCTGGCCCGCGAGCTGGAACGGCATGCCGAGGAAGCGGGGAAGGATCTGCGCTGTCTCGTGGAAGTGAACCTGGGTGGGGAGGCACAGAAGAGCGGCGAGGCCGAAGAGGAGGTCCGGACCCTCCTGGCGGAGGCGAGCCGATTCTCCCATCTCGCGATCGATGGTCTGATGATCGTCCCGCCCTTCCTTCCGGATCCGGAAGCGGTGCGTCCGTTCTTTCGTCGCCTGCGTCTGCTGCGGGATCAACTCGTCCGGGAGGGGTTTCCGCTCACCGAGCTGTCCATGGGGATGTCGCACGACTTCGAGGCGGCGATCGAGGAGGGGGCCACGCTGGTCAGGATCGGGACGGCACTGTTCGGGACGCGGGGCTGAGGGGCAGGGGAGCGGAGGAGCGGGGGAGAAGGGGAGCACCTCTGCCCCCTTGCCCCCTTGCCCCCTTGCCCCCTTGCTCCCACTCTCCCACGCTCCCACGCAAACTTTCCCGGGAGGTACACCATGCAGATTTTTCTGGATACCGCGGATGTGAAGGAGATTCGTGAGCTCGCGACGCTCGGTCTGGTGGACGGCGTCACCACAAATCCCTCGCTGATCGCGAAAGAGGGGCGCCCGTTCCGTGAGATCGTGGCGGAGATCCTCTCGATCGTGGACGGGCCGATCAGCCTGGAGGTGGTGGGCACCGAGGCGCCCGGAATGCTGGTCGAGGCCAGGGAGCTGGCCAAGCTTCACAAGAACGTCGTCGTGAAGATCCCCCTGATCGCCGAGGGGTTGAAGGCCGTCAAACAGCTCAGTCAGGAGGGGATCAAGACCAACGTCACCTTGTGCTTCTCGGCCTGCCAGGCCCTGCTGGCGGCCAAGGCCGGCGCGACCTACATCAGCCCCTTCGTGGGCCGCCTGGACGATATCAGCGTCGTGGGGATGGATCTGGTGCGCCAGATCGTGGCGATCTACGAGAATTACAACTATGCCACCTTTGTCCTGGCGGCCAGCCTGCGGAGCCCGATCCACTTCGTCGACGCCGCTCTGGCCGGTGCCCACGTCTGCACCCTGCCCCCGGCGGTGCTCCGGCAGCTCATCAAGCACCCGCTGACCGACATCGGCCTGGAGCGCTTTCTGGCGGACTGGAAGAAGGTCCCGACGGATCGGTGAGGCCGCCGAGCGGCGGCCTCACACGTTGGTCGTGAAGGCGTCCTGGCCGGGGCTTTCGAGGGCGGCGCGGGTGGCGGCGGCCAGCTCGGCGTCGTGGGCGTGGTCCAGGGCGAAGATCCGGTAGTGGGCCACCTGGGCGGGGATGTAGCGGAAGAGCTCCTCCACGGGACGCGGCGAGGCCTTTTCCGTCGCCGGGTCGTAGATCAAAATCTTCTTCGTCTCCTCGGTCCAGGGGTTCAGCGGCCGGGGATCCTGCCTGGCCACGTCCACCCTGAAGGGAAGATCGCGCAGCGCCGCGGGTAAGCCCTGGCGGATGGCCTGTTCCAGCTCCGGCGCGGACATGAACTTCTTGGCGCGGGGCTGGTCCATCGTTTCCATGTGGTCGTAGGCCATCTTCCATTTTACCTCGCGGCTCACGATCCGCGCCCATGCCTCCGCCAGGGCGCTTCGCCGTGGGTCGGGATCGCCGGCCCACTGGCGCACCCCTTCCAGCAGGGACCAGTCGCTGACGCCGAGGTACCGGTCCAGCTCGACCCGGGGGTCGAATGGAAAGAGCAGGCGAACGGTCTCTTCGAAGATCTCCTGCATGTGCAGATCCACCGCCCGGTTGGTCCGGTGATAGTAAACGTCCGCATACATGGTGAAGCGGGCGTTGACGAAGCGGCGGAGCGCGGAGGAGCCGGACTTGTGCAGGGTCAGGCCGTCCTCCGTGACAAAGGTGTAGTAAAGGAGGCGTTCGATGTCCACCAGGTCCAGGGAGAAGCCGGTCATGTAGGCATCCCGCTGGATATAGTCCATGTTGTCGGCGGTGTAGATGCCCGAGAAGACCGGCTGCAGGGTCTGCAGCCAGGGCGGCATCCGGTCGTCGCCTCCCACGTCCGGTTTGCCCATCAGGAAGGCGATCTGCTCCGGCTCGATCGTCTCATCCGCATCGAGCGGCCCGTCGGGGCTCCGGCGGATGCGACGGATGATGTCCGCAAGCTTCTGCGTCACGATCAACTGGCCGATCCCCTCGTGCGTCGTCTGACAGCGCGGCTTCAGGTAGTTCTCGTCGTAGAAGTGGCTGAACGGCCCGTGGCCGATGTCATGGAGGAGGCCGGTCAGCCGCAGCAGCTCCTTCACGCAGGGCTGGGAGGGGCACTGGCGGCGGAAGACCTGCTTCAGGCTGGGATAGAGCCGGTCGGCGAACCGGCCTGCCATGTGCATGGTGCCCAGCGAGTGCTGGAAGCGGCTGTGCTCCCCGGACGGAAAGACCCAGAAGCTGGACTGAATCTGGTGAACGCGGCGCAGCCGCTGCATCCAGGGGGTGTCGATGAGGTCCTTCTCCGTGCGCTCCTCTTGCTGTTCGTTGATGGGCACGGTGAACTGCATATACCCGTAGATGGGATCGGCCAGCAGCGCGATGCCTTCATAGATGGGATGTCGTCGTTTGCCCACAGACATGATCAATCCTCCTAGACCGGGATGCTGAAATACTCACTCTTCGGCAGGCCGCTCAAAAAGGTCCAGATGCAAGGCGGCAAGCGATGGGTTGAGCGAGGCGTACTCCAGTACGCCGTAGCGAGCACCCGAGCGCGCCAACGCCGCAGATGGGCCTTTTTCAGCAGCCTGCTAGGCGCGCCCTTCTTTCCCGGCCGGATACGTGAGATCGCCGGGAAGGTCGAGGGCCGCGGCAATCAGCGCGCGGATCTGCTGCAGGCCCGCCCGGCGGGCCTCCGGCGCCAGCGCCCCCAGGTTGTGCATCTGTCGCGTCACGGTTCGGGTCAGTGTCTCCACCCGCAGCGTTTCCGATGCGGCCTCCGGTCCGGCCAGGCGCCGGACAAGGGAATGGTAGCGGGGGGAGCGCAGGAGACCGATGTGGAAGCCGAGGTCGAAGAGCGTGTCGTACTGGAAGCTGAAAAAGATCTTGATCAGATGGCGCGCCGCCTGGCCGGGGTCCATGCTGCGGTTGTCCCGCTCCAGGATCGTCAACTGCTCCTCGCGGGGCAGCAGGTTCCAGACCTCGAGCGCCACCTTCCGCTCGGCGACCATGCGACCCGATCGGTACCGTTCGGCGAAGTCGGTGAGGCGGCGATCCCCCAGCCGGCCCCAGAGGCGGGCGAGGAGCGCGCGGAGTTCCTCGGGTGGCACCTCGGCGAAGGAGCGGTACCGCCGCTGCAACGGGAGCAGGTGCTCCTCGACTTCCCGCTGGGTCATGAGGTCCGCCACGACCAGCAGGGCGGTGGAAGGGTCGGCCTCCGGCAGGTCGCCCAGCGTACGAATGGTCTCGGCGGCGGCGGGGTCGGAGAGCTGGTCGGGGTGCTCCAGGGGGAGACGGACCATCTGTCCGGCGAACAGCCGGTCGGGAGGGATCACGATTTCGAGGCGCTGGCTGATCGTGCCGCGGATCTGGGCGAGAGCGGCCTCGACTTCGTGCGGGGTGCGGGAGCGCAGGCGGGCGGCACGCTCCACCACGAACTGGACCAGTTCGCCGATACGCGCGTCGGGGCGGGCTTCCAGGGCCTCCTGTATCCGATGGTAGGCGGGGTATTCGACGGCCGCCTCGGAGAGACCCGCGTCGTGGAGAAGGTCGAAGGACTTGCACATGAACAGTCGGGCCAGCTCGTGCCGCAGCTGGTCGGAAGAGAGCCCGCCCGGATCGTCGGCCAGCAGCGACCACTTCTCGGCCTCCGACATGCCCTGTAGGTCCTCGTCCGTGAGGGCGGCCAACTCCCCACCGCGCACCGTCGCGGAGCGCTCCAGGGTGTCGAGGGCCACCTGCGTGTACCGCTGAATGAAGGCGGGCAAGAACCGCCGCCGATCCTCCACCGGCCAGTGCTCGCTATAGGCGCCCAGGAAGGCCAGGCGCTGTTTCGGGGGGAGACAATCGGCGAAGACGCGGACGGTCCATCGAAGCTCCTCGTCATCCATGCGGTTGACCCGCTTCAACAGCTGCTGCGCACGCTGTCGAAGGTGCCGTCGCTTCGCTTCAATCGGTGATTGGCGGTCCACGCTGTCCTCGCCGTAAGGTGATTGGCTCGCTTCAGATATATCCCGAGCTCCTCCCCGCGGTCAACGGGTTCGTTGCGGCCCGACGCCGGGGCGCAAAAACCGGCGCCGTCGCGGGCAAGGCCTTTCCGTTCAGCGAGTCTCGCGCGCTTCCGAAGCCCGGCTCGGGACAGTGGACCATTGCATGTTCGGAAGCCTCGTGGTAGGCTCCCCCGTCGATAAACTTGGGAGGGTCAAAAGTGCGGCGCGTGCTTCCGTTCATCCTGATCAGCCTGTTGCTCCCGGCCGGGGGGTGTGGAACCCTGTTTGGAAATAGGGGCGCCGACCAGCTCGTTCCGGCTGAGGCGAAGAAGATCACCTTCGAGATCGTTGCCCAGGACAACCGGTGTGAGCCGTCGGTCCTGGCCGCCGACCGGGGCGGGCGGGCGCTGGCCATCACCCTGCAGGTGACCAGCGTGGGGAAGGAGCACACCTTTCTGATTCCCGCCCTGAGCATCCGCCAGGCGGTCGCGGCCCAAACCACGGTGAGCATTCCGGTGGCGGCCGATCGCTCGGGCATCTACGAGTACGCCTGCACGAATCTCCCCTGGATCGGTCCGCTCACACCCACGGGTAAGCTGGCCATCAAGTAGCTTCCCTGCCGTGTGCGGGAGGCGCCAGCCGGTGCGCCTTCCCCACCTGCGAGATCAGGATGACGCAACCCGATCTTTCGTCCCCGCCCGCCAGACCCGCCCATTGGATCCGGACGTCCACCGATCTGGATGGCGCGATTCCCCGCCTACGCGCGACGCGGGTGCTGGCGGTAGATTCCGAGTCGGACAGCCTGCACCACTTCCCCGAGAAGGTCTGTCTGATCCAACTCGCCGTGGAAGACGGCGAAGCGTTCCTGGTGGATCCCCTAGCGCTGGCGGATCTGCGCCCGCTTGCCCCGATCCTGGCCGACCCTGCCGTGGTCAAGATATTCCACGGGGCCGCGTACGACCTCGCCGCGATGAAGCGCGACTTCGGCTTCGCGGTCGCCGGCCTCTTTGACACCATGGTGGCCGCGCAGTTCCTCGAGATGCCGGCTCTCGGCCTCTCGGCGCTGCTTGCCACGCTCCTGGGGGTTCCACCGGGCAAGTCGCGGCAGAAGGACGACTGGGCGAGCCGGCCCCTGAGCCCGGCGCAAGAATGGTACGCGGCGGAGGACGTCCGGCACCTGATCGCGCTCCGAACATGCCTGCTGGATGCGCTGCGGGTCCGGGGACGGCAGGAGTGGGTGGCGGAGGAATGCCGCGCGCTCGAAGCGACACCGGCGGCGGAGCGGGTGTTCCATCCGGACGACTGTTTTCAGATCAAGGGGGTCGGTTCGCTTGACCCGCAGGGCCTGGCCGTCCTGCGGGAACTCTTCGTGGCGCGCGAGGGGTGGGCGCGGGAGCGGGGGCGGCCGCCCTTCAGGGTGATGGGAAACGAGACTCTGCTCCGCCTCGCGGCGGAGCGGCCTCGACAGCGGGAGGGACTCGGCACGATTCCAGGCTGTTCCTCGATCGTGGTGAATCGGTACGGGGACGGGATGCTGGACGCCGTGTCCCGAGGGCTTGCCGTCCCGGAGGCCGGCCTTCCGGTCATCCGCCGGCCGAAGAAACCTCGCCTGGACCGGTCCGCGGAGCGGCGGATCGAGCTTCTGCTCTCCTGGCGGGCGGAGCCCGCACCGCGGCTGGGGCTGGACCCGGGCCTCCTGCTTCCGCGGCGGCTGATCGAGATCCTGGCGCAGGTGGCTCCCCCCGATCTGGCCGCGCTGGCCGCCGTCGAGGGGATCCGCGGGTGGCGGAGCACCCATCTGGGGCGAGAGCTCCTCGCGGTCCTGGCCGGCGTGGACCGCGCCTCGCCGCGTCGGGCCCCCCACCGAGTCCGGCCCGAGAAAGAGGAGGAGGGGCGATCCCAATGACGGGACCGATTGACAAGGTGATCGCGGACATGCGGAAGGGGGTGCACTCGTCCGTGTACCTGCTGTATGGGGACGAGGCACCAGCCGCTCAGTGTCGAGGTGGTCGCGGAGGAATCGGAGGGGGGGAGCCTGCCGCTGCGCCTGCGGACCGTGTCGCTCTTCGGAGGGACCAAGGTGGTCGTGGTCCACGACACCAAGGCCTTCGTCTCGAAGCAGAGTGTGGGCGGCCTGTTCGCGAAGAGCTGGGAGGCGTGGAAGGGGGGCAATCTCTCCCGGGCGACCGCCTTGCTGCTCCAGGCGACGGGGGCAGTGGGGCAGGACCGGTCCTTCCTGGAACGTGCGGGGAGGGGAGAGCTTCCCGAGCCTCTCTGGGATCAGCTTCTGACCCTCCCCCACGGCGACGAATCGGATCGCTGGCTGCAAGAGACGGCGGGGCGTCTGCTGGCCGAGGGGGCGGAGATTCCGGAGGCATCGGGCGCGGGTACGGCCAAGATCTACGAGGGGATGCTCCAGCAAGGGATTCCGCCGGGGGCCGTCCTGGTCCTCACCGCCGAGGTGGTGGACCAGCGCCGCGCCCTCTTCAAGCGGATCCACGAGACGGGCGTCGTGGTGGACTGCGGGGTCCGGACCGGCAAGGCGGGGGAGACCCAGATGCGGCCCGAGATGGCACGGGCCAAGATTCGGGAACGAGTGGCGGCGGAGAAGAAGAGCATCGACGAGGACGCCGCCGCCGGCATCATGGACCGGACCGGATTCAGCATGCGGGCTCTCGAGTCCGAGATCGAGAAGATCCTCCTGTACGTCGGCGACCGGCCGCGCGTCACCCTCGAGGACGTCACGGAGGTCCTGTGCACCACGCGCGAGGCGGGGGTGTTCGACCTCACCAATGCGGTGGACGAGCGGGAGGTCGGCCGGGCGCTGCGCGCGTTGCGAGGCCTGCTCGCCCAGCGGGAGGCGGGCGTGGCGATCCTGGGGCTGCTGGCCGGCGAGGTGCGCAGCCTTACGGTGGCCCGCTGCGCCCTGGACCGACGGCTGGGGGGGGAGATCGATCCGCGGATGACCTTCGCGACGTTTCAGGCGCGCCACCTGCCCCGGTTGTCCGCCGAGGACGGAGAGGACGACGGATCGGCCGCCAGGCTCAAAGCGATGCACCCGTTCCGGGCCTTCAACCTGTTGAAGGCGGCCGGCCGCTATCGTCTCGAGGAACTCCTGGGGGCGCTCTCGGCCATTCACGATGCAGACCTCGCCTTCAAGACGTCGGGCCAGCCGGACTCCCTGATTCTGGAGCAGCTCGTGCTGGGCCTCTGCGCCGGCGAGGCGCGCACGCACTGAAGCGCGAGACGGGGCCGATTTCGGGCGGTGAGAGTGGGAGAGTTTTCCTTGACAAAGCCCCGGCATGGTCGAAGAATTGGAGGGACATCATGACCACCCTTGACCACCCCTTGAAGCAGACTCCGCTCACCGCCGCACACCGGGCCATGGGGGCCAAGATGGTGCCCTTCGGCGAGTGGGACATGCCTGTGCAGTACCGGGGGATCCTGGAAGAGCACCGGGCCGTCCGGAGCGCCGCAGGTCTCTTCGACGGCTGCGGTACAGCGTCTGACCAGCAACGATGCCGCGCGGCTCCGGTCGGGGCAGGTGCACTACTCGGCCCTGACGACCGAGGCCGGCACCTTCGTGGACGATCTCACCGTCTACAAGGTCGCGGACGACCACTACATGGTGACGCTCAACGCCGGGAACATCGCCAAGGACGTCTCCTGGATTCGTGATCACGGCACCGGCACGGCAGAGTTCCGGGACCTCAGCGAGGAGACCGCCCTGATCGCCATCCAGGGGCCGCGGGCCGTCGAGATTCTTCAGCGGCTCACGCCGGTGAACCTCGTGGCGGTTCCCTACTATTGGTTCACTACCGGGCAGGTGTTGGGGAAGCGGGCGATCCTGTCGCGCACGGGATACACCGGGGAGGACGGCTTCGAGGTCTATGTATCTCCGGGGGATGCTAAGGCGCTGTGGGAAGGCCTCCTGGAGGCGGGGAGCCCTCTGGGCCTACTCCCATGCGGCCTCGGCGCGCGAGACACGTTGCGTTTGGAGGCCAAGATGGCCCTCTACGGCAACGACATCGACGAGGCGCACACGGTGATCGAGGCCGACCTGGGCTGGATCGTGAAGCTCGAAAAGGGGGAGTTCATCGGCCGCGCGGCCCTGGCGAAGCAAAAGGCGGAAGGGATCGCGCGCAAGCTGGTCGGCTTCGAGATGATGGGGCGGGGCATCGCCCGCCCACACTACCCCATCCTGAAGGGCGGGGAGCGGATCGGTGAGGTGACGAGCGGCGCACCATCCGCTTGGCTCAACCGGAACATCGGCCTCGGTTATGTGGCGATCGCGCACGCCGCCCTGGGGACCGAGATCGAGATTCTGATCCGCGACCAGCCGGTCGCGGCGCGGATTGTGAAGACACCATTCTACAAACGGCCACGCTCATAAGGGAGGAACGCGCATGTATCCAGCCGATCTCAAGTATTCCAGGGAGCACGAGTGGGTCAGAGTCGAGGGGAATCAGGCGCGGATCGGCCTCAGCGACCACGCCCAGCACGCGCTGGGAGACGTGGTTTTCGTGGAGCTGCCGAAGCCGGGACGGAAGTTCGCGGTCGCGAGCGGCAAGATGGAAACCTTTGGAGTCGTGGAGTCGGTGAAGGCCGTCTCCGACGTGTTCTGCCCCCTGAGCGGGGAGGTCGTCGAGGTCAACGCCGCCCTGGAGAGCAAGCCCGAGCTGGTCAACCAGGATTGCTACGGGGCGGGCTGGATGATCGTGGTCACGATCGCGAATCCCAAGGATCTCGACGCCCTCATGGATGTGAAGGCGTACGAGGCGTTCTTGGCCAGCGAGGGGGCGAAGTAGAACCGGGCGGCGTTTCACGTTGCCCATGTCGCGTTGCACGTTGAACGTACTGGAGCGAGGCATGCGCTATATCCCGATTACGGAGCAGGATCGGCGGCAGATGCTGGAGGCCATCGGGCCCGGGTCGGTGGAGGATCTCTTCGCGGACGTGCCCGAAACCTTGCGTCTCCGGCGAGCCCTCAGGATCCCGGCGGCTCTTTCGGAGGCCGAGCTGACGAAACACCTCCGCGCCCTGTCGGACCGGAACGCCGACGCGGACCGGTGGAACACCTTCCTGGGGGCGGGTTGTTACGACCACTTCAGCCCCGCCATCATCACCCACCTGATCCAGCGGGGCGAATTTCTCACCGCTTACACCCCGTACCAGCCCGAGATCTCACAGGGAACGCTCCAGGCGCTTTTCGAGTACCAGACGCTCGTCTGCCAGTTGACGGGGATGGAGGTGAGCAACGCCTCGATGTACGAGGGGGCTTCCGCCACGGCCGAGGGCATCCTGATGGCCCATCGCATCACGGGCCGGTCGGAGGTGGTGGTGGCTCGCGCGGTCCACCCGGAATACCGTCAGGTCGCCCGGACCTACGCGGCGCAGCTCGGTGTCGCCTTCCGTGAGATCGAGTTCACCGACGCGGGGACGACCGACCTGGAGGCGGTGAAGCAGGGGCTCACCCCGCAGACGGCCTGCCTGGTGGTGCAGTATCCCAACTTCTTCGGAGGGGTCGAGGATCTCGCGCCTCTGGCCGAGGCGGCCCACGCCGTGGGGGCGCTCTTCGTCGTGTGTGTGGCCGAGCCGATCGCCCTCGGGCTCCTGAAGTCGCCCGGGGAGTGCGGCGCCGACCTCGTCACCGGCGAGGGCCAGGCGCTGGGGACCGGGATGAACTACGGCGGTCCGGCGCTGGGGCTGTTCGCCACGCGGGAGCGGTTCGTGCGCCACATGCCGGGACGGCTGGTGGGAGAGACGGTGGACCGGCAGGGGCGGACTGGCTACGTCCTCACCCTGGCCACGCGCGAGCAGCACATCCGGCGGGAGAAGGCCACCTCTAACATCTGCACCTCCGAATCCTTGATCGCGCTGATGGCGGCGATCTACCTGGTGAGCATGGGGCCGCAGGGGCTGCGGGCGGTGG
Source organism: Candidatus Methylomirabilota bacterium (assembly GCA_026387775.1). Lineage (GTDB taxonomy): Bacteria > Methylomirabilota > Methylomirabilia > Methylomirabilales > 2-02-FULL-66-22 > 2-02-FULL-66-22. Next base: position 9,485 of record JAPLLC010000180.1, on the reverse strand, counting down.
CACTCCAGAACCTCCGCAAGGCGGCCTACGCCAAAGAGCGGCTGGGGAGTCTCGATGGGTTGGGTACCCGCTTCAACGGACCGACCTTCAACGAGTTCGTCCTGCGGACGAAGAAGAAGCCCGCGGCGGTCCTGAAGCGGCTGCTCAAGCGGGAGATCGTGGGCGGCCTGGACCTGAGCCGCTTCTATCCGGAGTTGAAGGACTGTCTGCTGGTGTGCGTCACGGAGCAGAAGTCGCGGGAGCAGATCAACGCGCTGGTCACGGCGCTGGGAGGAGTGCGATGAGCGGCCCGGAGCGGACCGTCGGAACCCAGGGGCTTGTCTTCGAGGAGCCCCTGATCTTCGAGCAAGGCTCCCCCGGGCGCGTGGGCTTCTCGCTGCCCCCCTGCGACGTGCCCCAGAAGAAGGCGGAGACGCTGATCCCCCCGCACCTGCTGCGCGGGGAGATCCCCGGGCTTCCCGAGGTGAGCGAGGGGGAAGTGGTCCGCCACTACACGCGGATCTCTCAGTGGAACTTCGGGATCGACCTCGGATTCTACCCGCTCGGGTCCTGCACCATGAAGTACAACCCCCGCGTGAACGAGGACGTGGCCCGGCTGCCCGGCTTCGCGAAGGCGCACCCGTACCTGCCGGATGAATTGGCGCAGGGGGCCCTGCAACTGCTGTGGGAGCTGGAGCAGTACCTGGCCGAGGTGAGCGGCCTGGACCGGGTCTCGCTCCATCCGTCGGCGGGGGCGCACGGGGAGCTGACCGGTGTCATGATGATCCGGGCCTACCACCAGTCGAAGGGGGATCCGCGCCGGAAGATTATCATCCCCGAATCGGCGCACGGGACGAATCCCGCCAGCTCGGCGCTCTGCGGCTACCAGGTGGTCCCGATCAAGTCGGGGCCGCTCGGGGTGGTGGAGCCCCAGGCCGTGGCCGAGGCGATGGATGACGAGGTTGCGGCGATCATGCTCACGAACCCCAACACACTGGGGCTCTTCGAGGAGCACATCGCCGAGATTGCCGAGATCGTCCACCGCAAGGGCGGGCAGGTCTACTGCGACGGGGCCAACCTGAACGCCATCATGGGGGTCACCCGGCCGGGAGACTGGGGCGTGGATGTGATCCATGTCAATCTGCACAAGACCTTCTCCCAGCCGCACGGCGGCGGCGGCCCCGGGGCGGGGCCCGTGGCCGTCCGGAAGCACCTGGCGCCTTTTATGCCGGTCCCGACCGTCGAGAAGACGCAGACCGGCTTCGCCCTCGACTCCGATAGGCCGCAGTCGATCGGCCGGGTGCGCTCCTTTGCGGCGAGCTTCGGCGTCATGGTGCGCTCCTACGCGTACATCCGGAGCCTCGGCCCCGACGGCCTGAAGCTGGCGTCGGAGACGGCCGTCCTCAACGCCAACTACATCATGAACCGACTCAAGGCCGACTACCACCTGCCCTACGACCGGGTCTGCAAGCACGAGTGCGTCTTCTCGGACGCCGAGCAACTGAAGAACGATGTGAAGACCCTCGACATTGCCAAGCGGCTGATGGATTACGGCTTCCATCCCCCCACGATCTATTTCCCGCTGATCGTGCCGGGGGCCTTGATGATCGAGCCGACGGAGACGGAGAGCAAGGAGACCCTCGATCAGTTCATCGCCGCCATGAAGGCCATCGCCCGCGAGGCCAAGGAGCAGCCTGACCTCGTCCGCGCCGCGCCGCACAAGCCGCGCGTCGGTCGCATGGACGAAACGCGCGCCGCCCGCCAGCCGGTCCTGCGCTGGAAGCCGAAGGGCTGAGCAGGGGGGCGCAGGAGATGGGGGGCGGGGGTGCAGCGGATCAGGGTCGCGGAGATGCGTCAGGGGTCTGAAGGTGACGATGCGCTGCCTGATTGCCGGCATAGCGGTCTTCTGTATGCTCATCTCCGGGGCGAGGGTAGAGGGCCAGAGTCTGATTCCGCCGCCGCCGGGGAGCGTGAAGGTCTCGGTGGAGTTTCGGCGGATAGGACAGAGGACGCAGGGCGGGGCCGACTTGCGCGGGACGGGGCCGGGGGGCACGATCGTCCAGGTGAGTCCACAGGGAGTGCGCGGGTCGGCGCAGCTACGGGTGCAGGAGTCGCAGCAGCGGGTTCGTCAGACGGCCGGCTCGTTTCTCTTCATCCAGGATGGAGCCGAGGGACGCCTTGCGGTGCTGGACCAATCTCTGGAGATCGTGTGGTTCCAGCAGTACGCCGCCCGGCACAGCTACATCACCGCCGGGGTCGTCCTCCGCGAGGTTGGGACGGCCTTCCTGGTCCGGCCGACCATCCTGCCCAACAGGCAGATCCGGCTGAAGATCACACCGCACCTCTCGTACCGCACCGAGGAAGGAGAGGGCGCTATCGAGATGGTTGATGCCAGCACTGAAGTTGTCGTGCAGAGCGGCCAGCCCGTCACGATCGGCGGGAGCGATCGAGACGGCGAGGTCGTCCGGCAGTTTCTCCTCGGCTACGAGCGAGTCAACCACACCGGCCAGGTCAGCATCATCCTCACCGCCGAAGCCCCCTAGAGACAGCCATCCTACACAACTCACCGATGGCGCCGAAGCCAGACCCGCAAGCGGGCCCAGGTGGTAATCCGCCTATCGTCGCTCAGCCAGCCGCGACGCAGGAACGTGATGAGCATGAGGGCGGGAAGAGAGAACATCACCAGCAGCAGCATGACGAAGAGCCACCGGCGATCGAACGGGATACTGGTGAAGTTCATGCCGAAGAAGCCGGTGAGGAAGGAGAGGGGCATGAAGATGGTGGCGATGACGGTGAGCTGCTTCATCACCTGG
>JAPLLC010000180.1:0-6684 GCA_026387775.1 Candidatus Methylomirabilota bacterium | reverse complement strand
GCCCACAAGATCGCGGTACGAGTCGATCATCTCGAAGGCGCGCACGAGGTGGTCGTGGACGTCTCGGAAGTAGACGGCGGTCCGCGACTCGATGTAGGGGTAATCCCGGCGGCTGAGGGCGTTGTACACTTCGCGCTGGGGGCTGACGATCTTTCGAAGCTGCACCAGGACCCGCTTGACCTCAAAGACGCGGCGCATGTGAGCGCGGGCCGGCGTCTCGATCACGATATCTTCCAGGGCGTCGATCTCGTCCCCGAGAGCATCCAGTACCGGAAAATAGGCGTCCACCAGGGCGTCGCTCAGGAGATAGAGCAAGAAGCTCGGGCCATTCTGGAGGGTGCGCGGGTCCTTCGCGGACCGGTCGAACACCCGCTGGAGGTGCTCCAGCGGACCTTCGTGGACGGTCAGGAGGGCATTCTGCCTGAGGGCGGCGTGGATCTCTTCCGTGTGCAGCTCGTCACCGTGAATAGCTTCCAAGGCGTGAATCACCAAGAAGACATACTGCTCGAACTCCTCGATCTTTGGCCGCTGATTTCGGTTGATGAAGTCATCCAGGGTCACCGGATGGAGTGCAAAGCGGTCCGCGAGGGCTTCGAGCGTCTCGCGTGGTTCCGCCTCTGCGTCCACCCACACGAGGCAGGCGGGGTCAGCGAGGACGGCGCCCAGCGCGTCCGGATCCGTCGCTGCCTCCACTCGACCGTCGCCGTGCCGTACGAGGATTCGGAGCACGCTCATCTCCTCCCGTGTCGATTGTTAGGCGCTAGATAGCCCGTCGCTCTATCCAAGTCAAGGGAAGAATGATGCCGACCGACACGGGGCAGTGGCCGGTGCCGGCAGGGGAGTGGGAGAAACTGCGCCGGCTTCGTCTGTTTTCCCAATGCGTCCGGCGACGGATTCTGCAAGTACTGCACACCACGCACGACCGCTGGCCACACACAACCGTCAGTCGCGACGGCCGCCCACGTTGACACTCCTCGTAATGTAATGGGGGACGGAATGGGGGTACGTTGGTGCGGAAACAACTTGAATGCCACTCCCGAGATGCCACGCGACGCCACCAGTGCTTGTGCCCCCGCGCGGTCCCGTATCTCGGGTATCCCGGGGTCACGGAGGTCGGGTTCCTGGGCGTGACCACCTCGGCGGTGAATCGTGCGGCTTGGACCGATCCCACGCCCAAGCTGGTCGAGTGTCGCTAAGTTGTCTCCGCACCAACGTCCCCCACTACACCGCCACGCATCCGGCGGCCGGGCTCCAGGCGGTCCGGCCCTCCCGGCCGCCCGCGGAGGAGGCGACACCGGGCTCTGTGCAGGCCGACGCCGACCCCGCCGAGTAGCCCGGGGCCTTTCTGATTGACACCCCGGAGTCCATTCGGTACGCTTCGAATGGAAGTTGCACGTGGAGGAGGGGGACCGCATGAGTAGAATGACAGAACTCGAGAGGCAGATCCAGGGGCTGTCCGCGGAGGAGTTGGCCACCTTCCGGCGGTGGTTCGCCGCCTTTGATGCCGAGGCCTGGGACCAGGAATTCGCGGCGGATGTCGCCGCAGGCAAGCTGGAGGGCCTGGCGGCCCAGGCGCTGCGGGACCACGCGGCGGGCCGGTCCACGCCCCTGTGACGCACCAAGCCTCGCCCGCCTTCTGGGCCTGCCACCATGCCCTCCCGGCCCCGATTCAAGCGCTTGCCGACAAGGCCTTTGTGCTGCTGAAAACCGACCCGCGCCATCCGGCGCTCCACTTCAAGAGGGTGGGCACGTTCTGGTCGGCGCGCGTCGGCTTGCATCACCGCGCGCTCGGGGTCCAGATCCCGGAGGGGGTGCTCTGGTTCTGGATCGGGACCCACGCCGAATACGATACCCTGGTGCGCTAAACGATGCCGGTGGCGTGAGGCGACAACTCGCATCCGGGGATCACAACACCAAGTCCCGTATTCGTCGGAGCCCTGCGTGCTCGAATACCGCAACAGCATTGGGCTCCGCGCCACGGGTACGGCGGAATGCATATGATCTTTCTACCGGGCGCGATACTATGATCCGACGATAGGCCGATTCACCCAGCGGGATCCGATCGGGTTGGCGGGCGGGACATAGGATGTTACGTCCCCCGTTACAAGACCAATTCCATTCATTTCGAGGGACCGTCTTGGTCATCGCCAGATCGCGCCGGAAGCGCGTGGGCGCGTTGACACTCCTCGGGGGCCGTGGTAGGGTGCCTCCGGTGCCACGATGCCGCTTCAGCCGCTACGCCTCGAACTCTACACCCGGCCTGGATGTCACCTGGGGAACGACCTTCGTGCCATGTGCGAGCGTCTGGCGGGGGAGATCGCCTTCGAGCTCACCGAGGTGAACATCGAGGGCGATCCCGCGATGCAGGCCCGTTATGAGCGCGAGGTACCTGTCCTGTTCGTCGATGGGCGGCTGGTGGTGCGGTATCGGACATCCGAGCGGGAGTTGCGACGTATCCTCAACTGGCAACGCTTCCGAAGGCGGTTCTGGCGCGGATAGGGCTAAGCCGTTGTCAAAGAATAACTTGACCGGAGAAATTCCGGAAACGGCATAAGGAGCCGTAACGAAATTCCAATGAATGGGCAAGTTATTTCGTAACGGCTCCTAACCCGGGATTCCGACGAGGCGAGCGAGCAGGTAGCTTGCGGCCCCAATGGCCGCCGCCCCCGGGATCGTCAGGATCCAGGCCCAGACGATCCGCCCCGCCACACCCCACCGCACGGCGGAAAACTTCCGCACCGACCCCGTCCCGACGATCGCCCCCGTGATGGTGTGCGTGGTGGAGACAGGCACGCCCAGGGCTGTCGCCAGGAACAGCGAGGCAGCGCCGCTCGTCTCCGCGCAAAAGCCGCCGATGGGCGTCAGCTTCGTGATGCGCATCCCCATGGTTTGCACGATTCGCCAACCGCCGCTCATGGTTCCCAGGGCCATTGCCGCGTGGCAGGACAGGACGACCCAGAGCGGGATAACGCTGTGGGCTCCCGCGGGGGCGTGCTCGAAGAGTCCCGAGGCGGCGAGGGCGGCCACGATGATCCCCATGGTCTTCTGGGCGTCGTTGCCCCCGTGGCCGAGCGAGTAGAGGGCAGCCGAGACGAGCTGCAGCTTTCGAAAGACGCGATCAAGCCGTCCGGGAGGACGCGATCCAAGGAAACGCATCAGGCCGTTCATCACCAGGACGGCCAGCAGTAAGCCGATCCCTGGGGAGATGACGATGAAGGCCATCGTCTTCAGGAAGAATGGAGCGTCCAGCGCCCCGAAGCCCGCCTTGACGACTGCCGCCCCCGCCAGGCCGCCCAGGAGGGCATGGGAAGAGGAAGTGGGAAGGCCCAACCACCACGTGAGCAGATCCCATACGATCGCCCCCATGAGACCGGCGCCCACGATCGTCAGCGTCGCGACCGCCGGATCGACCCCCTTGGCGATGTTGGAGGCGACCCGGGTTTCGAAGACGAGAAAGGCCACGAAATTGAAGAAGGCGGCCCAGAGAACCGCTATGCGAGGCGTCAAGACGCGCGTGGACACCACCGTCGCGATGGAGTTTGCCGCGTCGTGGAACCCGTTGATGTAGTCGAACGCGAGGGCCAGGCCGATGATGGCGACAAGCGCGAGGGTCATGAGTACTCCAGGACCAGACTCTCGATCTGGTTGGCGACGTCCTCGCTCCGGTCGAGCGCCATTTCGAGATTGTCATAGATCTCCCGCCACTTCATCACCTCGAGCGGGTCGTTCCCCTTCTTGTAGAGCCGGGCGAGAGAACGGCGGAAGACCTCGTCCCCGTCGTTCTCGATCTCGTTGAGCGTCTCGCAGATCTTGAGAATCTCCTCGTTCCGCTTCAGATTATTGAGCAAGCCCACCGCACTCTTCATGAGCTCGGACGCCTTCAGGATGTAGCGCGCGAGCGCGATCGCATCGTTGGGGGCCGTCTGGATCTCAAAGAGGGCGATACGCTTCGAGCTGGCGTGGATAAGATCCAGCACATCGTCCTGGCAGGAGATCAGATGCTGGATGTCCTGCCGATCAAAAGGGGTTATCCAGGTGGCCCGCAGCGCGTGGACGACGTCGTGGAGGATCTTGTCTCCCTCGTGCTCCTGCCGCTCGATCTGGACGGCGAGCTCGTCTCGCTCGGGATGCTCGAACAGCTCGAGAAGCAGCTCTGCCGCCCGATTGGTGGCTGTGGCGTGACGGCAAAAGGCGGAAAAGAAATTCTGGTCGGACGACTTTGGCCCAAACATGGTTCGGTCCTCTCTCGATACACCCGCATACCGGACAGCCTGCGCGTCGGGTGATCAGCGCGTGGGGAGGCTCCCAGCAGAAAGGGTCGTTTTCCGGTCGTGATTGGATCCGGCGGAAAGTCCAATATTCATACCGCAGGTGCGGCGGCGGGGCAACCGAAGAATCAAGAAGGGGGCGGGCACTCCTTATCCCCGATGTCCGCCCTACGGGACCAATACCCCGAGGAGCCAGGTCATGATTCCGGCGGCGAGGACGACGACCGCCGCGGGGAGCCAGCGCTTGGCCAGTATGATGGCGGCAGCCACAGCCAGAAGGGTGGTGGGGAGGTCCGTGACCGCCGACCGGCCGACGGTGTAAACGCCCGCAGCCATGAGACCAACGGCGAGAGGCGCCAGGGCGCGTTCCGCCGCCAAGGCCCAGGGTCGTCCCTGCAGACGCTGCCAGCGACGCGAGACGATCCAGGTGAGGAGAGAGGTCGGCAGGAACATGGCGATCATGGCAACGAAGGCGCCCACGAGGCCGTACACCCGATATCCGATGAAGGCGCTCACGAGCATACCTGGTCCCGGGGTGACCTGCGCAAGAGCGTAGCCGTCGACGAATTGCCGAGCGGTGAGCCAGCCGTGGATGCCGACGACCTGGCGCTGCATCTCGGGCACCACGCCCAGGCCGCCTCCCACAGCCAGAAAGCTGAGGCGGACGAAAGTCCATGCGAGGGTCAGGAGATCCGTCATGGGGTGCCCCCGCTCTCGGGCTGCGCGGAATGTCGCTGCTCCGATCGGCCGGGGCGGTTCAAGCACAGGCTCAGTCCCCCGACGAGAAGGACCACCAGGAAGGTGTTCAAGCGGAGGACGCCGACAGATACGAACGTCAGCGCCGCGATCCAGATGGCACCCCGCCCGCGCAGGGAACCCCGCCCGATCCGCGCCGTGTTGATGCAGAGGAACCCCACGACGGCCGCGCCCATTCCCCGCAGGGCCGTCTCCGTATCGGGCCCGACGCCACGGTCAAAGTAAAGGCTGGCGAGAATCATGATGGTCGCGGCACCGGGGAGGATTACGGCAATCAGGGCTGCGATGGCGCCCAGCGGCCCGCGCAGCCAGCTCCCAAGGCATACGGCAAGGTTGGCGACATTCGGGCCGGGGAGGAGCTGACTGATGGTGAGCCGGGGCAGAAATTCTTCGCGGGTGAGCCAGGCATGGCGCTCCACGAGCATGTCATAGATGTAAGCCGACCGACCGCCGCCGATACTGGAGAGCCCGATCCAGGCGAACATCCGGGTGAGGCGAGCCATCGAAACCTGATGCATATTCTCTCCGCCGGGTGGGTGTCGTGGTCGAGGATCGGGTTGCGTGGGGCTTATATCAGGAAGTGGTCTGGGAGGCAAGTAACTGGCTTGTACGCCATACACCCGTTTGATATACTCGGCGTGTCCACCGGAGCCGAGAACGATGTATCTGACCGAACGCATCCGCATTCATCCGAGTCCCGCCGCGCCCTGGAAGGTCTTTTAGTGCTGTCAGGAACCGTGGAACCTTTTGAACTGGGAGCGGCACGAGACCGCGGTGGGGTACCTTCGCCAGAAGCGGTTTCTGCCTCGGCTCAAAGAGGTCCAGCCGGAGTATCGCCTTCCCATATCCCAGGTCCTCCAGGAGGTCGTCAAAAAACTCCATGGGGCCTGACCTCGTCTCTTGCTCTCCGCCTGCCTCAAAGCACGCTGCGAAGCAAGATGGATAAGGTCTGGATAGCGGAGAAGGGTGAATGGCCCTCCAGCCGTCCCCGGTCAAGAATCCCACTCGAACCGCTGTAACTCCCTGAAACACTGCAAGGAGCTGCTACGTAGTGTAGAATGAACCCGATGACCAGACCAAACGGACCGCAGGGTGAAACGGATGAGCCAAGAGACGATGCGCTGGTCCAGCGGACGCTGCAAGGGGACCAGAGGGCGTTCGAGGTGCTCGTCCGTCGGTACGAGCGGCTGGTCTTCCGGATTGCGGGAGGATTCCTGCGGGATCGCCGGGACGTGGAGGATGCGGCGCAGGAGGCGTTCCTCAGGGCATTCGGGGCACTCTCGCGGTTCCGGTCCGGCGCCCCATTCGGCCCCTGGATCGCCCAGATCGTCACGCGATTGTGCTACGACCGGTTGCGCGCCCGGCGCGGACGCGAGGTGGGCTGGGAGGACCTGTCCCCGGCCGAACAGCAGGCGGCGGGCACCGTGGCCGCCGGCGCCGCATCCGATGTCGGAGCGGCGAACCGGGACTTGGCGGAACGCGTCCTGACCGGCGTCTCTCCCAAGGAGCGGCAGATCCTGCTTCTGCGGGAGGTCATGGGGTACACGGCGGCGGAGTCGGCAAAGGTCCTTGGGTGCTCGGAGCTGGCCGCCCGGATCCGACTCCACCGAGCACGGCGCACCATGCAGCGGGTGGCGGAGCGGTTGCTGGACGGGATGGA
>JAPLLC010000025.1 GCA_026387775.1 Candidatus Methylomirabilota bacterium | reverse complement strand
CCACGAATGGGCGGGGACGATCGTCGAGGTCGGGCCGGACACCGGGGGGCGCTGGCGTCCCGGACAGCGGGTGGCCGCCGCGAACTCCGCCCCGTGTCTTGCCGTGGAGGGCCCGGTCTGCCGGCAGTGTGGACGCGGCCGCCCGAGCATGTGCGAGACGATCCAGTACCTGAACGGGGCCTTTGCGCCCTACATCCTGGTCCCCAGGCGGCTTGCCCGTGTGAACCTCCACGCCGTCCCCGAGGACACCAATCTGGAGCGGGCGGTCTTCACGGAGCCGTACGCCTGCGTCGTCCAGGCCGTGCGAAGGATCCCGGTCGCGCCGGGCGACGCCGTGGTCGTCTTCGGCGCGGGCCCCATGGGGCTCTTGATGGTCAACGCCCTGCGACGGCGCTACGGCAAGGACTGCGTCATCGTGTCGCTGGATCGCCTGGACAGCCGACTGCGGGTGGCCGAGGCCATGGGGGCCACGCATGCGCTCAACACTACCGATCGCTCGTCCCGCGAGGCGCTTCAGGCCGCCATCGGCCGGCCCGACGCCGATGTGGTGATCGAGGTGATCGGCGCCGTGGAGACGCACCGGGAGGCGTTGAGTCTGGTGGGCCGCGGCGGCGCGCTGGTCTCTTTCGGCGGGGTGGCCCCGGGACAGACCCTGGCGGTGGACATCGGCCATCTGCACTACAACGAGATCGCCATCCAGCCCATCTACCACCACACGCCTATGGACGTGGCGGAATCGGTCCGGCAGCTCACCGCCGGCGAGGTGCCCGTCGAGCATCTCATCACGGGACGCCTCCCCATGTCGGAGCTCCGCACCGCCCTCCAGATGGTGGCCGACCGCACGACCCTGCGGACGATCCTCTTCCCGGATCGATGACTGACGGGAGCGAGAGTATCGGGGCGAAGAGCCGGCAAGATTCGAACGCGGGTTCGATGGGCACCGGCGCCGCCAGGTCCGGCTTGGTCTTGCCCAGGCACCGGCTCAGCGGCTGCGCTGGCTCGAACAGACCATGGGAGAGTTGCGGCCCCTCGTCGGTCGTGCCCGACTCGTCAAACGAGGTCGCGAGGGAGGTCAGAGAACGGCCTGACTTGCCCTATTGCACACCTATCACCGGGTGGTGGGCGCCGGCCCCGGAAGCTGGTCCACTCAGAGTGACTCCCGCGGAGGTGGCGGTCGTTGACAGTCAAACCAGAGTGTGTAACTATCACCATGAAATACACACCATCGAGAAATGGGGGCCGAAGATGACTCGAGTGCAAGTCCTCCTCACGGAGGAGCAGGACCGCCGGCTGGAATCTCTTGCCCGCCGGCTGCGTGTCTCGCAGGCCAAGCTCGTCCGCGATGGAGTGGACCTCATGTTTCAGCATGTGGAGCGAGACGGCGCAGATCCGCTCCTCTCCCTGATTGGGCAGGCTGGTCGTGTGGGCAGGAAGGACATTTCGGCCCGGCACGACACGTTCCTTGCGGCGACCGAGCGAAGGCGGAACCGGTGACAATGGGCCGCGTCTTCGTTGACACAGGGGCTTGGTTCGCCGTCCAGGTCACGGACGATGCACACCACAAGGCGGCCCGAGAAACCCTCGCGCAACTCCTTGCGGCTGGGCAGTCGCTCGTGACATCGAACTTGGTTATCGGCGAGACATATACACTGCTCCGTGTGAGCAGAGGTTATCGCGAGGCCAAGCGGTTTCTGGATATGCTCGCCCAGAGCGGAAGAGTCGAGCGGCTGTTCATTACCGAACAGGCGGAGCGGCAGGCGTACGAGATCCTGGAGCGTTTCGCGGACCACCCCTTTAGCTTTGTGGATGCCACCAGCTTCGCCCTCATGCGCCAGCAGCGGATACGGCACGCCTTCGCTTTCGACATCCACTTCGTCACCGCCGGTTTTCTGCGCGTTCCTGCGGATGTCCGTCTGACGGAATAGCGATCTCTGGCGAGAAAGCCATCAAACTCGTCTACCACCACACCCCCGTGAACGGCACCGAGCCAGTCCGCCGGCTCAGCGGCTGCGCTGGCTCGAACAGACCATGGAAGAGCTGCGGCCCCTCGTCGGTCGAGCCCGCCTCGTCAAGCCGTCCTCCACTGCTACCGCCATTTCCGACCACGGATCATGAACGCCCGATTTCCGCTTGACACGGCTCACGCCGCAAGGGTAGGCTCACAAATTATTGAAACCGGTTTCAAAACTCTTGTCGGAACTCACATCGGTGTCTGACCAGCGGAGCCGCAGCCATTCCCCCACCGTCGCCGACGTGGCGCGCCGCGCCCGCGTATCCCCTGCCACCGTCTCCCGCGTCCTCAACCGGTACCCTCACGTCCGGCCCCAGGTGCGGGCGCGGGTCGAGCAGGCCATCCGGGCCCTGGGCTACCGCCCGGACCAGGTGGCGCGGAGCCTCGCCAAGCGCGAGACCCAGACCCTGGGCCTGGTGGTGGCCGACATCACCAACCCGTTCTACGCCGAGACGGCCCGGGCCATCGTGGAGACCGTCCGTGCCCGCGGGTACAACGTCATCCTGTGCAATACCGACAACCAACCCCGGCTGCAGGAGGAGTACGTCGAAGTCCTGCGACAGCGGCGGGTGGACGGGATCATCTTCGGGTCCGTCTTTCTGGACGACCCGGTGGTCGAGGCGCTCGTGACCGCCGGCTATCCGTGTCTGATGTACAACCGGCGGCTCCGGTCGCGCCGGGGGAACTACATCGTCCTCGACAACCTGCGGGCCAGCCGCGAGCTGACCCGCCACCTCCTCCAGCTTGGGCACCGCCGGATCGGGTTCGTGAGCGGGCTGCGGAACATCTCGACGGCGCTGGATCGGATGCAGGGATACCGGGCGGCCCTGCGCGCGGCCGGCCTCTCCGTGGACGCCCGTCTGACCCGCCCGGGGGCCTTTCAGGCGGGAATGGCCCAGCGGGCTGCGCAGGAGCTGCTGAGGCTGCCGGCGCGCCCGACCGCCATCGTGGCGGGAAACGACCTGATGGCCCTAGGGGTCATCCAGGCCGCCGGCGATCTGGGGCTCGGGATCCCGGACGATCTCGCCGTGGTGGGTTTCGACGACATCGAGATTGCCGGCCACCGGCGGATTCAACTCACCACCATGGCGCAGCAGAAGGCGGAGATGGGCCGGCTAGCGGCACTGGGCTTGCTGGAGATCATTCGAGAGCCGGGGCGGTACGCCGCCAGCCCGCTACAACAGGTGCTGGCCCCCGCCTTGGTCGTCCGGCGGAGCTGTGGTGCCTTGCAAGTCGCCGACCAGCCGCCGGACAGTCACTCGTCTCGTACGCAGGAGGGACACACTCGTGGGTGAGCGACGAAAATCGATTCTGAGTCCGGAAGAGGCGGCGCAACTCATCCCCAGCGGCGCCACGGTCACGGTCAGCAGCTCTGCGGCGCAGCTCGTCCCCGACAAGGTGCTGGCCGGGATCGAGGCCAGGTTTCTTGCCACCGGGGAGCCGAAGGGTCTCACCATGGTCTTCCCGGTGGCGGTGGGGGATTCCTTCGGGACCGTGGGGATGGACCACCTGGCGTACCCTGGCCTCATCAAGCGCCTGATCGGTGGCTCCTACGTGAACGGACCCGCCTCGAAACCGGCACCCAAGATCTACGCCATGATCCTCGGCGACCAGGTGGAGGCGTACAACCTGCCGCTCGGCGTCCTGATGCACCTGCACCGGGACATCGCCGCCAAGAAGCCGGGCGTGATTACGAAGATCGGCCTGGGGACGTTCGTGGATCCGCGGGATCGCGGCGGGCGGATGAACGGCGTGACCCCGCCGGATCTCATCGAAGTGGTCCAGCTCCGGGGCGAGGAATGGCTCCTCTTCCGCGCCTTCCCCATCGATGTTGCCATCATCCGTGGCACCACGGCGGACGTGAACGGGAACATCACCACGGAGCACGAGGGAGTCACGCTGGCCATCCTGGCTCAGGCGACGGCGGCGCACAACTGCGGGGGCACAGTGATCGCCCAGGTGAAACGGGTTGTGGCGGCGGGCACGCTGGACCCGCAGAAAGTGAAGGTCCCGGGAATCCTGGTGGACGCGCTGGTCGTGGATCCGGAGCAGCGACAGAACACGGGTATCGCCTATGACCCGGCCATCAGCGGCGAGATCCGCGCCGCCGCGTTCCCGGTGGAGCCCGCCCCTCTCGGGCCCGAGAAGGCCATCGCGCGGCGCGCCCTCATGCAGATCCGGCCCGGCGACATCGTGAATCTGGGGTTCGGCATTTCTTCGCTGGTCCCGCAGATCGCCTTCGAGGAGGGGGTCTTCGACCAGCTCAACTTCACCGTAGAGCAAGGGGCGGTTGGTGGTCTGCCGCTTACCGGGTTCGCATTCGGGGCCTCGCACAATCCCGAGGCGATCATCGACTCCCCGGCACAGTTCGACCTGATCGACGGGGGCGGCGTGACAGTCGGTTGCCTGGCTTTCGCCGAGGTGGATGGCAGCGGAAGCGTCAACGTCACCCGTCTGAAGGCTCAACCGCATGTGCTGGCGGGCGCCGGAGGATTCATCAACATCGCCATGGGCACGCGGAAGCTGGTCTACTGCGGAACCTTGATGGCGGGCGGACTGGACATCCGGATCGAAGCCGGGAGCGTGCACATCGCGCAGGATGGCCGGTTTCAGAAATTCGTGGCACGGGTGCAGGACGTCACGTTCAACGGCCGGCTGGCGGCCGAACAGGGCCAGGAGGTCTGGTACTTCACCGAGCGCTGTGTCTTCCGGCTGACGAAGGACGGCCTCGTCCTTGCGGAGGTGGCGCCCGGCGTGGACCTGGAGCGGGACATCCGCGCCAAGGTCGGGTTTCCGCTCCAGGTGGCTGCCGATTGCCGGGCAATGGATGCCCGCATCTTCCGGACAGAGCCAATGGGTTTGGCCGCCGATTGGACGTAGGGGGGAATTTCGAATTTCGAATGTCGGATTTCGAATGTCGAATTTGAAGCGCGGCGGCGATTGGGCTCAGCGGACTGCTGAATAATTCACTTTTCGGCAGGCTGCTCAAAACGGTCCAGATGCCAGGCGGCGCGCGATGGGCCGAGTGAGGCGTACTCCAGGTACGCCGCAGCGAGTGCCCGAGCAAGCCAACGCCGCAGGTGGGCCGTTTTCAGCAGCCTGTTGGGGAAAGGAGTGGCCATGGAGCGGTATTACGAGGACATGCAGGTGGGCGAGGAATACGAGTCCCCCGCCCGGACGATCACCGAGACGGACGTGGTGAACTTCTCCGCTTTTTCGGGGGACTGGAGCCCGGTGCACAGCGACGAGGAATGGTGCAAGCAGACCCCCTACAAGACCCGGATCGGCCACGGCCTCCTGGGCCTGGCCCTGACCGAGGGCTTGAAGTTCCGGATTCCAGAGTTCAGCGCGGCCAAGTACATGGCGTCGCTCTACTGGAACTACAAGTTTTCGGCCCCCATCCTGATCGGGGACACGCTGCGCCTCAAAGTCAAGGTGCAGAGCAAGCGCGAGACCAAGAAGCCGGATCGGGGAATCGTCGTCGAGTATGTCACGATGCTGAACCAGCGGAACGAGGTGGTGGGCGAAGGGGAGCATGGCCTGATGATCTACCGGCGGTCGGCGGGAGTGTAGCCGCCGCGATCCCGGGAGCTAACATCAGCCACAAGAGGCGCTTGCGCTTCTTGTGGCCGCGCATTTCTGACGTTCAGAGCGTTCTGGCGGTTGCAGTCCAGAGGAGGCAGGTATGAATTTCGAGCTGAGCGACGCGCAACGGATGATGAAGGAGATGGTGCGGGAATTCGCGGAAAAGGAAATCAAGCCACGCGCGGCCGAGATCGACCGGACGGACGAGTTCCCCTGGGATCTCTGGAAGCGGATGGCGGAACTGGGCCTCCTGGGGATGACCCTGCCCTCCGAGTACGGCGGCTCCGGGATGGACATCGTGAGCTGGGCGATCGCACAAGAGGAGATGGCGCGCGCCTCGGTCGTGGTGGCCGACATCCAGCTCCTCAGCACGCTGATGCAGAACATGATCCTGAAGAACGGGAGCGAGGCCCAGAAACAGAAGCACCTGCCGGCCCTGGGCTCGGGAGAGAAGATCTGCATCATCGCCCAGACGGAGCCGGGGGCGGGATCGGACGTGGCCGGCATCCAGACCACCGCCAAGCTCGAGCGGGATGGCTACGTTCTGAACGGCACCAAGCGGTTCATCACCTGTGCCATGCTGGCCGACCTGGCCATCGTCGTAGCCACGGTGGACAAGAGCAAGGGGCACAAGGGGATCACGCTGTTTCTGGTGGAGAAGGGGACGCCCGGCTTCTCGCCCGGCTCCAAGGAGCACCTGATGGGGGTCAAGGGTATGGCCACGGGCGAGGTGGTCCTGGACAACTGCTGGGTGCCGAAGGAGAACCTCTTGGGCGGCGAAGGCGAGGGATTCAAGCGCGCCATGATCTCCCTGGACACGGGGCGCATCGGCATCGGCTGCCAGGCGCTTGGCCTGGCCCAGGCGGCTATGGAGGAGGCGGTGCGCTATGCCAAGCAGCGCACGGCGTTCGGCGGCCCCATCGGGAATCTCCAGGCGGTGCAGCACAAGCTGGCCGACATGTCGGCGGGAATCGAGGCGGCGCGCCTGCGGCTGCGCCACGCGGCCTGGCTCAAGGATCAGGGGCGGTCGATCATCCGCGAGGCGGCCGAGGCGAAGCTTCTGGCCTCGGAGCTGGCGGTCCGGGTGACGAACGAGGCGCTCCAGATCCACGGAGGCTACGGCTACAGCACGGACTTTCCCATCGAGCGGATGTACCGCGAGGCCAAGGTATACACGATCTGGGAAGGGACCAGCGAGATCCAGCGGATGGTCATCGCGCGGCAGTTGCTCAAGGAGTACTAGGAAGAGCCGAGAACGGAGAGCCGAGAGCGGAGAGGCGCACGCTCAGATCTGAGTGTTGAGGGGTGAGAGGGAGAACGACAGCGACCGGGACAGCGGAAGGGCACGGAACTCTTTTCGCCGTCGCGCTCGCGTATCGAGGAAGAGGGCCACATGGATTTTACGGGCAAGGTAGGATTGGTGACGGGTGGGGGGTCGGGGATCGGCCGAGCCACCAGCGCGCTGTTCGCCGAGCGGGGCGGGGCCGTCCTGGTGGCCGACATCAACGAGGCCGGTGCGAAGGCAACAGCCGAGGCGATCATCCGAAAGGGCGGTCGGGCCGAGGCCTGCGGCTGCGACGTGACCCGCTGGGAGGACGTCCAGGCCACGGTGAAGCGGACGCGGCAGGCCCTGGGCCGGCTCGACGTCTTGGTCAATTGCGCCGGGATCCTGCGCGGCCATCCGATCGAGGAGACCACCGAGGCCGAGTGGCGGCAGGTGCTGGACATCAACCTCACCGGGGCCTTTCTCCAGATCAAGGCCGTCATGACGGCGATGCGCGAGCAGGGCCAGGGGGGCGCCATCGTCCTGATCGCCTCCCGCATGGCTATCCGCGCCCGGGAGGGGATGGTCGCCTATGGCGCATCCAAGGCCGGCATCCTGCAGCTTACCCAGACGGCGGCGGTGGAGGGCGCCCCGCACAAGATCCGGGCCAATTGCGTCGTCCCCGGCGTGGTGGACTCGCCCATGACCCGAGATCCGATCCAGGGGGACGTGGAGGCTCAGTTGGCCGGCTGGGCCAAGGCCTGCCCCCTGGGGCGGGCCGGACTGCCCGAGGATGTGGCCAAGGCCATGCTGTTTCTCGCATCGGACGATGCGGCGTTCATCACCGGCGTGGCGCTGCCGGTGGACGGAGGCCGGACGATTCTCTGAGACGTCTAGGCCTCGCCGTCGCGCGCGAGGCCGAGCCGCTCTAGGACGGATTCGACGGCGGCGCGTCCGATCCGAAAGCCGAAGCTATAGCAGGGGATCGCGCCCGCCAGGCGTGTCACGGTGCGCAGTGCTGTGGCCACTTCTCGCGCCGACCAGATCGGGGGAAACGAGCGGGCGAGAAGCCGCGCGGCGGCCGTGGGTTGGTCCAGCGTCGTGAGCGTGTTCCGCCGGTCGTGAGTGAGGAAGAAGATCGCTTGCAGGGGGAATGCCCGAGGCGAGGCGAAACGCCCGGTCCCGTGCCACGGTGTTCCCCAGACCCAGAAGCGGCCGCGCCGCCATCGTACGACCACCCGATCGTCGCTCAGGATCGTCGCATCGGGGCGGTGCTTATTCCAGAGCCGCGCCATGGTCGTCTTGCCCGCCCCCGAGACTCCGCAGAAGAGGACCCCTTTCCCGCCGACGCCCACGCCGCAGGCGTGAGCCACCACGCCGTCCGAGGCCGTGATGTGGTGCGTGAAGAGCAACTCGCCAAGGGGGTAGGAGAGGGCATCGCCCAGGCGGTGCGTTCGGGGTGAGGGCGGCAGGTAGAGCACGCCGCGGCGCCAGCCACGGTCGATCTCGATCCCGCGTGCCACCGGTCCCGCCGGCCCGCTCTCGCGCACGGAGTACAGATAGCGTCGGCCCCGGGCATGGACGCACCAGGGGCCGCCCGAGTCGAAGAGTAGGCTCTCGGGTGCGGCGTCCGGGACGGGCCGCTCCTCGATGTCGAGCACGATGTCCTCCGCCCCGCTTCGGACGACGAAGCCGCGCTCGACGGCCGTGGGTGAGATCGCCCTGGATGGGCGCTCGGAATGCAGGGCGAGGGTGACGCCGCCGATGCGGAGGCGAGTTAGCATCCATTCCCCAAGCAGCAGCTCGCGTCGGCCCGGTGCCCCGGGATGGTCTCGGTCAGAGCGTGGGCACGCCGGTGGGCGATCTCGCAGAAGTGGGCGACCGGGGTTTCCGGATCGCCGTGTTCCAGCTCGCAGGCCCCCGCGCAGCTCCCGCATAGCGCCAACAGAGTGCAATTCTGGCAGGGCGAGGGGCGGGTCCGGCGTTGCCGTCGCAGCGCCGGAACATGCTCGTTCCAGCCGCGAGCAAAGCCCCCGTTGCGGATGTCGAACGGGTGGCGCCGGACCAGTTCGCACATGTGCAACTGGCCGTAGGGATCGATCGTGAACATGAACTGGCCGGCCCCGCAACTGTAGAGAGGGTCCTCCCCGGGAACCTCCGGCTCGGGTGGAGGCGCCGGCAGCAACAGGCGCAGCGCGCGCCGCCGCGCGGGGTCCGCGAGATCCAGCTCCACGGTCCGTTCGGGGGAGAGCTGCAGTTCGTGATGCCGGTCCGTGCCGCAGTCGACCCGCGCGTTGAGCAGGGCGTCGTGGCGGAAGTCGAGACCGAAGCCGCGGGCAAACTCCCGCATCGCCCCGACCTCGTGGTCGTTCCAGGTCAGGACAGTCGCCTTCAGCCTGAGCGGGATCCGGCGCGTCACGAGTCGCTCGATCCCCTGGAGGCACCGTTCGAATGAGCCCGCAACACGGGTGACTCTCTCGTAGGTCTCCTGGGTCGCGCCGTAGAGAGTGATCTCGACCGAGGCCGGGCGATAGTCGTCGAAGAGGTCTGCAATCGCGTCGGTGACCAGCGTGCCGTTGGTGAAGACGGTCAAGCGGAGGCCGCGGCGGAGGGCGTGGCGATAGACGTCGGGGAAGTCCGGCCGGATCAGCACCTCGCCGCCGGTGAGGAGCAGATGGAGGCAGCCGGCATCGGTGATCTCGTCGATCAGGCGCCGGACCTGCTCCTGCGACAGTTCCCTGGCGGCCTCCGCACGATGTCGCGCGGGCCGATTGACGTAGCAGTGAACGCAGGCCAGATTGGTCAGGGAGATCTCGGGGATCGCGACATCGCGCACACCTCAACTCCCCTGGAGCCGGTTGATCAGCTTGGCCCCCAAGCGGCAGATGGTCCCTGTGATCATCGTCTTCTTGCAGGCGGCCGCGGCGAGCTCTTCGGGAACGATCTTGATCTTCCGGATCCGGGGCGGCTCGTACGGCTGGCGAGGAGTGCCGCTCTTGTTTTCCATGAGACTTCCCTTCCCGCCGGGTCTAGCGCTGGGGGGTCAGGGGCAACCGCAGGGAGGGATCCCCCAGCAGGCTCCAGCCTTCCACCACCGGCTGCATTTGCGGGTTGGCCTGCAAGGCCTCCGCCTTTGCCTGGCGCAGCGCTTCACCCAGGGTGAGCCCCGATAGGATCTTTGGGTACAGCAGCGCGGCAAACTGCATCTGCAGGGCCGGGTCCGTCTCCCCGGTCGGCCCGATGCTCGCCACCGCCCCGCCGTTAGGTGCCAGGAGCAGGGCCTCGTTCACGGAAGGTCCCGTATCGTTCAGGTACCACTGGGAGTTACAGCTCCAGGCGAACACGACCGTCCCGTGTCCCGTCCCCGCCAGCGATTCGGCGTCCTGCACCGTCAGCACGCTCTCGTTCGACCACTGGTCCCACCCGCCGTGGCCGAAATAGTGCGTCGCGACATGGCCTTTCACGAGACCGTCCATCAGGATCTGCTGCGCCTGCCCCACACCGTCGCTCAGATCCGCCCACACAACCGGTCCGAGCAGGGCGACCGTCTCCTCCGCCTCGGCCCGGAAGGAGATGTCTCCGGCGCCCTGTTTGTCCACGGCGACCAAGTGGGTTCTAAGCGTAGCACGCAGCACCTCCCTCTGTCGAGCGATCTTGTCGACCAGGGCGTCCGCCTGGTCCGTCGTCTGGACCGGCAGGCGCCCGATGGCGACGTCGGGCCGCCCGTTCCCATCCAGGTCCGCGTACCGGTTTTCAGACGGCACCCGCCCGAACTCGCCGTCCCAGCCGGTCAGCGAGGGGACGTAGGAGACGTGCGCGATTCCGGTGGTCTCGTCCGAGAAGCCTCGCGGATCGAACGTGTCACCACCCACCAGCAGCACATGCGCGAGCTTGGTCCGCTGCGCAACTTGCCGGATCAGTTCCCGCACGGCCTGCGCCTCGAAGACCCCGGCCGCAAACCGGTCGTAGGCGCGCTCCACATCCACCACCACGGGGCGCAGGCCCTCCGCCGACTTCAACTCCGCGATGCGTTCCGCCTGGCGGCGGAACAGCTCGTGCGTCACGATCAAGTAGTTCTTACCCTCGAAGGAAGGCATGCTTGTATCAAAGCCCGAGAGCTCGTAGCCCGCACCACCGAGAACCGGTCGGATCCCGATGTCCAGGACATCCAGGCAGACCAGCCCCACGTCCTCCGTCGAGGCGAGGTCCGCCTCGTACGTCAGCGTCAGCTCGTTTCCCGTCGGGCGCAGCGCCGCGGCGGGGAAGTGGCCCGAAACCCAGGCCATCGTTTCACCCTTGAAGCTCACCTCTCCGAGCGGCAGTCCGTTCAGTGTGGCCCACACCCGGTGGGTGTGGTTCGTGGCTCCCACGAGCCCCACCCGCACGGGCACCTCACCGTGCAACCTGGCGGGCAGCCCCGCGAGATCGAACGACTCGATTACGGGACCCATCATCCCCGTCGAGAGGATGTCCCAGATCCACGGATCGGCCTTCCACGTCAGGAACGGCGCCCACAACAGGTTCCGCTCCACGCGCGTGAACCCCGCCTCGCGCGGGAAGCCCGATCGGGTCAGGGAGACGTCCAGGCGCGGCGCCCCGTCGGTCCAGCGCAGGACGTAAACGTTGTGCCCCGTGTAATCGGTTGACAATTCCTCGGCATCGAACGCTATCCCGCTGGGCTGCCCCTGCGGCGCCCGGACCACCTCGAACTGCGCCGGCTGGCCTAGGTTCGTGAGGTGAAGCTGCCGTGGGGCCGCAGCCCACTGACCGGGCAGCCCCGCCGCGACCAGCTCGCTCAGCGGAACTACCACGTGCC
Organism: Candidatus Methylomirabilota bacterium; assembly: GCA_026387775.1. Taxonomy (GTDB): domain Bacteria; phylum Methylomirabilota; class Methylomirabilia; order Methylomirabilales; family 2-02-FULL-66-22; genus 2-02-FULL-66-22. The sequence continues at coordinate 3,933 of JAPLLC010000025.1, read as the reverse complement.
CAGGGCCGTCCACCTCGATCTTGATTCCTTGGGCCGCCCGCCCCGGCATCGCAAAAGCTCGGGCCGAGGTCCGACCGCGGCTCACCTCGGCGTCGGTCCGATGCGGAGACGCCATCCGGGCGCCCGGCGTCTCGTGCAGCTCTCCCGAAAGAACCCGAGATGCCACCACCTCGAACGCGCGCCGCAGGACCCCGTCTCCCACCTCGAACGGCCCCATGGTTCTGATCCGGCCGCCCACCTCGATCTCTTCGATCAAGAGGTAGGGCTCCGCCACGGGACCCGTCTCCACCCGGTACAGGATCGGCTTCACGGAGTCCGGCACCGGTGCCGCCACCAGCCGGTCGTTCAGGCGCCGCCTGTCGGCCTGCCTGGTCGGGCTCTTGAGGGCATACAGGTTGAATCCCAGGGTCCGCCGCCGCTGCCCCGTCGCGAACTCGACGCTGTCGGGATTCACGCGAAGTCCGCGAATGCTGGCCCGCGTCACCGACAGACATGTCTGCACCCCCGGGGTATCATTGATCGTTGCGGAGGCGGCAATGCCGAGATTCACGCCTGCCTGTCCCGTCGCCCCATAGGTGTCGAGCAGTTGTGTCGTCACGCCCGGTGCGCCACCCGAGACATCCGACGATGCGGGGGTGCCGGAGAGGATCGTGACGCCGCCCCCGCCCCCGCCCCCAGGCCCATGGCGGTCGGCAAGATTCGGGGGTTGATTTCGCCAGGCGTCGGAGCCCTTGCCGCCCTTCGCTTGCACGGTGAGGCCGCTCAGGTTCCCGGTGGCCGTCACGATGAGAATGGTTCCGCCCGCGCCACCACCACCGCCACCGTCGTTGTCCGGCGCGGGAGGGGTCGTGCCGTTCGCCGTGATCGTGCCGGTTCCGGCGAGGCTCCCCGCGCGGAGGAGCACGATCCCGCCGCCGAGACCGCCGCTGCTCTGCGGGTCAACAGAGTTGTTGCGGCTTCCGGCACCGCCCCCGCCTCCCATGAAGATGCGATTGGCGGCCGCTGGCAGCGCCACGCCTCCGAGACCGCCCAGCGCGAGGTTACTGCTCCAGGAGTTCCCCCCCGTGCCCCCGGCGCCTCCGTTTCCCCCGCCCCCGCCCCCGGTGTTCTGGTCGTTGGCGGTGGGGTTGCCGTCGGTACCGCCACCCCCGGCGTTGGCCGGCGCCCCGCGGGCCTGGCTGCCGGTCGTCCAGCCCTCCGAGCCTGTGGCCACGACGGCCGTTCCGTCGTAGATATAGGCAGGCGTCCCGGCGATCCCCTCTCCCTTGGCGCCATGGGCGGCCACCGTCGACACTCGCCGATAGTCGGTGGTCTGGGCGGTACCACTCCCCGCCAGGGCGCGGCCGCCACCTCCACGGAACCCCAGACCGTCCAGGCTGATGGTTCCACTGAGTGTGAGGGTGCCGCTCACGTCAACGGCGAGGACCCCACCCGTGGTGCCGTCCCAGGGGAGGGCCAGCGGTGTGGCCACTCCCGCCGTCCCGCTGAGCGTCAGCGTGCCGTACTGTGCGACGCGGATCACCTGGAACGTGTCCCGGCCCTGCGCGCCCGACGCATTCGTGCGGTAGGCGTTTATCAGACCATTACCCGTGCCGGCGCCCGTGATGCAGATCTTGTTGTTCGCAGCGGTACAGGTTCCGAATGCCGTATTGTTACCCGCGTTGGCAACGACGTACTCATACTGGCCCGCCACGAAGTTCGCGTCGTTCGTGTAGCCGGTCCCCGTGCCGTTGTTTCCACCATAGGCAGTGCTGTTGGTCGTGGTGATATTTACCCCTTGCATCTGGATGATGAGCAGCAGGTCACCGGCCTGGATCGCGTTTGCCGCGCCCCGGGGCGACCCGTAAGTCAGGTTGATGTAGTTCTGTCCGGCGGCAGGGTTCCCGGTGCCCGGGTAGTAGGTATTCAGCACCGCGGCGGGCGTGCCGCCGGCGGGAAATGTGCAGACATACTGCGCGCCGACCAGGCCCGGCAACGCCAGGGCCAGGCCCAGGGTTCCGATCAATCCCCATGCCCACCGCTTTACGGTCGAAACGACACGACGCCTCATAGCTTCCTCATGCAGAGCGAACCGCATCGCTCTCTGCAACCCGCACCAACGCACCCACCGACAATAGCTTGCCCGCGAAGTCAAGGTAATCCACCTCCGCCCGGGCGTGATCCACGTCGAACTGCTTCACGAGCGCCGCCACGATCCGGCGCCCGTCCCGGCGCCCGTCGAACTGCTCCCAGATGAAGGCGCCCACCCGGTTGAGATCGAAGATGCCATCCGCGTCGGCGCCGCGGCCCACGATCGGAATGAGCAGGAAGTCGTCGGCGACCTTGCGCCCGACCATCCGCCCTGCCCGTGCGAACACGGCCTCGATGGTCGGCGCGCTCACGGCCGGCCCCACGCCGCCGCGGCGACCCGCAGCCGCGACACCAACCCAGAGGCGACGGACCGAGCGGTGTGCCAGGCCCACCCGCGGCCAGGATCACCGCCGGATTCGCCGGCGATGACCGTCCCGAGGATCGCGTCCCCGGGGGCGCGGCCGTCCCACAGCCACGCGCGGTCGCCTTTCGTGCGCCAGGAACCTCTACGGACGAGCGGTGGGCCCCAGATCAGCCGGTGCAGCCTGAGTCCGCCGGAATGGCGAACCAGGACGATGTCTCCGATGCGCGGCGGCTTCCGGTCGGAAGGGACGACCGTCACCGTGGTTCCAGCCGGAAGGAGCGGGGCCATGCAATCTCCCGTGACGCGAAACCGCACGTAAGGGAACGAGCGCAGGCACGTGACGAGCGTCGCCTCGGCCGTGTCCGACCGCTCGGCTGCCAGAAAGGCAGAGGCTGACTGGTTTTCGGCTGTCAGAAGGGCAGAGATTGACTCGGTTCCGGACTGCATGAGCGCTCTCTTCCCCAGGTCAAAACTCCAAGTTCAGCAAGGTCCGAAGGTTCGGGCCGCATAAGAGATCTTGTGACCGCCAAGGCAAGCATATAGATGATTTGCAAGAGTTGTTCCTAATAGACTCATGGGGCTGATGGCCAGAATCTAGTATGTGGTCGCTTGGATAGGGTGTCAACCGGAAACCCGGGGACGAGACGGATGAATTGAATGCGGCGGCGGGCGGGTGAGCGAGGCGAATGGAGAATTGAGCTTGACGCCTCCGCCTCCCGTATGGTCTGCTTCTAGGGACTGATCGGGTGAAGGGGTGAAGGGGTGACTGGGGAACGGTGCGCTTTCGTGATCGCCCGATCTCCCCGTCTCCCAGTCTCCCGATCAGCAGGAGGGGCGATGGAACAGACGCGGCGTCAGGAGATCCGTGGGCTTCTCTCGGAGCGGTATTGGACCCTCGACGAGCTGGCGGCGCGGTATTTGCTGCACAGGCGGGTTCTCGTCAACGACCTGGAGCACATCGCCCGCTCGATAGCCCCGCTCCAGCGGATCGAGATCCTGGCCCCGACCTGCGAGGCGTGCGGATTTCGATTCAAGGACCGGACGCGGTTCTCCGATCCATCGCGTTGTCCCCGATGCAAGAACGAACATCTGAGCCTTCAGCGGCTCCGTATCAGGTGAGAGGGCGCCGGGCGAGTGAGCTTCCCGCCCGGCGCAGTATGGAGGGCGCATATGCGGATCTGGATCAATCTGGCCTATCTGAGCCTGGGGACCTCGCTGGTGAGCATGGCGATCGCCAACGGCTCCTGGATGCTCAACTCGCCGGCCGCTGGCCTCAGCCCACGGGCGTACGCCGGAGGCGCGGTCATCGCGCTCCTGTACGCCATGACGTTCCTGCTCTTCGACCTGACCCAGCGGCGCTAGACCGGACGATCAGGCGGTCGGCGCGGAGGGTGGGGGAGTCTGAGGACGCGCCGGCTTGGGCCGGGGTGCCCGGGTCTTTTTCTTGGGTGCGCCCAGCTTCCGGTAGCCGCCGGCCGGGTCCGCCTCCAGCTTTTTTT
>JAPLLC010000074.1 GCA_026387775.1 Candidatus Methylomirabilota bacterium | reverse complement strand
TGAGTCTTTCGTGTCCGCCGGAGGCGTCTTGGCGGTTCTGCGCCCAGGTTGTCCGATAATACAGCCAAGCCCCGACTTCGTTCTGCCCATTTTTCCCGATCTGCCGTATGGTTCACGGGTTGTCGTGCACCGAGGAGAGGAGGACCCAAGCATGCCCCTGCCGAAGCTGACTCGCGTCAGGCAGACGTTCGATACCACGAGACTGGAGGACGCCGCGGCGGCCGTGGCGACGGGCCTGAAGGACCTGCTCCTGGTTTCGAAGATCAAGCCGGGCGCCCGGATCGCCATCACCGCCGGGAGCCGGGGCATCCATAATCTGGTCAAGATGACCCGGGCCGCGGTCGACACGGTGAAGGCGCTGGGCGGCCAGCCGTTCGTCGTTCCGGCCATGGGAAGCCACGGCGGGGCCACGGACGAAGGCCAGAAGGGCCTGCTGGCCGAACTGGGCATCTCCGAGGCGGCCATGGGGTGCCCGGTCGTCTCTTCCATGCAGGTCGAAGAGATCGGCCGTACCCCATCCGGCCACCCGGTCTACCTGGACAGGAACGCGCTGCACTCCGACGGCATCATCGCCATCAATCGAGTCAAGCTGCACACCATCTTCCGCGGCGACGTGGAGAGCGGCCTGTGCAAGATCCTGGCGGTCGGCCTGGGAAAGCACACGGGGGCGAAGCAGATCCACAGGGTCGGGACCCAGCCGTTCATGGTCGAAACCGCGCGGGTGATCCTGGCCACGGCCCCGATCCTCGCCGGCGTGGCGGTGCTGGAGAACTCCCTGGACGAGACCATGGAAATCCATGTGGTCCCGCGCGAGCGCTTCGAGGCTACCGATGCCGCCCTCCTGAAGCGGTGCTGGCAGATCATGCCTCGCGTCCCCTTCGATCCCCTGGACGTTTTGGTCGTAGATGAGATGGGAAAGAACATCAGCGGGACCGGCATGGACACAAACGTCATCGGCATCGGGGGGCGCGTAGCCGGCAAGATGATGATGGGTAGTCCGGTCGTGGACGCCATCGTGATCCTCGGCCTGACCCCCGAGACCCACGGAAATGCCAACGGCATCGGCCTGGCCGACCTCACCACACGGCGGGTGGTGGACTCGATCGACTACAAGTCCACCTATACCAACGTCATGACGACGCGGCTCTGGTCCGCCGGGCGCCTCCCCCTGATTCTGGAGACCGACCTCGAGGCCATCGAGGCCGCCGTAGGCGAGATCCCGCTGGAGCACGTGCGCTTCGTGCGGATCAGGGACACGCTGCATCTGGAGGAGCTGGAGATCTCCGAGGCCCTGCTCCCCGAGGCGCGGAAGGCCGGTCTGGCCAGCCTCGGTGATCCGCAGCCCTTGGAATTCGACAACACAGGAAGAGTGAGGCCGTTCTGACGGCGCCCGCCCCTGCTCCCTTGAACCACCCCTTGGCGTTGCAGTCGGCAAGCGGTGAAGAGTTGGGTGTCGGCCTTGGTTTTTGCTTGCAGAGCGTGCTGGCTTTGGTCATAATGGTATACTAGATTGTATGCAAATCCTGGGAGCCGTATGGACCCCTCTCGGGCCTATGCTCATCTCGAGCGCGCGATTCTCATCGGCGAGTTGAGGCCGAGGGAACGCTTGGTGGAGTCTGATCTGGCGGAGCAGCTCGGGCTCAGCCGCACTCCGGTCCGAGAGGCGTTGCGGCGGCTCGAGGAGCGGGGGCTGGTCCGCATTCTCCCGCGACGCGGGGCGGTGGTAGCCGACCTCTCCCCGGCGGAAGTGGAGAGCATTTACGAGATCCGTGTCTGCCTGGAGACCCTGGCGATTCGCCTGGCGCTTGCCGCCATCACTCCCCGGCAGATCGCGCGGGTCTCCGAGCTGGAGACGTACTGCTCCCGGCTGCTGTCAAGCGGAGACGTCATCACCTTGATGGCCGCCAACGATCGTTTTCACGACGCGATCTACGAAGCCTCCGGAAACCCGTGTCTGCTGGAGATGATCCGCCAACTGCGACAGCGTGTGAGCCTCATCCGCTTCACCGCCTGGTCGCTACCCAAACAGATCGGACGAAGCATGGCGGAACATCGCCAGTTCGTGGAGCTGCTGCGGACGCGGAAGACGACGCGCATGGCCAGCCTGATTCGCCGGCATCTGCGGGCCGCCAAAGAGGCCTACCTGTTGCATGCGTCGCCTGGCGTCAGGGGGCGTGGCGGAAGAAAGAGGGCGTTCGCGGCCCAACCGTGCTGAGGCGCGACAGCCCTTGTGGCTGCCGTCTGGCATCTGTCATCTTGTGTGAGGGATTCGATGGCTAAGCCGGTAATCATCTCGATCAACGACGTGATGTGCAAGGGGGCCGACGGCTGCGGCATTTGTCTGGCCCTCTGCCCCAAGGACGTGTTCAAGATCGCCGAGCGATTGACGGCCCGGGGCATCCGCCCACCCCAAGTGGAGAAGGTCACGGCCTGCACAAACTGCGGAAACTGTATGATCTACTGCCCCGACATGGCCATCGTGGTGCGACTGGAGGAGATGCCGGAAGCCGCTGCGGCCGCGGCGTCGCGCGGTCAGAAGGAATGAGCATTTTCAAACCGACAATCTAAAACCGGCCAACGGTTGGGAGTCATTGACCGGTTTTCCGTTGTCTGTTGTCCGTTTTTCATTGGAGTCTCTCATGACTAATCGCGCAGTTCTGACCGGACGGCATTTCATGATGGGGAACATCGCCACGGCCGAGGGGGCGCTGGCGGCCGGCTGCCGCTTCGCCGCGGGCTACCCCATCACACCCGCCACCGAGGTGGCCGAGCGGCTGGCCGAGCGGCTCCCCGTGATCGGTGGCACCTTCCTGCAGATGGAGGACGAGATCGCCTCCATCGCCGCCGTCATCGGCGCCGTCTGGGGCGGCCAGAAGGCCATCACCGCGACCTCGGGTCCGGGGATCAGCCTGATGCTGGAGAACATCGGCTTCGCCCTGGGGACCGAGACCCCTTGCGTCATCGTGAACGTCATGCGCGGGGGGCCAACCACCGGGATCCCGTCGGTGGAGCTGCAGGGGGACGTGATCCAGCCCCGCCGCGGCTCGCACGGGGATTACCAGATCATCGCCCTGGCCCCCAGCTCCGTACAGGAGTGCTTCGATTACACCGTGGAAGCCTTCAACCTGTCGGAACGCTTCCGGACGCCGGTCTTCGTCCTCTCCGACGCCTTCCTCGGCCACATGCGGGAAGAGGTGCTGATCCCCGAGCCGGATGCCGTCCCCGTCGTGGCCCGCAAGCTGTTTCCCCGCGGCGTGGACACCGAGGCTTTGCCGGGGTTCCTGGACGAGGATGTGGCCCCCATGCCGATCTTTGGGAAGGGCCATCACGCCCACGTGACCAGTTCGTGCCACGACACCTTCGGCCGCAGGAACGTGATCGACGCCGCGGCCCTCAACTTCTTCATCAGGAAGCTGAACGACAAGATCGAGAAGCACCGGGACGAGATCGTGCGTGTGGAGCAGGACACCGACGGCGCCGAGGTGGTCCTGGTGAGTTATGGCTCCGTCCTCCGCTGCGCCCAGGCCGCCGTGGAGGCGGGGCGGGCAGACGGCCTGCCGCTGGGCTGGTTCAAGATGGCCACGATCTGGCCTTTCCCGGACAAAGAGATCGCCGCCGTGGCGGCCCGGGCCAAGCACCTGCTCGTCCTGGAGAACAATCTGGGGCAGGTCTTTCACTACGTCCAGGCCGCGGCTGCGGGGCGGACCAAGGTGAGCTTCCTCCCCCCCCGGGTGCTGGGAGAGCTGCACGAGATTGAGGACATCCTGAAGGCGGTGAACGAGGTGCTGCGATGAGTGTAACGGCGTTCGAACATCCTCTGGCCAAGTACATCCGGCCGTCGGCCAAGAGCACGGCCAACTGTCCCGGCTGCGGGAACGGCATCCTGGCGCAGGCCATCCTCCAGGCCATCGACGAGCTCGGCCTCTCGATGGACGACTTCGTCTTCGTCTCCGGGATCGGCTGTTCCGCCTGGATCCCCAGCCCCAGCTTCTACGCCGATGTCCTGCACACCACGCACGGGCGCCCCATCGCCTTCGCCACCGGGGTCAAGGCCGCCCTTCCCGAGAAGCACGTCATGGTCGTGAGCGGCGACGGAGACCTGACCGCCATCGGCGGCAACCACCTGATCCACGCCGCGCGCCGCAACATCGCCATGACCGTCTTCTGTGTGAACAACGGGATCTATGGGATGACGGGCGGCCAGGTGGCCCCCACCACACCGCTCGGCCTGAACACCGTCACCACCCCCTTCGGCAACGCCGAAAACCCCTTCGACATCTGCGAGCTGGTGAAAGGCGCTGGGGCCACCTTCGTCGCCCGCTGGACGACCTACCATCCGCGGCAGATCGTCAAGACCGCCAAGAAGGCGATCCGGAAGAAGGGGTTCTCCTTCGTCGAGGTCGTCTCCCAGTGTCCGGTGGAGTTCGGGCGCAAGACCGGCATGGGAAACTCGGTCCAGATGATGGAGCACTACAAGCAGAACTCGGTGACGATCGCCCGCGCCCAGACGATGAAGCCGGAGGATCTCGCGGGCAAGATCGTGGTCGGCGAGTTCCTGGACGTCGAGAAGCCCGAGCTGATCGAGACCATGGCCCGGATACGGGCCAAGGCGATGGCGGCCGCGGGCGGCTAGGCGAGCAGGCAACTCGGCAACCGGAGGTCATGCAGTGAAACGGACAGAGATTCGCATCGCGGGGTTCGGCGGCCAGGGCGTGGTCCTGGCCGGTGTCCTCTTGGGCACGGCGGCCGCCGTGAGCGACGGCCGCCGTGCCGTCCAGACCCAGTCCTATGGGGCGGCGGCGCGCGGCGGCGGCGCGCGCTCCGAGGTGGTGATCTCGGACGACCCCGTCATCTACCCCCGGGTCACCCACCCCGATATCATGGTGGCCATGTCCGAAGAAGCCATGAAGAAGTACGGCGCGGACATGCGCCCGGGCGCCCTGCTCTTCATCGACAGCGACCTGGTGAAGAGCGTGCCACGCGACGACGTCCGGCGGGTCGGCCTCCCCGTCTCGAACCTGGCCACACAGGAACTGGGCCGCACCATCGTGGCGAACATGGTCATGTTGGGCGTGGTGGTGGCCAAGACCGGCATCGTCAGCATTTCCGGGATGGAGGCCGCCATCCGTGAGAACGTCCCGCCCAAGACCATCGACCTCAACCTGAAGGCATTTCGCAAGGGGCTGGAGCTGGGAGGAAAGGCCCCGATAGAGGAGCCGGCACACCATGCGACTGCATGAGCACGAAGCCGCGAGGCTCTTTCAGCAGGCGGGCGTTCCCGTCGCCTCTTTCGCGGTGGCCAGGACGGCCGACGAGGCCGTGGCGGCCCTGACGAAGGTCGAACTTCCCGTCGTGATCAAGGCCCAGGTGCTGGTCGGCTCGCGGGGGAAGCACGGCGGCATCGTGATGGCCGACACCGCGGAGGAGGTGCGCGCCAAGACGGCGACCCTCCTCGGCAGCTCCGTGCGCGGCTTTCGCGTCGAATCGGTCATGATCTCGAAGCGGGTCTCCATCGCGCGGGAGCTCTACGTGGGTGTGACCGTGGATGCGGTGGCCGGGGCCATCACGGTGATCCTCGGCACCGCCGGCGGGATCGACGTCGAGACCGTGGCCAAGGAGCGGCCCGAGGCCCTCTTCAGAAAGACCGTCGTCCCGCCGGCCGAATTGCGCGGACACGAGGCGCGCGCGTTGGCGCGCGAGGCCGGGTTCCGCGGTGATCTCATGGTCAAGATCGCGGACGTCCTGGTGTCTCTGTATCGCGCCTTCCGCAAGCACGATGCCCTGATCGCCGAGGTGAACCCCCTGGTCGTCACGACCGAGGAGACCCTCTGCGCGGTGGACGCGGTCCTGGAGGTGGACGACTCGGCCCTCTTCCGCCATCCCGAGATGCCCAAGGACACCCTGGCCCGGATCGAGCACCCGATCGAGCGGGCGGCCAAACAGATCGGCGTCTCGTATGTGGACCTGGACGGCGACATCGCCATCATCAGCAGCGGCGCGGGCCTCGGCATGGCCACCATGGACGTCGTGGGTCAGCGTCTCAAGCCCGCCAACTTCCTGGAGACCGGCGGCGGGATCACCGAGGAGCTGATGTACAAGACGACCGACCTGGTCTTGCAGAAGCCGGGGCTGCGCGGCCTCTTGATCAACCTGTACGGCGGGATCAACCCGATCCACGAGGGCGCCAAGGGGATCGTCCGGCTTCTCAAGGAGAAGCAGGTCACGATTCCCGTCGTCGCCAAGGCATTGGGCAACCGCCAGGAAGAGACCTGGGCCACACTCCGTGAGGCGGGCGTGATCATCGTCACCGACATCACCACCGAGGCGGCCGTGGACGCGCTCTGCGCCGCCCTCGACACACCTCGTTAAACGTTCAACGTTGAACGTGAAACGCACCAGAGGCTGCCCATGAGCATACTTCTCAACAAAGACACCCGCGTCCTGGTCCAGGGGATCACCGGCAAGATCGGCCAGGCCCAGACGAAGTGGATGCTGGAGTACGGCACCAAGATCGTGGCCGGCGTGACCCCGGGCAGGGGCGGCGCCACGGTCGAGGGCGTTCCCGTGTTCGACGGCGTGGCCGAAGCGGTGAAGGCGACCGGCGCCGAGGCCTCGGTCTTCTTCGTCCCCGCCCGAGCGGTCAAGGATACCGTCTTCGAAACTCTGGAGGCGGGCATCAAGCTGGTGGTCGTGGTGACGGAGCACATCCCCGTCCACGACACCATGGAGATGCGGGCGGAGGCCAAGAAGACGAAGGCCACCCTTCTCGGCCCCACCACGCCGGGGATTCTCACCGTGGGCGAGGCCAAGATGGGGATCATCCCGGGGAACCTGTTTCCCAAGGTCGGCGGCCGGGCCGGCGTCATCTCGCGCAGCGGCACCCTGGCCTACGAGGTGGGCGGCATCCTGGCCAAGGCCGGCGCGGCGCCGAGCACCGTGGTCGGGATGGGGGCGGACCCCGTCGTCTTGACCGATCTGGCCGACATTCTCCGGTTCTTCGCCGCCGACCCCGGCACGGACTTCGTGACCATCGTGGGCGAGGTGGGCGGCATCCAGGAAGAGATGGCGTCCGAGTACATCGCCCGGGAGTTCAAGAAGCCGGTGATCGCCTACATCGCCGGCCGCCACACCCCCGAGGGCAAGCGCATGGGCCACGCGGGGGCCATCGTCCAGCGCGGCATGGGCAGCGTCGAGAGCAAGGTGAAGGCCCTGGAGAAGGCCGGCGCCCACATCGCCACGACGCCGGCCGAGATCGGCACGATCGCGCAGAAACTCGTCGCTCGATCCTAGGTCGAACCGCCGCGCGCCAAGACCGCATGGCGATCTGGCAACTGGGCCATCGGGCAATTCGGCCCTCGGATTGCCGGACCCTCCTCTCGAGGTCTTTCGGTGCCGCCCGTTCTGCTCATGATGAAATTCAATGTTCCCAAGGAGATCCAGGGGAAATTCGCCCGCTGGCACGCCGATGAGCACATCCCGGACGTGAACGGCTTCCCCTGCTACGTCAGCTCACGTCGCTACCGCACGCTGATGGGGGGCGACGAGGACAACGAGATCTCCCTCTTCGAGTTCTGGGGCGAAGCATCGCTACAGCGCTCTCACACCTCGTCCTTGCGGAATCAATCGCCGTTTTGGGGCGCGGCGTGGTGATCTCGGTCGAGGAATCCCGCCATCGTATTCGCTATCTCCCCATCGGTTCTACGAACGAATAGCCGCACTCCCCTTTCCCGAAGCGCCGGTGCGGAGCAAGGAAGCGCTGTTGACCCCTGAACTGAACTTGGACACGAGGTCGAATCATGAGTCCCACACCTGAGATGCTCACCCGGTTCGCGCGGCTCCCGCGGAATCCCGCCGAGGTCTGGCAGGGCGGCCTCGTCCGGTTGCCGTTCTGGATCGAACAAGGGCCGGACGGAAAGCCCTACCGGCCCTGGGGGGCGCTCTGGGCCAGCCTGCAAACCGGGCGGGCGCATCAGATGACCGAGCGCGAGCCGGGGGTGCACGACTTCGGCCTGATGCTGGAGGCGGTGCTGGAGTTCGGTCTCAAGCGCGAACTGGCCGGCTGTCGGCCCGGGCGCATCGAGGTCGCCGACGAGGAGTGCGCCGCCTATCTCCGACGTGCGCTGGCGGACACCGGCCTCACCGTGTCGGTGTCCAGGGAGCTGCCCGCATTGAAGCTGGTGCTGGCCGACTTCGGCGAGTACATGAACCAGGGGTCCGCACCGCCGGATGCGCTGGATGTCCCCGGCATGACGGTCGAGGCGATGCGCGCCTTTGCATCGGCGGCCGAACGCTTCTACCTGGCCGCGCCGTGGCGCTTCCTCACCGACGAGGATTTGATCCACGTGGAGGTTCCGGTCGCGGAGCCGGGGCTCGGCCATCTGACCGTGCTTGGCAGTGCGGGCCAGGTCTTCGGGCTGGGGTTTTTTGAGACGCCGGGCGAGCACGCGGCCCTCCTCGCGGCGGCCGAGCCTGCGGCTCAGATTGAAAGCCGGGGCCACTGGTCGGTCTTCTACGGGCCGATCATGGACCTGCCTCTCGGCGACGCGGATCTCTGGCAGGAACACGGCCTCCCCGTAGCCGGGGATCAGGCCTATCCTGTCGCGGTCTGGCTGGGACCGGACGGAGGGGTGCGGCGCCCCGACCTGCCAACCCTCGGCAATCTGGAGGCCGTGCTGCTGGCGCTGGCCGGGACGAGTGAGGACGAGATCGATCAGGGGCGCTGGACCCGCCAGGTAAAGACTCTGGACGGGCCGAAGGCGGTCACATTCTGTATCCCTGCGCTGCTGGAGCCGCTCGACGCGCCGCCAACCGGGAATCGCAGCGGCATGCCCGACCCGCGGATCATGGAGCGGACCTTGGCCGAGATGGAGCGCTTCATGGCCACTTCCGACTTCCACGATCTGGACGAGGCGAATGCGGCCCTCCAATCCCGCTTCGTGGGTTCGATGGATGCACTGCCGTCCACGGCCGCGACGCCGCTGGAGAAGGCGCAGGATCTCGTCTACCGGGCGTTCGACGCGCGCGGACGGCGAAAGATCCAGTTGGTCCGCAAGGCCCTGGAGCTCTCCCCGGACTGTGCGGATGCCTACGTGGCACTGGCGGAGCAGGCCGCGAACGGCGAGGCGGCCCGTGACCTGTACGCACAGGGGGTCGCGGCGGGCGAGCGGGCGCTGGGGCCGGCGATGTTCGAGCAGGAGGTCGGACACTTCTGGGGGCTGCCCTCGTCCAGACCCTACATGCGGGCCCGCTTCGGGCTGGCCCGGTGTCTGGAAGAGCAGGGGCGCATGGAGGACGCGATCGGTCACTATCAGGAGTTGCTTCACTTGAACCCGGACGACAACCAGGGAGTCCGGGACGTCCTGCTCCCGGTCCTGTTGATTGCCGGGCGAGATGCCGAGGCCGGGACGCTGCTCTCGCGATACGGGGACGACGCGGGAGCGCTCTGGCAGTACGCCGGGGCGCTCTGGGCGTTTCGGCAGGAAGGGGACAGCCCGGCCGCGCGAGACCGGCTGCGCGCGGCGCTGCGCGCCAACCGGCAGGTCGCCAAGTACCTGACCGGCAAATCGAAAGAGCCGGAGACGCTGCCGGAGTCCTATGCCTTTGGGAGCGCGGAAGAGGCCATGCTCTGCGCCCACGACCTGGGCCCGGCGTGGCGGGCGACGCCCGGCGCGGATCGCTGGCTTCTAGCCTCCACACCCAAACCGAAGGCCAAGCGGAAGCCGCAAGCACCACGGCGGCGGTGAGAATCCCGCATCTATCCTGCCCGGATCCGTGACGGCCGCGCTGCGTGGCGGCTTGATGTGTCCCACCCGCCTCCCCGTCATCCCTTGACGGCGCCGGCCCCCCAGCCGCGGATCAGGTACCGCTGCACCGTCACAAAGAAGAGCAGGGCCGGAATCGTGATCATCATCCCGGCCGCCATGATCAACCCCCAGTCGATCAGCGCCGAGTGGAAGAGGTCCTGCACGCCCACGGGCAGCGTCTTGAGCTCGTCGGCGGCGATCAGAATCCGGGCGAAGATGAAGTCGTTCCACGCCAGGATGAACGTGAAGATGGAGGTTGCGATGATCCCCGGCAGGGCCAGCGGCAGGATGATGTAGACGACCGCACGCAGTCGGCTTGCCCCGTCCACCATGGCCGCCTCCTCCAGCTCAATCGGGATCGTCTGGAAGAAGGCCCGCAACAGCCAGAGCGTGAACGGAAGGCAAAACGACGTGAGGGCCAGGACCAGGGCGAAGTGCGTGTTCTCGATCCCGACCTTCTTCACCAGGATGAAGAACGGGATCACCACCATGATGGGAGCAAACATATACGTGCACAGAATCAGGCCGGCGATCTTCTCGCGCCCCGGGTAGCGGTAGCGGGTGAGACTGTAGGCACCGGCGGCGCTGACCGCCATCGTCAGGAGAACGGCCAGACCCGAGACAATCACGCTGTTCCAGAAGTAGGTGAGAAAGTGGGTCGCGGTGAACAGCCGCTGGAAGTTCTCCCAGGTTGGGTCCTGCGGGATGAGAGTCGGAGGGGTGGCGAAGACCTCTGCGGGCGGCTTGAAGGAGGTCGAGAACATCCACAAGAATGGAAAGGCAGCCTGGCACGCGAGGAGCAGCGCCCCTCCGTATATGAGGCTGCGGGCCGACACGTGTCGCAGGCGCCAGCGAGTCATCCGATGTCCGCCTCCTCACGGAACAACCCGAAATAGACGACCGTGCAGACTATCAGAATGGCGAACATGATCACGGCGATGGCTGCACCCAGCCCCGCCTGGTAGTAGGTGAGGGTCCGCATGTACGCATAGACCGGAAGCGTCCGGATGAAACGTCCGGCCCCCGCTCCCTCCCCCATCAGCCAGACGGTGTCGAACTTGGTGAACATCCAGATGCTGCGGAGCAAGATGACGACAAACAGGATTCCCTGGATCTGCGGGAGCGTGATGTGGAGGAAGCGACGGACCGGTGTCGCCCCGTCCACTTTGGCCGCCTCGTACAGCTCTTCAGGAATCGTCTGGAGCCGCGCCAGGACGGAGAGCAGAACGAAGGGGAAGAATTGCCACACGCTCATCACCACCGTGGACAGCATGATGTGCTCGGTGCCGAGAAAGCTGATCGGATCGTGGACGATGCCCAGGGCCAGCAGCCAGTAGTTCACCACGCCATAGGTGTCGTTGAGCAGCCACTTCCAGAGAATCACCGCCACGATGGTGGGAATCATGTAGGGGAACAGGACAATCCCACGGATCAGGCCACGCCCCACGAAAGATTCGTTCAGGATGAGGGCCGCAGCCACCCCCAGGATCAATTGGAACAGGATCGTCCAGAACGAATAGATCGAGCCCAGCCAGAAACTGGTCCAGAACTCGGGGTCGCTCCACAGATAGACGTAGTTCTCCAATCCGATGAACCGCTCCTGCGGAAAGAAGGAATGCTTATCCAGCAGGCTCAGCCAGACGGAGTAGGCGACCGGGTACACGATGAGCCCCAGGATCAGCAGGAGGGCCGGGGAGATGGTAAGAATGCCCGCGATCCGTTGGCGCCAAACTCGGCGGCTCACCGCAGGTTGGCTCATTGCCACGACGAATACCCCTTGGGGGGCGCCCTCGGTTGAGGACGCCCCCCAGTGGCGAGGTTGTCAGTGATGATTGCGGAGGAGCGCGGGCGATGACCGCCCGCCGCCTACCACCGCTTATATCCGAGCTTGGTGATCAACTCTTCGGCCCGGGCCTGGGCCTTGGCCGCCGCCTGCGCGGATGGCATCCCCTTGACGGCATCCGTCACCATGTCGGGGAGAATGCTGGATCCGAAGACCTCGAGCAGGAACGGCAGCTTCAGGTCGTCCCAGTTCACAACCAGGGTGGGCTTGGCCAGGTCGCGCTCGAAGTAGTAGTAGTCCATGTCCACCCATTCCTTCCAGCGCTGGTACATCTCGTTCGCCTGGTAGGCCGGGCTGTTGCGCGTGGACTTGAGCGTCGGCAGGAGATGGACCGGGACCGTGTGCAGGTACTTGATGTAGTTCTTCTCCTGGAAGAAGAACTTGATGAACTCGGCCGCCTCTTCCGGGTACTTGGAATTCTTGAAGATCATCCAGGGCTCGGCGTCCACCTGCGCCGCCGTCTCCTTCCCGGATGGCCCGTGCGGCTTGATCATCACCCCGAAATACTCGGGCGTGCCCGTCCCCTTGGGCGCGTATTTTTCGATGTAGCCGGCGCTCCGACCGTGGCCCTGGTACACCATAGCCGCCTTGCCCGTCGCCAAGTTGGTGAAGGTGTCCAGATAGCCGTGGCCCAGCCATCCCGGGGGCAGGACGGTGTCATTCAACTTCTTGTAGAAGTCGAGCACCTCGATGACCTGCTTCTCGGTGAAGGTGGGTCGCCCGGTCCTCCCGTCGAAGAGCCGGCCGCCGTTCGCCCTGGTCAGCTCTGCCACCAGGATGTTGACGAAGAGGGGTACGCCGGGGAGGGACAAACCATAGCGGGTCACCCGGCCGCTGGCATCCCGCTCCATCATGGCCTGCGCGACCTTGATGAAATCATCCCAGGTCTCCGGCGGCTTCAAGCCCTTTGCTTTGAAGAGGTCCTTGCGGTAGATGAGCAGGTTCGTGTTGGGGGAGTGGGTGACGCCATAGTACTTGCCGTCGAAGCGGCACAGGTTCCGCGCCACCTCGAAGATGTTGTCTTTGCCGACCGCGTTGGCGATGTCCTCCTGGTCTCGCAGGAGCCCTTTGTGGTAGAAGGACGCGCAGGTGAAGGCCTGCCCGTGGCTGGCCTCCGGGGGCGCCCCGGCGGCCAGGGCCGCCGTCAGCTTGGCCTCCAGATCGCCCCAGGCGAGACCCTCCTCCCGGATGCTGATGTCCGGGTGCAGCCTCTCAAACTCGCTCGCGATCTCCCGCATGGCCGCAACCGTCTGCGGCTCCGTCTCCGTGTGCCAGACTCGAACGATCTTCTTCTCGCCTCCCCAGGCGAGCGGCGTCATCCCCAGGACCAGAATCAGACCCACGATCCATAGCGTTCGCTTCATGGTCCCACCTCCTATGCTACATGGCAGCGCCCTGAAGTCCCCCTGGATCTTGTCAGTCCCCTCTCCCGGACGGGCCGGTTTGCGTTCCACCCAGCCAGCCAGATCCCACATCTTCCGATCGGGCCGCGGTACATCTCACCCCCTCTCGTCATCCCGCCTTCAGGCTGAACCCCCCATCCACCAGGAGCATCTGCCCGGTGATGAAGTTGGCATCGTCGGAGGCCAGGAACAGGATAGCCTTGGCGATGTCCTCGGGCTGCGCCATGCGCTTTAGATACGCCCCCTCGATCATGCCCTTCTTGACGGCGTCGGGCAGGGGGGCGGTCAGATCCGTCATGGTATGGCCTGGCGCCACGGTGTTCACGTTGATGTGCGGGGCCAGCTCCTTGGCCATGGTCTTGGTGAGGTTGATCACCGCCGCCTTGGCCGCGCTGTACTCCATGACCCCTTCCCGGCCGCAGTGTTCGATGCCCCGGATCGAGGAGATGTTGACGATCTTCCCCGATTGCCGGGCCAGCATGTGTTTCGCGGCCGCCTGGGCGCAGAGAAATACGCTGATGAGGTTGACCTCCAGCGTCTTGACCCAATCCTCCGCGGTCTTTTCCATGAAAGGTCTGGGGATGGTCATCCCCGCGTTGTTCACCAGGATGTCGATCCGGCCGAACTCCTCGACAAAGCCGTCCACGGTGCGTCGCACCTGGTCCGTCTTGGATACGTCCGCCTGAAAGGTCTTGAGGGCATATCCCCGACTCCGGGCCGTCTCCGCCGCTTTCGCCAGATGATCTGGATTCAAATCGACGACCCCGACCTTCCCGCCCTCCGCGAGCATCATCAGGGCGGTGGTGGCGCCAATTCCTCTTCCTCCCCCGGTGATCAGCGCACTCTTCCCCTCGAATCTCATCCCGTCACCTTCCTCTCCCGCAAGTCCAGTGAGTTCCATCGCGCACATCCGCAGATGTGGCCGGCTGCCGCCCACGGTCCTCCGCACCAGACCCTCCCATCACCTCCCCTCGTCCTCCGAGGCTTCCAAGTGGCCGAGGCGGCGCGAGATCTCGCCGGCCGCCGCCCGGACCGCATCCGCCATGCCCGGAAGCATGGCCGGCGTCAGCCGCTGGCACGGCGCCACCACGCTGAGCGCCGCCACCACGATCCCCCGGTGGTCTCGAATTGGAGCCCCCACGCAGCGCATGCCGAGGCTGCACTCCTCGTCGTCCACGGCGAATCCCTGCGTCCGGACCCGCGCCAGTTCCGCCAGCAGCGCGGGGCGGCTCTTGATCGTCCGCTCGGTGACGCGCTCCAAGCGGCGGCCCTCCAGTCGGCGGGCGAACTCCGCCGGGTCGAGGGCTGCGAGCAGGATCTTCCCCGTCGCCGTGGCATGCGCAGGCAACCCGCCGATCCGCATGGAGAGGCTGAGAGGATACGCGCTCTCGATCAAGTGGAGGCTCACCGTGCGGAACCCGTCCAGCACACCCAGGTTCACCGCCTCTCCAGTCTCGACCCCCAGGCGCTCTATGGCCGGTTGGGCCATCTCGCGCAGGCCCAAGCATTGGACTGCACGACTGCCCACGGCAAAGAGCCGGTACGTGACCTGGTACCGATCGCTCTGAGCGTCCTTCTCGACGTAGCCCCGACGCACCAAAGTCGCCAGCAGCCGATAGACTGACCCCTTGCTCAGACCGAGCCTCTTGGCCAATTCGCTGACCCCCAGCCGAGGGGTGTTGGCGAGGGTTTCCAGGGCGGAGAGGGCTCCCTCCACGGCGGGGACGGCGTAACGGGTCGGCTGGTTCATGACAGTCTTCCGCTGCGACAGACCCGGCTGCCGGTCGCCCGGTACCTGGCGACGGAGTTGCGACTCTTCCGTGAGATGCGGCGTGTGGAGTCGTCTACTGCGAATCGCGGCAGTCTGCGGCGCGCGAGAGATGCGTGGGGGCGAGACAAAGGATGGAGCGGGAGCATGCGGGACCCCCCAAGAGCTTCCTGCAACGGCCCGTAGTTGCATGTTCAGCGAGTAAAACATAGTTCACATGGCGAAACCTTGTCAAGATCCTTCTTGACAGACATCCGGCGCCTGCTATAAGGGATTCGCATGGACGACGACTCGCAGTCCGACGACACGGTCCAAACGGAGATCTCGAGGTCGAAAGTCATCCCTCGCGAAAATGAAATCCCGCGTGGGATATGGCTTCATCCACAGAGGACCTATTCAGAGGAGGGGCACCCATGAGCCTGAACGCACTTTTCACTCCCCTTTCGATTGGATCCCTGAAGGTCAAGAATCGGATTGTGATGCCCCCCATGGCGACGAACTATGCCTCACCGGA
>JAPLLC010000264.1 GCA_026387775.1 Candidatus Methylomirabilota bacterium | reverse complement strand
GCAAGGACTGTATCTTCTGCGCTTCGTGCCAGGAGGTCTGCCCGACTGAGGCTGTGGAGCTGCATGTCGGAGATAAGGCGTGGTTTCGCAAGAAAGACGCTTCCACGTCGGAAGCGCGCCTTCAGCGTAGAACATGTCTCGTGTGTGGTACGCCCTTTCTTCCGGATGCGCAGATGAATTGGGCCATGAGCAGAGTTGATGAGAAGCTCGAGCTGGGCAGCGGTGACCGCAGCAAATTGCAGCGAAGTCTCAACATATGTATGGAGTGCAGAAGGAATAGTATCAGTGAAGTCCGGGAAGCGAAAAGCATCCTTGCCTCTCTGGCGAGCAGAGCGTCGGGTAGAGGAGCCAGGTGCTGAGGGAGGTCAGACACGTTTTCGGGGGTGTGAAAGAGCAGGCGGTGCTGCTTGGGAGGGTGGATACGTGGTGCGGAGTCAATCGGACGCGAAGGCGATTGTGTACGAGCCGCAGTTGTGCACCGGGTGTAGATATTGCGAGGTGGCGTGCGCGGTTTGGCATTGTGGCCGGATCGATGTGGCTCAGTCGAGAATACGAATACTGTTTGACGAAGCGCGCACGGCGGAGCGCTATTCCGCAGTCAATTGTCAGCACTGCGATGATCCGATCTGTTGTGCCGTCTGCCCATCTGAGGCACTACAAAAGGACGAGAAGACGGGATGGGTGACGCAGAACTCATCCAAGTGCGTCGGCTGCGAGATGTGCATAGTCGCGTGTCCGCTGTCGGTGCCGTTTTTCGACGCAGCATTGAAGATCGCGGTGAAATGTGACTTCTGCTTCGGAGCTCCGGAATGCGTCAAGCATTGCTCCTCCGGCGCTCTTCGAGTGTATGCGAGGGAGGAGGCTGTACGGTTTAACGAGAGGCTGTACTTGAGCGCGAAGGAAGAGCAATGACCGCAGAGAAGATTCGACAGCTCCTGGAACAGACACTGGCGAAAGGGCGTGTTGCGCGCACCGGCCAAGGCAAGCGCCGGGTCTTGATCGATGTCGATGCGGGAGACATCAAGGAATCCGTCCTTGCCGTCCTTCAGTGTGAGAGACGGAGATTCGTTACGATTGTGGCTGTCGACAATGGTCTCGACATCGAACTGCTGTACAACTTTTCCCTTGATGGAGTTCTCGTCACATTGCGTGCGAGCGTTCGAAAGGAAACCGGCGCGATTGACACGATTGCTCAGATTGTGCCTGGAGCGGAGTTCGTCGAAAAGGAAGTGTCGGAGTTGTTCGGTATCGAGTTCGTCGGACATTTGCGGCGAGCGAATCTGGTTCTCCCGGATGACTGGCCGACCACGAAGCGGCCCATGCGAAAGCCGCTTGTCGGAGAGATCTTTCCCCAGGCGAGGATGAGTGTCGAGAATCTGTTGAGCGGCGGCGCTTCCATCAGGGTCGGCCCCTCTTCTCTGCTCAAGAGGGAAAAGGCGGGTTTGCCGAGGGTGCCCCCGCTGGCTTCGGCGAATGACGATCAGTTGAAGGAGTTCAAGGACTTGGTGGTTCGGACTGGGTTCGATAAACGAGCCGGTTTTGATTGGGGAAAAGGCAAACTGAGGTACAGGTAGGAGTGCTGAGTGCGTGATGAATAGACAGGCATTCTTTCTCGGTTGCGTGATACCACTCCGGTTCCCAGGGATTGAGGTTGCGGCCAGGCGGGTGTTCAGCCAACTGGGGATAGAGCGTATCGATCTCGAAGGCTACTCCTGCTGCCCTGAGCCGGTCATCCTGGGCCTGACCGACAGGGAAATGGCGCTGGCCATATCCGCGCGGAACCTCGCTCTTGCGGAAAAGGCGGGCGCGGATCTGATCGTGCTGTGCAACGGATGCTACGAAGCCTTGGTCGAGGCGGATGACGCCCTTCGACACGACGAGACGATCAAAGCGCGGGTTGCGCAATTACTCGCGGGGATTGGGACTCGGTACGAAGGGAAGATACAGATCAAACACTTCATCGAGTTTCTGCATGAAGATGTGGGCCTCGAGAGAATCACGAAGGCGATCACGAGGCCGGTGGAAGTCCCGGTGGCGCTGCACTACGGATGCCATCTTTTCCGGGAGACGAGCCACCCCGACACGTGGCGGAAACCGAGGATGATGAAAGACCTGGTGGAAGCCATGGGGGCGCGGTGTGTCGACTACGGCCTTGAACAGCTGTGTTGCGGCTTTCCGATCTCGCAATTTGACAAGAACGCGGCGCTGAAGGAAAGACTCCTGCCCAAGCTGAATGCGTTGAAAGAGACGAACGCGGAGGCGCTCGCATTCTGTTGTCCGGCGTGCCTAAACCAGTTTGAGACGGGGCAGGGAGCGGGCGGCGAGCTTGGCGCTGATGTTCCCAGGTATCCCTGTGTTCATGTGCTGGAATTATTGGCAATGTCTTTCGGGATGCAGCCGGCCGAATTGTGCCTCGACTACCGCTCCGGGTCTACGAAGGAATTCTTCGAGTGTTTCTGGGGATGAGAGATAGAGCCAACCTGCCGACATTCGTGGATAGCGCATATGACTAAGACGATCACCATCGGTCCCTATCACCCGTATCTCCTCGAGCCGAGCTTGGTTGACCTCCAGGTCCAGGATGGCAAGGTGACGGATCTCACCATCACAATCGGATTCGTCAACCGGGCTGTTGAAGAGTTGATGGCAACGAAAACGTATCGGCAGGACGTTTTCCTTGCCGAGCGGATATGCGGAATCTGCAGCAACATCCACACGCTGGCGTTTTGCCAAGCGGCTGAAGAGATCATGGAGATCGAGATTCCGCCGAAGGGGCGGTATCTCCGGACCATCTTCGTCGAGCTGGAACGTCTCCACAGCCATTATCTGTGTCTGGCCCTCTTGGCGCATGCCGTCCATGAAGGTCAGCATTTCGTCAAGATCATGAAGGAGAGGGAGACGCTGGTGGGCCTGCTCGAGCGCATCAGCGGAAACCGGGTCCATTACAGCATCAATACGATCGGCGGCGTGAGGAGGGACCTCTCCGACGAGTTGGTGTCGGAGATACGGGCGAGCTTGCCGAGGCTGACAGACCTGTCTGACTTTGTCGTTGACGCCCTGGGTGAGCGGGGGACACTGGGTTCAAAGATTCTCGGATACGGCACGGTAAGCGGCACGGAGGCGATCGAGCTGGGTGCAGTGGGGCCCACGCTCCGGGGGAGCGGTATCGAAAGCGATGTGAGAAGCGAAGACAAGTATGCAGCCTACGGCGACGTGGATTTCGATGTCGTCGTGGAGAAAGAAGGGGATGCCAGGGCGAGGTTCATGGTACGGGCCAGAGAAACTCTCGAAAGCATTCGGATCGTGAGTCAACTGCTGGAGAAGTTATCCGCCGGGCCCATCATGGGTGAGCTGAAGGAGCCGAATCTCAAAGAACGCCCGGAGGTGATTGGAAGGGTTGAAGCTCCGCGGGGTGAGCTGGTCTATTTCATTCGATCAAACGGCACGAACGTGCCCGAACGTGTGAAGGTGCGAACCCCAACCTTTGCCAACCTGTGTTTCCTGACGCGGGCTCTCAAAGGAGAGCAGGCCGAACACGCACGGGCGATCATCGAAAGCATTGACCCGTGTTTGTCCTGCACGGATAGGTAGCCCCGCCTCGTTTACCGGCAGAAGAATCCTCGAATCGCCTCACGAGTTCTCGAGCGGGCACCCCTCGCATCCCCCCTCTTTCTTGCGGGGATGAATGTGTGCAGGCTTGCGTGCGGTGCCTTCCGCATTCTTGGGAGGATTCATGTGAACAGATGTGCCTGCGGAAACTTCTGCGGCTTCCATGATGGCTTCCGAGACGGTTGGATGGGGGTGGATGGTCATCATGATGTCATCCACGGTGGCGCCCAATTGAACCGCCAGTGTACCCTCGGCGATCAGTTCCGACACGTGCGGGCCCACCATTCCCACGCCTAGGATTCGCCCGGAATCCGGATCGCTGATGAGCTTCACCATTCCTTCGGTTCGACCCAGGGTTCGCGCCCGTCCCGACGCCAACAGGGGGAAACGCCCCACGTTGACTGCCAGGCCCTGTTCGGCAGCGTCGCGCTCGGTCAATCCGGTCCACGCCAGCTCGGGGTCGGTGAACACCACCGCGGGGATGGCGCGGTGGTCGAACACCGACGGATGTTTGGCGATCACCTCCGCTGCCACCTTTCCTTCACGGCTCGCCTTGTGGGCCAGCATCGGACCCGGAGTCACATCGCCGATGGCGTAGATGCGCTCTTCCACGGTCCGTCCGCACGGGTTCACCTCGATGAAGCCGCGCTTGTCGGGCCGGATGGCGGTATGTTCCAACCCCAGCTTGTCGGTGTTGGGACGACGTCCCACCGCCACGAGAATCTGATCGAACTCATGGGCCTGCTTCTGACCCTGATACTCCACGGTGACGATGTACCCGCTGCCTCCCTTCTGGATTTCCACAACCCTGGACTCGGTCATAATCTGATGGAATCGCTTCTCGCAGCTTTTCACCACCACCTCCACCAAGTCGAGGTCGGCGCCGGGGAGCAGCCGCGGGAAGAATTCCACCACCGTCACCTGTGAGCCCAGTCCGGCATAGACCAGCCCCATCTCGAGCCCGATGTACCCGCCGCCGATCACCAACAGCCGCGGCGGTACCTCCGGGATGCGCAGCGCCTCCGCCGAGGACCACAGCGGCAACTGCTGGCCTGCCGGGAGCCGATTGATGTCGGACCCGGTGGCGATGATGCAGTGCTGAAACGCGACTGTGGTCGAACGGGCGCCTTCCACTGCCAGTGTCTGATTGTCGGTGAAGCGCGCATGACCGTGTAGGACCTCCACCCCGCGGCGCTTCAGCAGGCCGTCTACCCCCTTGCTGAGGGTGTCCACGACACTGTCGCTCCACCGGCGGAGCGCGTCGAGATCCATGGACAGATCGCTGAAGGTGAGCCCCATCTTCCGGGCCGCCCGGGCGGTCTCCGCCAGCTCCACCACGTTTATGAGGGCCTTGGACGGGATGCATCCCTCGATCAGACATACACCGCCCAGCCGGTCCCGCTCTTCGATCACGATGACGTTCTTGCCGAGGTCGGCGGCGCGGATAGCGGCTACGTATCCCCCCGGCCCCCCGCCTATGATCGCAACCTCTGTCTCCTCGCGCAGGCTGCCCATGACCATGTCTCGAACCTCCAGTGTGACGTCGGTCAGGTAGGTGTAACGCGCTCGCTGTTGGATCGGCGCCCGCACAAAGCCCTCGGCGACCCTGCGGAGGAGCCAGACAAATTTCACGGTAGCTCAGCGGGCCGGGGGTGTCAAGCGAAGAGCAGATCGTCCATCTGCATCCGAGGAAGCCGTTGACACCCCTAGACTCCTCTGGTAGCCTCCGCTCTAGGGGTGTGCAACAGCACGAAACTGCCCACAGGTGAAGGTGGCGGGACTTGCGTGCGAGGGGTTTCCAGCCTGCCCGATATCTCTGCGGGTTACGAGCCACGAGCCACGAGTCAAAGGAAGAGATGGAATAGGGTCGGATGAGTCAAGAACCGTTGCGGATTGAAGGCACGCCGACTGGATCTATCCCGCGCCGCCTGCCACCCTGGCTGCGGGCTCGGTCGGGGCATTGGGAGCGCGTGCACGACATGAAGGCGCTCCTGAACGTGTCCCACCTCCACACGGTCTGCGAGGAGGCCCGCTGCCCCAACCAGGGGGAATGCTGGACGCGAGGGACCGCCACCTTCATGCTGCTCGGCGACACCTGCACGCGGAGCTGCGGTTTCTGTGCCGTGGCGACGGGCCGCCCTGCACCGGCGGATCCTGACGAGCCGCGACACGTGGCCGAGACCAGCCGGCGGCTGGGCCTCCGGTTCGTCGTCATCACCTCGGTGACCCGGGACGACCTCAGGGACGGCGGTGCGGCCCACTTCGCCGCCACGGTCCGCGCCATTTACGAGCTGAACCCCGGCGCCCAGGTGGAGGCGCTGGTCCCGGACTTCAAGGCCGACCGGGAGAGCATCCACACGGTCGTGGAAAGCCGGCCGACCGTCTTCAACCATAACCTGGAGACGGTGGAGCGACTCACCAGGCAGGTCCGGGTTCAGGCGAAATACGAGCGGTCCCTGGAGGTCCTCCGGATCGCCAAGGAGCTGGGGCAGCCGCTCACCAAGACCGGAATCATGCTGGGGTTGGGAGAAACCGAAGAGGAGGTCCTGACCCTGATGCGGGATGCCCGGGAGACGGACTGCAACATCCTGACGATCGGCCAGTATCTTCAGCCCACCAAGCAGCATCTGCCGGTGGCGGAGTTCGTGCATCCGGATCGCTTCAAAGCGCTTGAGGATGCGGCCTATGCGATGGGGTTCGGCTCCGTCTTCTCCGGTCCCCTCGTCCGGAGTTCGTACCACGCGGAATTGACGGCGCGGCGGTCCCAGGCGGCGGAGTAGGGAGGATTCGGCGACTCGGCGATTCGGCAAACGGGCAGAGCTTCGGGCGGTGATTGCCGAGTGCCAGGTTGCCGAATCACCAGGTGGGCAAGGGGGACGATGGAGGAATTCAAGCGGATCAAGCGGTTGCCGCCCTACGTCTTCAGCATCGTGAACGAGCTGAAGGTCAAGGCGCGTGCCCTGGGCGAGGACATCATCGACTTCGGGATGGGGAATCCCGACCTGGCGACCCCGCCCCACATCGTGGAGAAGCTCTGCGAGGCGGCGCACAATTCCCGGAATCACCGCTATTCGGCCTCCAAGGGAATCACCAAGCTGCGACACGGAATCTCCGACTGGTACCGCCGCCGCTATGACGTGGAGCTGGATCCGAACACCGAGGCGATCGCGACGATCGGCGCGAAGGAAGGACTCGCGCACCTGGCCCTGGCGATCGTGGATTCCGGCGACGTCGCCCTGGTGCCAAATCCGAGCTATCCCATTCACGCCTACTCCGTGATCATCGCCGGGGGCGACGTGCGCCACGTCCGGTTGGGCCCCGGGGAGGACTTCTTCGCAAATCTGCTGGCCGCCTTCCGCGAGTCGTGGCCGCAGCCCAAGCTCCTGATCATCAGCTTCCCGCACAATCCCACCACCGCGACGGTGGATCTGGAGTTCTTCACGAAGATCGTGGCATTCGCCCAAGAGCACGATCTCATCGTCATCCACGACTTCGCGTACGCGGACCTCGTCTTCGACGGCTATAGGGCCCCCAGCTTTCTTCAGGTGCCGGGCGCCAAAGAGGTCGGGGTCGAGTTCTTCACCCTCTCCAAGAGCTACAACATGCCGGGGTGGCGGGTCGGGTTTGCCGTCGGGAACCGCCGCATCATCGCCGCGCTCACCCGGATCAAGAGCTATCTGGATTACGGGATGTTCCAGCCGATCCAGATCGCGTCCATCATCGCCCTGAACGGTCCCCAAGAGTGCGTGGGGGAGATCGTCCAGACCTACAAGTCGCGCCGCGACGTCCTGTGCGAAGGGCTGAGCCGGATCGGGTGGAAGGTGGAGAAGCCGCTCGGGACGATGTTCGTCTGGGCGAAGATTCCCGATCAGTTCCGGATGATGGGCTCCCTGGAGTTCAGCAAGTTTCTCCTGGAGCGGGCCAAGGTGGCGGTGTCGCCGGGGATCGGGTTCGGGCAGTACGGGGACGAGTACGTTCGGTTTGCCTTGGTGGAGAACGAACACCGGACACGCCAGGCGATTCAGGGGATCAAGCGCGAAATCTAGGGGAGTTTTATGCTCGATCGATTTCAAGAAGCCTGTGGTGTCTTCGGGATCCTGGGAAGCAGCGAAGCGCCTAACCTGACCTACCTTGGACTCTACGCGCTCCAGCACCGGGGGCAGGAGAGCGCCGGTATCGTGGCGTCGGACGGGGAGACGCTTCATCTGGAAAAAGCCATGGGGCTCGTGGCCGACGT
>JAPLLC010000100.1 GCA_026387775.1 Candidatus Methylomirabilota bacterium | reverse complement strand
TAGAGCACCTGCTCGACCTCCTCGACGGTCTTCCCGGGCAGCGGCCCCGCGCTGAACCCGAAGAGGTACGGGTCCACGTGGGCGGGGTTGTAATCGGCCCCCGCGAACGAGGCCAACTGCTTTTCGTACACCGCCTTCTGGTGGAAGCGGGCGCTCTCCCCGCCTCCCAGGATGTAGGCCAGCACCTGCAGGGCGAAGCTGTCGGGATGGGTCAGGTTCGGCACGTGATGCACGGCGAAGTAGAGCGGCAGCTCGGCTTCTTTCCGGACATACACCCGCCGCTCCCCGATCTGGAGCGGCTCCTCGGTGGCCACCTTGGGCGGGTCGGGCCGCCGGGGGATGCCGCCGAAGAGGGCCTGGATCTTGGACAGCACCTCGTCCTTCTTGATGGCGCCCACCACGACCAGGATGGCGTTGTTCGGCGCGTAGTAGGTGCGATAGAACTGGACCAGATCGTCCCGCGTCCAGGCCAGCATGTCGCTCGGCCAGCCGATCGCCGGATTGCGGTAGGTGTTGGCCTGGAAGGCCACAGCCCGCATCGTCTGGCCCAGGATGCCGGCCGGCTGATCCTCGATCCGCAGCCGCCGCTCCTCGATGACCACCTGGCGTTCCGGGATAAACTCCTTCTCGACGATGAGCAGATTCGCCATCCGGTCGGCTTCGAGTGTAAGCCCCAGCTCCGCCCGATCCGCGGCGAAATCCTCGTAGTAGGCCGTGTAGTCCGTCGCGGTCACAGCGTTATCCTGGCCGCCGTTCCGGGTCACCAGCAGGTCGAACTGCCCGGGCCCGATCGTGGGGGTCCCCTTGAACATCATGTGTTCCAGCATGTGGGCCAGCCCGGTCCGGCCGGTCACCTCGTTGCGCGAGCCCACCTTGTACCAGACCTGGATGGTCACGACCGGCGCCTTCGGCTCTTCCACGATCAGGACCCTGAGGCCGTTCGCCAGGGTGGTGTCGAACACCCGCTCGGCGAGCGTGCCCGCCGAAGCCGCGGCCGAGAGGCCGAAACAGAGCCCTACGACGAGGCCGACCATCGTGATTCGATCACGTCGAGTCATACGATCCTCCACATCAAGAAAGACTCCGCTTCCGGCGGACGCGCACACCGAGCAGGACCGCCACGATCACGACGGCCATCCCGCACAAAAGCATCGCCCCAAAGGACCGGCCGCGCGCGGCGTCGCTCGCCTGCGCCTTGAGCAGGCTCTGGACATGGTCGCGCACCCGCGCCACATCCGCGAGACCGGGCACGATCTCTTCGGCCGCCTCCAGGTGGCTCAGGGCCGCGTCGTACCGCCCTGCGAAATACGCCAGGCCCGCCTGCCGCCACTCCTCCATGAACGGGCTCCCCTCCTTGGGCGTCAGACCGATCCGCCGGGCCATGTCGTGGATCGTGTCCACCGGGATCAGGAAGTTGAAGCCCTGGATGGCCTGGTCGCCGTCCAGCGAGGTCGAGATGAACGTCGCCAGCCCGACGACCTCGTCTCTCAGGCTGAACGCCGGCCCGCCGCTGTTTCCCCAGGAGATCGGGGCATCCGTCTGGATGATCCGCCGCTCGTTGACGTCGTCCTTGATGCTGGACACGTGGCCGAAGGTCACCGTGGCCTCGGTCCGGGTCGTCCGGCTCAGGAAATCGTGCCACAAGACCACGCCCGGGAACCCGAGGATGAAGATCTGCTGGCCCAGGATCACGAAAGTCCCGGGCGGCGCCAGGCGGACCACGGGCAGGTTCGTCCTCTCGATCTTGATGATGGCGGCGTCCAGCATGGGCGGATGCGGCTGGCCGCCTCCCTTCGGCAACAGGTCGGGGTCGATGGGCGGACTGTACGCCTTGACCACGGCGGGGATCCCCCCACTCCGCATCAACTGGCTCCCCGGCCGCGGGACGGTGGGCAGGAACACCTCCAGCTGCTTGGTGAGCCGGACCCCGTTCAGGTTCTCCGGGTCCGTGAGGATGGCGTGTCGTCGCGCCTTCCGCTCGCTCTCGGGCAGCTTGGCCAGGGCGGCTCCGCAGGCGGCGTCGGCCGCCGCCTCCAGGAAGTCCGCGACGTGATCCTCGTCGGCCGTGTAGAAGGGCTCGACCACATGGCCGTTGGTAGCGATCCAGCCGTCCGGGTGGATGAGGAACCCCGTGCCGTTTTCCCGTGTCGGCTCGGGCTTCACGACATAGGTGTCCCCTTTTCCACAGCGGATGGTCACCTCGGCGCTCACCTCGGTGATGATGCCCACAACGGCCGGCTTGACCCGGAGGATCATGGCCGCCCCCTGCTGATCATGATGGTGGAGCTCGTCCTCCGCCGCCCGGCTGACTGCCGGAACGGCCAGGCTCATCGCGATCAGCACCCCGACGAGACGGCCGACTCCACGCACCCCCCACGGGAGAGATCGGCGTTTATGGTCGCTCCATGAAAGCACGAAACATTCCATCGCTATTGTTTCTGGACCGAGATGGCCAGCGCCTCGGTGTGGCGCACCACCACCTGGTCCCCCTGCTTCACCTGGTCGAATCGCTCGACGTTCGGACCGACCTTGATGATCCGGATGTCGCCCTGCGGGCCCTTCAGGCTGACCGTGCGCTTCGCGTAGTCGATCGCCTCGACGCTGGCGGTGATCTCCGTGGTGTCCACGACGAGGCCGGCCGGCTTCTCCCCGGGGCGGGCCACCTCGACGACCTCTACCCTCCGACCCGACCCTCACCGTCACCATGTTCCCTTCCGGCCCCTTGAGCGTCACCATCCGCTTTTCATAGTCGATCGCCTCGACCGACGCCGTCAGAATCGCCACGTCCGCCACCACCACGCCGGGCTTTTGCCCTGCTGTCTGCTGCGCCAGGGAAGCGGGGGCGAGTGCCGCCACCAGGAAGGCCACGACGAGAACCCATCGCAAGACTCGCATACTCAGCCCCCTTCCGGTTGAAGATCCAATTCGCAAGAATCCGCGTCAGTTCTTCTTCCCCACCTCTCGGCTCACCGCCTGGATCAGGCTCGCCGCATGCGGGTTGGTCACCGCGCGCTGGATCAGGATTTCCGTGGGGGTGGCCTCTTTGCCGTAGTAGGCCGCGTTCAGGGCGCCCCGGGTCGCCACGACCGCGCCGTCCAGCGAGACGCCGGCGTAGACTCCCTTGGAACGCGAGTAACTGATGACGTCCGCGCTCAGATTTGCGGTCGCCGCCTCGGCCCCCACACCGATCGGCCCCGCGGCGATCCCGACGTTTCCGCCGAGCTTGGTGCTGGTGGAGAGGAGCGAGGCGACGCCCCGATCGGACAGTGCGACCAGGACGACCTCCGAGGCATCCCCGCCGACCTGCAGGCCGAAGCTTGCCTCCCCGATGGTGTAGAAGGCCGGCCCGCCCCAGGCGCCGGCCTTGGCGTCGTGGACGAGGAAGGTTCCGCTGCCGCCCGACGCGCCGAAGATGAAGGCCGCCCGCAGGACCTGCGGGTAGATCAGCACCCCCTTGGCCCGCTTGAGGAGCGCCTTCACGGACGGGCCCATGTCCTTGTCGGCGACGAAGGCCTCGAAGGTGAGGCGGGCCTTCTCGACCAGTTGCTGGGCGTCCTGGGCGTCGTCGGCCACCGCCGGCCTCGGGACGGTGACCAGCGTCGTCAGCACGAGCAGGCAGACGACCGCAGCCCCTCGGAAAGCACATGCCCGATCGGTCTTCCTTGCATGGTTCATTCTCGTCTCCTTTCAATCTGCATGCCGGATTTCCTGCTTCGTCGATCTCTACGAGACCTCCGCATATCGCGAAGAAGGATCGACCCCGTTCCTACTGACAGGAAAGTAATCGACAAGGGAGAACTTGTCCATGGGAGAAAGAACCACGCGACCGAACGGCTTCATTTCTGCGCGCCGGTCTTTGCGCGATCCGGGCAGAGTAAGCGGAGAAGAAGGCCGACTGGCTTGGGCCAGTCGGCCTTCGGTTTGGCTGGAGCCGACGCTCGGATTCGAACCGAGGACCTGCGGTTTACGAAACCAACTACAGGGCAAACCAGGAAGAACCATCAGGATGTAACAGCATGAAAATAAAGCGTTTCGATGCAAATGAGCTTCCTTGCCGATTGCCCTGTTTCGCTTGAAATGGTAGCAAAGTGGTAGCAAGATGGTAGCAGACTTTGGAGATGTCTGTGGACTACATGGGTAAGCAATCTCTCCAGGAACATGGTGCTCTCGATTCCGCAGTTGACCCGATCAGTCTTGCACTCCTCGACCCTCTCTCGGACTGCCAGCAGGAGAATGTGGCACGGCTTCAACTCGGTGACAGCTCTGTACCCTCTTGGCCGCCCAAGCGGCGGAACACCATTCGTAGACTATTGCTGCCAGGAGAGAGAAGGACCCAAGGGGGAAAGGCCCGCGGGATTTTGAGTTCCCTCGGCCCACTATTGGATCAGCGCAGATGAAGACAGATGCGGACATATTCAATGGGTTATCGGAACGCGATCCGGACGTCATCCACCGATACTCACGGGTAATGACCGATGGTTTTGACACAGTTTTGACACACTCCCCTGGCACCATCTGCCAGTGGATTGCCGTCGGGACCTCACACGGCTCCCCGCGAGGTCGATAGAGCGAGCCCCGACGATTCGAGGACGCGGTCGGACATCTGCCTGGCGCGGAAGGCCAAGAGATGGCGCGCGGGCTCCAGCGGCCAGATCCGTCGCCAGCGACAGAGCTCGCGCTGGATGTTGACGAGCTCCTCGGTCGCGTCGTCGCCCGTCCAGTCGATCATCCCCGCCGTTTCCCGCATCAGGTCCACCGTCGCCTGGGTGTCCCGTCCCATCTGCAGCCAGCTACTCAAGCGCAGCAGGTTCGAGGCGATGTTGCCCAGGCGCCGGTCGAGTCCATCCCGTTGAAACCGGTCCCGGAGCTGCGAAATATCTTTCATGGTGCCGTCCCCTCAAACACGGTACGGACGACCTGCTCGATGCGGGCCCGGAGGGTCGCATCCTGGACTTCCATCGAGCGGTTGTTTTGTCGCGGGCGAATGTTGATGAGCGCTCCAAAGGTCACGGTGCGGCGATCCGGATACCAATCCGCGCCCCAGATGTCCTCCTGGCGACTGCCATGCGCGAGGAGCAACTCCTCGCAGTCCGCGTGGTATTCGCCTCCCCCGACGACAATGCCCTGCGCGACGTCCACCGCCAGCTTGATGTAGCTGCCCTGTGCCTCCAGCATGTCCTGGACCTGATCCTGGGTCGGTGGCTGGCGGAGCAGATGGAGTCTCATTGGCGTAGTGTCCTGTCCTCTGTGGAGACCCTGATGCCGTGGCCCCGATCTCGAACAGGCCAGAGGACCGCAGCAGGGCGGCGTCACACCGACCAGATCAGGAGCCGGATCCACCCCCGGAGTCCACATGATCGTGAGCGAGCAAGAGCGTGGCCTCCGCTTCGAGGTGCTGCATGTTTCCTGCCCTCGTGGTTTCGCATCGACGGGATGGGCTCCGACCCTACGTTCCCGAGCGTGCCGGCTAACCGCCCTCCACTCGCCACTGCCCGAGAGTATAGCACATTCATTGCCTAGTCACGATTGCTTGAACCCTCGGCATCAACCACGGTGGGGTGGCATTGAGGTGGGTGTTCGGCATCTTCCCCCTACTCGGCATCGTTCTCCCCAGTGGGAACCCCAGAGTCTCACTCGCAATTTGCGGAGTTGGCCTAGCGGTTAACAGCCGCTCGCACATCTTAGTCTATCCCCTAGAATCAACTAGTCAGCCACCACCGGCAAAGCCGGTGGCTTGAAAGATGTGAACCGCTCAAAGCGGTTGGTAGAACTCGCGCCACCTGAAGGTGGCGACTACTCGCCGAACATGGTCAACTGGTCGAGACGTTTATCTTCGTCCCGTTGC
>JAPLLC010000233.1 GCA_026387775.1 Candidatus Methylomirabilota bacterium | reverse complement strand
TTTCGCGTTCCAGGAGCGGCTCGGATTGGGGACGTGCCCGGTGCTGTGGCGAAGCGCGCATGCCGAGCTGCCGGGCAACGGCTTGCCCAACGCGCAGGTGTACCTCGGTCGCGAGGTGGCCCCCGGGGCGTTCGCGTGGGCGGTGCCCCTGCGCCGGGCCGGCCAGCCGTTCGTGCGGGTAGGGGTCAACAGCCATGCGGATGCCCCGCAGTATCTGCGAAAGCTTTGCGAGGAGAAGTTCTCGCATCTGGTCCCGAGCGAGGGGCTGCCGGTCCCGCGATCGTGGGTAGTGCCGATCACGCCGCTGACCACGACATACGCGGAGCGGGTCTTGGCGGTCGGGGACGCAGCCGGACAGGTCAAATCGACCTCCGGGGGCGGCATCTATTTCGGGATGCTCAGCGCGGAGCTGGCCGCCGACACGGTGGCCGAGGCATTTCGGCGGGGAACGTTTGGGCGGGAGGCGTTGGCGGGATACGAGAAACAGTGGCGGGCCCGCCTGGGCCTCGACCTGAAGCTCGGGACGCTCTTCCGCCGGCTGTTCGCCCGGATGACGGATCGCGACGTGGACCAGCTCTTCCACACCCTGCGGCAGGGGGGGATGCTGAACGGCATCGCCGGCAAGGTGAGCTTCGACTGGCACCGTGAGCTGATCCTGTTCCTGCTGCGACACCCCGCGCTGGCCCGGCTGTTCCTGCGGCGCTGCTGGGACCGAAATGCCGAGCCCCCCTTCTCGGATGTTCCGATCATTGGGGGGTGACCCCCGCGCCTTCCAGCTCCGCGCGTGCCCGCCCCCGTCGGTCGGGGCGCCCTTCCATCATTCGACCGCAATCCACCCGGTCTCTCCGTCGCCTTGACTCCTTCCACTCCCGGCCCGGAAGGAGGCCGAGCGGCATTTCCCCGAGGAGGGCTGACCATGGAGCCGTTTGCCATGCACGTGTTCGTGTGCACCGGCGGCGGGACCTGCCCGCATCAAGGATCGGTCGCGGTGCATGCGTTCCTCAAGGAGGCGGTTGCCCGCGCCAGGCTCAAGTCCCGGGTGCGGGTGAGCCAGGCGGGGTGCCTGGATCAGTGCGGTCACGGCCCCCTGGTGGTGATCTATCCCGATGACGTCTGGTATTCGCACGTCAGCCTGGAGGAGGCGCAGGCCATCTTCTCGGAACATATCCTGACGGGCAGGCCGGTGGACGCCCTGCGATTCCGCGTGGGGGAGCCGGGGGCGCATAAGCTGGCCCGGGACCAGAACGGGAGGCCGACCCAGCGGTGTACCCTCTGTCGCGACGGGCGGGCCGTCACCGCCGCCTGCGAGGGCGAGTAGCGACCGCGTGCGGATTGCCGGATTCGGCGCTCCGCCCGCGAGCCTCATAGTGATTGACCCCGACCGGCGCTTTCCGATAGACTCTGCTTTGTCCCATGCGGTTCAACCGATCCACCTGCCTCCCCCTCGAAGAAGGAGCCTCCGATGCCTGAAGCCGAACGACGCGCGCCGATCGACGTCCTGATCGTCGGGGCCGGCATGCACGTCTCCGGGCGGGGAACCAGCACCTGCGGGACGGTCCTGCCCGCCGTCGTCCAGGCGCATCGGGACGGGGTGGTCGGCCGCATGGCAATCGCGGCGACGAGCGCCAAGTCCATCGAGGCGTTCAACGAGAAGCTGGCGACACTGAACCGCCGGCTGGACACCGCCGCGCGCTTCGAGGAGTTTCCGGCGCAGGGGACCGATCCGGAGGCCTGGCGACAGGCGCTGGCGGGGCTGGGGCAGCGGGGCTGCGTCATCATCGTGGTTCCGGACGACCTGCACGCCCCCATCGCGACGGCGGCCCTGCGGAAGCGGCTGCCGGTGCTGGTGGAGAAGCCCCTCACGCCGACGCTGGCGGAAGCCCAGGCCCTGGTGGCGCTGGCGCGGGACCTCGGGGTGTACGGGGCGGTCGACTTCCACAAGCGCTGGGATCTGATCAACTTGAAGCTCAAGGAGACGATCGAGGACGGCCGGCTGGGCGCGCCGCTCTACTCCATCGTAGAATACAGCCAGCGCCGCGTGATCCCGGAACAGATCTTCCGGAGCTGGGTGGAGAAGGCCAACCCGTTCCAGTACCTCTGTGTCCACTTCGTGGACGTCCTGAGCTTCGCCCTGCAGGCCGTGCCGCGCCGGGCGATGGCGGTGGGGCAGCGGTGTTACCTCAGGGGGCGGTCCATCGACGCCTACGATTCGGTGCAGGCGTGTATCGAGTGGAGCCTCCCGGGATCGAGTGTCCCCTTTGTCTCCACCTTCGTGGCCAACTGGATCGACCCCAACACGACGTCGGCCTTGTCCTACCAGTCCCTGAAGGTCATCGGGACCGAGGGGCGCTACGAGAGCGACCAGCGGGATCGCGGCCTCACGCTGATCACGGAGGCGGGCGGGATCGAGACGCTCAACCCCTACTTCACCCAGAGCTACCCGATCGGGGATGGGACCCGCCGTGCGTATCGCGGGTATGGTATTGACAGCGTCCGAACCTTCCTGGAAGATGTCCAAGACCTCCACGACGGCAGACGCACTCCGGGCGAACTCGAAGCGTATCGCCCGACGCTTTGCCAGGCCCTGGTCTCCACCGCCGTGGTGGACGGGGTGAATCGCAGCCTGGCGGCCGACGGGGCCTGGATGCCGGTGGGGCCGATGATGTGAAGAAGCGACGGCGAGCGGAGTAGGGGGCTCGCCTCGGATTGCGTCGCCGAGTGCCGTTGTTGGAAGCGACCGGGTGCTGAGCCGAGAGGAGGTGCAGCCATGGGTCGGGCAAAGCCACGGCAAGTGCTGAAAGGGCGTGTGGCGCTGATCACCGGGGCCTCCAGCGGCATCGGATGGGCCATGGCGCTGGGATTTGCCGACGCCGGGGCGGACCTGGTGCTGGTGGCGCGCCGGGCCCACCGCCTCGTGCAGCTCACCCACGCCATCGAGGCCAAGGGACGGCGAGCGCTGCTTGTGGTCGCCGACGTGGCGATCGAGCGAGCGATGAAGCGCGTCCTGCAGCAAGCCGACCTGGTCTTTCCCGGGATCGACATCCTGGTCAACAACGCGGGGATCTGCTTGCCCGAGCAGCCGACCCACAAGACGCCGCTCCCCGACTGGGAGCGTGTCCTGGCGGTCAATCTTCGCGGCCCATTCCTGCTGAGCCGTCTCCTGGTGCCCCGCATGGTCGCGGCCGGGTATGGCCGGATCATCAACCTGACCAGCAGCTACAAGGCAGAGCCGCTCCATGGGGTCTACAGCGTCTCCAAGGCGGCGCTGTTTGCTCTCACCCGCGTCATGGCTCAGGAGCTGCGTGGCACGGGGATTCTCGTAAACGCACTGGACCCGGGGTGGATTTGCTCGGAGATGGCGCCGGACGGGCCGAACCCTCCCGAGCGAGTGGTGCCCCTGGGGGTCCGATTGGCCAGCCTGCCGGCGCGGGGCCCATCGGGACGCGAATTTGTCGTCCCATTCAAAGGAGCAATCCATGGCTGAGGCGGAAAACACCCTTGCCGTCTTCATCGATTTCGAGAACCTGGCGCAGGGCTTCAAGCACACCACCAAGGAGGAGTTCGACGTCACCCGAGTCCTGGAGCGGCTGGTGGAAAAGGGCAAGGTGATCGTCAAGGTGGCCTACGCCGACTGGAGCCGCTACGCGAAGTACAAGCAGCAGCTCCACGAGTCCGCCGTCGAGCTGATCGAGATCCCCAAGCGGTCCATGACCGGCAAGAACTCCGCCGATATCCGCCTGTGCGTGGACGCCATGGACCTCTGCTACGCGAAAGAGCACATCGACACCTTCGTGATCGTGTCCGGGGACAGCGACTTCTCCCCGCTGGTCTCCAAGCTGAAGGAGAACGGCAAGCGGGTCATCGGCCTGGGGATGAAAGGCTCCACCTCGGTGCTCCTCAGCGACAACTGCGACGAGTTCATCTTCTACGAGAGTCTTGGGGTCGCGGAACAGGTCACCCCGCCAGGTGTCCAGGACATCCCCAAGGAAAAGCGGGAGGTGTTCGAGCTGCTCTTTGAGACGATCACCGGCCTCATGCGCGAGAACAAGGAGATCCTCTGGTCCTCCATGGTCAAGGACACGATGAAGCGGAAAAGGCCGGCCTTCGCCGAGCGCGCGCACGGATACCGGACCTTCAGCGACCTCCTGGAGGACGCGCAGAAGCGCGGGTTCATCACCCTTCGCACCGACCCGACCAGCGGGACGTACGTGGTGGTTGGGTTTGCGAAGCCCGGGCGATGATCGCTAACGTTAACGGTAATCTGTGCCGCGCAGGGGTTTGGGCTTGAACCGTTCCGGGGTTCTTGTTAATGTTCGCTTGAGTGATGGGCTCTTGCGAAAGGAGTGGGCGATGAAGCGATGGTTGTGGATGGGAGCAGCGGTCGTGGTGTTGGCGTTCGCGACCGGGGCGCAGGCGGGCTCGCAGGAAAACACCATGGTCTTGTACGGCGCCCCGGATCGGGACTGGGTGGCCGCGGTCGCGGCCAAGTTCGAGAAGGAGACGGGCATCAAGACGCCGTGGATCCGGGCCAGCAGCAACGAGATGTACGCCAAGATCGAGGCGGAGAAGGCGAACCCCCAGGGCGACGTCTGGTTCGGCGGCACCGGGGATCCGCACTTCGCGGCGGCCGAGGCGGGACTGACCGAGCCGTACTGCTCGCCCAAGATGCCCGAGTTGCGGGAGTGGATGCGCGACCCCATCGGCGGGTGCCGGGTGATCGGCCTCTATGCCGGGCCGCTGGGCTGGGCGGTGAACGAGGGAGTGCTCAAGAAGCTGGGCAAGCCCATGCCCAAGACCTGGGACGACTTGACGAAGCCGGAGTACAAGGGGCTGATCGCCATCTCGAACCCCACGACGGCGGGGACGGCCTACACGGCGCTCGTGACGTTGCTTCTCCTCAAGGGCGAGGAGAAGGGTTGGGAGTATCTGGCCAAGCTGCACAAGAACGTCGCCCAGTACACCAAGTCGGGGTCGGCGGCGGGGCAGTTGGCCGGGCAGGGCGAGGTGGCCATCGGTATTGTGTTTCTGCACGATGTGGTGATGTTTGCCGAGGAAGGCTTCCCCGTGAAGGCGGTCGCTCCGGCGGACGGAACCGGTTACGAGATCGGCGGGATCAGCCTGATCAAGGGCGCGCCCCACATGGCCAATGCCAAGAAGTTCATCGATTGGGCCCTCACCCCGGACGTCCAGGCGATCGCCAAGGACTTCCGCTCCTTCCAGTTGCAGTCCAACAAGAATACCCCGCTGCCGCCGGTGGTCATCAAGCACGGGGTGGACTTCGAGAACGTGAAGACCATCAAGTACGATTTCCTCTGGGGCTCGAAGAACCGGGAGCGGATCATCAAGCGCTGGGCGGAGCAGATCTTCTCGCAGGCACGCTAAGGCGAAGTAGGCGGCCGCAGCCATCAGTCGTCTTGCAATCCGACGGCTGATGGCTGACGGTTTCTGGAGAGTGCGCATGACCGTGACTCGCAATCCGGCATGTATGCTCGGTGGTCTCACGCTTCTGGCGACGACCACCGTCGTACCTTTCCTGTCTCGTCAAGGGCAGGTGCTTCCTATCGGACGAGACGATTTCGCGCTTACGGCGCTGGCCCTGACGGACCAGTATCCCGGATTCTGGCTCCTGATCTTTCTGGCGGTGGTCTGGGTCGCGCTGGGGGTGATCTGGCGGGAGCGCCCGGATCGTCCGGCACTCTGGGGCGGATTGATCGGATGCCTCC
>JAPLLC010000293.1 GCA_026387775.1 Candidatus Methylomirabilota bacterium | reverse complement strand
TCCCCCGCTCACCTGCAAGTTCACCCCCGCCGTCTTCAAGACCGGCTGGATGAGTTCCAGCGCCCCGGACTGGAGATTCCCTCCCGCGTTCAGAGGCGCGAACTCCGCCCCGACGCCACTATCCGAATAGACGTAATTGGCCGCGAGCTTGGTCTCGTAATTTCCGATGGGGATCAGGAAGCCCGCCCGCCCGAAGCTGAGGCCGTTGGAGTCGGACTTAATGCCCCGGACAGTGACCTTGTCGCCAAAGCCCGTGAGGTTCCCGTAGCCCAGCTCGAAGCCGTACCGCCAGAATCCGGTGAAGCGCGAGCCGTAGTTATCCACGTCCGCCATGCCGCTGAGCGGCAGCCGCTCCTGCGCGGTCATCAGGATATCGGTGGTCCCCCGCTCCGCGCCCGGCTTCAGGGATGCGCGCACGTTGAGGCCGGGGTACTCGTTCAGGTCGTTGATGGCCGTCTCCAGCCGGCTCTCCTCGACCACCTTGCCGTCCCGCACCCGGGTCAGCGCCCGGAGGATGACATCCGACTTGTAACGCTCGTTGCCCGTCACCTCGATGTCGCCGATCTTCCCCTCCAGGATCGCGATCTCGATGACGCCCTCCCGCACGTCCTGGGGGGGCAGGTACGCCCGCGCCAGAATGTACCCCCGGGCGGCGTAGTAGTCCGTGATCCGCGCCGCCGCCGCTCGCAACTGCTCCAGCGTGAGTTCCTGTCCCTCCTCCGATCGGACGAGTGATTCCAGGGTCGTCGCGGGGACAACTATGTTTCCGGTGATCTGGAACTTCCGGACGAAGACTTTTGGCCCCTCGGCCCCCTTCGGCGGACGGGTGGGACTCTCCGGCAGTTCGATATCCGCCGGCGGGCGTGGCGTCATGTCCGGTGCACCGGGTCGTCGCTGCGGCTCGATCGTCTGCTCGAGGACGCCCGGGCCGGGTGGCACCTGGGCCCCCACCGGGATCGCGATCACCAGGCATGCCAGCAAGCCCGCAAGGCCGATCGCCGCCGCGGCCCTGGCGACCCTCACCCGCTGCACCACTTCGCTTCCGACGCGACGCCTCATGTTCATTTCCCCCACCAAGGGATCGCATCCTCGTCCACGGTTTGTCCGGTCCGATTCGCCAGAGGCAGAAAGCATTGCAGCGAGAGCAGGTGAGCGTATATCCACCCCAGATACCCCGATGCCAAGAATGCCTGCGCGGTCGGCGCGGGGAGCGCCACGAGCTTGGCCTCGTCCACCACCAGGGCGTCCCGAACGCCGAAGCGCTTTTGATCGGCGCGCACGATATCCACGGCGCGGGGAACCAGCAGCCCCGCATCCCCCAACGCCCGGGCGAACTGCAGCGTTCGCCGGTGCTCCTGGAGCACGGCCTGCAGGAACTGGATCTGGGCCTTGAGGATCGGCTCCGGCTCCCCCTCCGGCGAGAACAGCGCCTGTCCGTGATCGCGGGAGAAGCACGGGCTGGCCTCGTCGACGGCTACATCGAAGTCCGACGGGTTGCCGACGATCTCTGCGAGGACGAACGGGTAGCGACGGATGGCTGCGGGGATGTAGGTGGCCGTCCAGCGGCCCTGATGGTCGACGAAGGCGTTGTCGTCCGCCACCAGCGAGAGCACGGCCTGTGCCCCGAGGGTGCCATCCGGCGCCTGCACGAACACGATGGGATACTGGCGGCAGGCCGTCGGAAACTCGACCGCCATCAGGGGGACAGCCATCACGGCCCTGCAGAACATGAAGTCGGTCGGGGGCGTGTAGCGAAGGTCGGCGTGGGCGAATCGGTTCAATCGAACCGGTCGCTCGTACAGGAGCAGGTCGGTCATCGCGTCGCTTCCCCTGGCCCCTCTGCGTTGTGAGGGGCGAATGAGGGTAACGGGTCCTCGTGCCAGCCGGAGCCAAGCGACACTCGCCCGGCTTCCCTCCCAACGGACCGAGACCCGAACTCGGTCGGCCTCGCCCCCTAGACGGTAGGTGTCGAGCCGCCCACGTGTGCACCCGAGCCCCGCCCG
Organism: Candidatus Methylomirabilota bacterium; assembly: GCA_026387775.1. GTDB lineage: Bacteria > Methylomirabilota > Methylomirabilia > Methylomirabilales > 2-02-FULL-66-22 > 2-02-FULL-66-22. The sequence goes on along the minus strand of JAPLLC010000293.1, from coordinate 17,936 downwards.
GAGTGTCGCTCGGCCCCCCGACAGATCCGGCAGATCCGCTCCCCCGAGACCGGAGGATTGCACAAGGCGCACCAGGTCCTTCCGCAGCGTACGCACCGCTCCGTCGCCTCAAAGCTCGGATGCGAGGGGCACCGCGACAGATCGACGGCATCGTTTACGGTATCCAGCATGGCCGTCTCGACCAGCGAGGAAGGGGCCTGGGGAGGTCGCACGCTCTCCCGCATCATGGTCTCGTTGCCGAAATCCCGCATGATGGTGCCTTCGATCTGCCTTTCCGGCTCGAAGAAAGTGTAGACGAACTCGTCGAATCGGATCGCGTCATTCGCCTTCAGCATCGTCTCGGCTTCGATGCGCTGCTGGTTCGCCCAGGTGCCGTTCGTGCTGCGGAGGTCCCGAAGGTAGTAGTGTCCCAGTCGGAATCCAATCTCTGCGTGGTGCGCCGACACCTGGGGTTCCGCGATGACCAAGTCGTTGTCCGTCCCTCGACCGATTCTCGTCAGGGGGACGACCAACGGTATCGAGCGGCCGGATCGCTGGTCCCATAAGTAGGCAGGGGCCGACCGGGGAGCCGCAGGGAGGGGCGCGGCCGGCGCCGGAGTCGGAAGGATCGACGGCTCGGCCAAGCCCCGGCGCCGGGCCGGCCGGAGTCGGCGTCTCACCACCATCACCCCCAGGAGAAGGACCAGAATTCCCGTCGCCGCCGCAGCGATCCAGATCCACGGAATGGATTGGCCCGCGGACGACGCTGGCGGCGGCATGGTCGGTGCCGGTGCGGGTGGCGGGGAGGGCGAGGACGGCGCCGGAGTCAGTCGGGCATGAATCTTTGCGAAGATCCCTACCACCTCGCCGACCTGGAGCGCGCGAAAGTAGTCTCCCTTTGTTGCTGCGGCTATTTCCTGCATCAGGACGTAATCCGCCTGCTCGGTAAGCGCGATGCTGAACACTCGAACGCCACGCTCCCGCGCCTCCGACAGGAGGGGTCCGCGCAGCCATACCCGCATCTCGGCATCCTTGACGCTGGACCCGGTGTCCATGATGCCGTCGGTCAGGAAGATGAGGACGGGCGCGGCCTCGATCCGCCCGCGCTGCCGCAGCTCGTACAGCCCGCGCTCGACGCCTGCCGCAATGTTCGTCCGCGACTCGCCGTACCGAACCCGATTGACTTCGCCCAGCGCCGCCCGCCGTGTGGCGTCACCGGTCAGCAGGTTCAGCGGGTATGCGGCTCGGGCCTGCCCGCCAAACAGGACCAATCCGAAGCCATCCTGGTCGCGCAAGCGCCCCACGAACGCACCGACCGCCTGCAGCAAGACGCGCTCCGGATCGCTCTGTTTCATCGAGCCCGACTGATCGAGGACAAGAATGACATCCAGCGGAGGAAGGAGAGGCGGAACTTGCGCGCGGACCAGAGCATCAGGTGCGGCGGCACCGAGGCTGAAGAGGAAGGCAGCACCAAGGACTACCCAGGACTCGCGTCTCATACGGGTGACCCCGACGATCGGCTGCACCCGGATGGGCGCGCCCCGCTAGTTTGGGTACCCGACGCCTCACGCCCCACTGGTTCCCCGGGCCCGCTTCCGGGCGCGGCAAGCAACCACGCACCGCTAGAGAGACCGGGCCCGCGCTCTCGCTGTCAACCCCACTTCTCTGCGCGCGTGATCCTCGCTAGGATGAAACCGCCGGCATCTTGACCGGACGGAATGCGATGCCGGAGAGGAGCTGGAAAAGTCTCGAAATGGGGGACCCCCCCACCCCCAGGAAATGGTGGGCGCTGCTGGGATCGAACCAGCGACCTCCGCCGTGTGAAGACGGCGCTCTAACCAGCTGAGCTAAGCGCCCCGAACGAACCGCTTTCAGCACCGAGACGAACCGCAAGACCTACATACCACAAAGGCCCACCGGGCGACAAGGCCTTTTCGCGGCGGCTCGATGTAATAAACAGTAGCAAATAGACATAGATAACACTTCCGGCGGTGCGGAGCCGTCCGGACGATACCTACCCCCAGGTGATGCAGTTCATCATCATCGGGTTGGGCAGATCCTCGTGGGCCGGCAGGATCCGGATCTGGAACCCGTGCAGTCCGGTGGCCTTTCCCCGCAACGTACCGCCAAACATATACGCCCCGCCCTGTTGTCTCCCCTCGACCTTCATTTCGAAGGTCTCGGCCGACAAGATCTCCCCCTCGGCGCTGAGAGGCCCGGTGTACACGGTCACCGAAACGTCCTCGGGCCGCAAGGCGCCCAGGACGATCTCGGCATGGATAACGCGGGAACTGCCCGCCTCCAGCGGAGCCACGCTATCCTCCTGCACGGACCGCACCTGCACCTCCCGCCAGTGACTCCGCACCTGCTCCTTCCAGGCCGTCAGGACTCGCGCCCGGGCCAGTTTCTCCGCCCGCAAGGCGTCCCACTGCTGCCCGGCGGGGAGGTAGAGCCGCTCCGTGTACTCCCGGACCATGCGGGTGGCGCTGAAGGTTGGGCAGACGGTCCGCATCGTGTTCTTCATCCGCCGAATCCACTCCCGCGGCAGACCGTCCCGGCCTCGAGTGTAGAACATCGGAACCACTTCGTTCTCGAGGGTGTTGTACAGCGCCTCGCTCTCAACCTGGTTCTGGTAGTTCGCATCCGCGTACTCTTCGCCGCGGCCGATGGCCCACCCGTTGGTCCCGTCGTACGCCTCATCCCACCAGCCGTCCAGGACGCTCAGGTTGATCGCCCCATTGACTGCGGCCTTCATGCCGCTGGTCCCGCTGGCCTCCAGGGGGCGACGCGGGGTGTTCAGCCAGACATCGACCCCCTGATAGAGGTAGCGGCCAACCTTGATGTCGTAGTCCTCCAGGAAGACGATTGACTGGCGGAACTCCGGCCGCTGGGCGATGTGGATAATCTGACGGATGAAGTCCTTCCCTTCATCATCTCTTGGGTGCGCCTTGCCCGCGAACATGATCTGGACCGGCCGCTGGGCGTCCGAGAGGAGCCGGCCCATCCGCTCCAGGTCCCTGAGTAACAAGGTGGCGCGCTTGTAGGTGGCGAAGCGCCGGGCGAATCCGATGGTGAGCGCCTTGGGGTCGAGGACCTCCTCGGCCTTTTCGAGCTGGTCCGGCGGCGCGCCGCGCCGCTCGATCTGCATCCGGAGACGCCGTCGCGCAAAGGCCACCAGGCGCTCGCGCCGCCGCTCGTGGGTCCGCCACAGCTCCGCATCCGGGATCTGGTCCACCCGCTCCCAGACCGACTGGTCGGCCGGATGCGAGATCCAGTGGGGCCCCAGGTAGGCGTCGAAGAGCCCCGCCATGTCATGGGAGAGCCATCCGCGCACGTGCACCCCGTTGGTCACCGAGGTGATCGGCAGGTCGTCCGCCGGCACGCCGGGCCAGAGCCCCGCCCACATCTTCCGCGAGACGCGGCCGTGCAGCTTGCTCACCCCATTGGTCGCGCTCGAGAGGCGAATGGCCAGAACGGCCATCGAGAACGGCTCCCCCTGGTCGGCGGGATTCTGCCGCCCCAGAGCGAGGAATTGATCCCGGTTGAGGGCAAGCCCGCGCTGGTACGCGCTGAAGTAGCGGTCCATCAGATCCGGGGGAAAGACGTCAATCCCGGCGGGCACGGGCGTGTGCGTGGTGAAGACGTTGCTGGCGGTCACCAATTCCCTCGCCACCGGGAACCCCACCCCTTGCTCCTCCATCGTCCGCCGGACGCGCTCCAGCGCGAGGAAGGCCGAGTGGCCCTCGTTCAAGTGGCAGACGGTGGGCTCGATCCCGAGGGCGGCCAGCGCGCGGACCCCGCCGACCCCGAGCAGGATCTCCTGTCGGATCCGCACGTCCTTGTCCCCGCCGTACAGGTATCCGGTCACGGTGCGATCTTCCGGACCGTTGCTCGGCAGGTCGGTGTCCAGCAGGTACAGTGGCACCCGCCCCACCTGGGCCCGCCAGATCTGCGCCTGGACCTTGCGTCCGGGGTACTCCACCTCGATGGTGATCGGAGCGCCGTCCGGCCGGCGCTCCAGATTGAGCGGAAGGTTATAGTAGTCGGCTTCCGGATACTCCTCCTGCTGCCAGCCGTCCGCGTTCAAGTACTGACGGAAATAGCCGCGGCGATACGCGAGGCCGACCGCCGTCAAGGGGATGCCCAAGTCGCTGGCCGACTTCAAGTGATCCCCGGCCAGGATCCCCAGCCCGCCGGAATACACGCGCAGCCCCTCGACAACGCCGAACTCCGCGCAGAAGTAGGCCACCGACAGCGTGGACTTGGGGTACGTCTGCGTAAACCACGTCCCCCCCTGCATGTAGCTGGAGAGCCGCATGGCCACCCGGTCCATGTGGGCCAGAAACCCGTCATCCGCGGTCAACTCCACCAGCCGCTCCTGGGACACGAGCCCAAGCATCCGGATGGGATTTGCGTAGCATTTCTCCCACAGAAGTTGCCGCGGTTCCAGCCGCCGGAATAGGTCGACGGCCTCTGGATCCCAACTCCACCAATAGTTCTTCGCGATGCGAATGAGATCCTTGAGCCGATCGGGGATCCGCGGAATGACCGTGTATGTGTGGGCAGCAGTCACGTCGGCCTCCTTCACGACGGGCGCCTCCCCCAGGAGGAGGAACCAGGGTTGAACGGGCGTGTATGGGCAGATGCGCACCTGGGCTGCCGCATCCACCCTCCATGGCGCCGAGAGCATACTGCGATCAGGCTGACTCGGCAAGAGAGAGAATTTCGCCGCCCCTCCAGCGTCCGCCACGGGGGTGGCATCCGCCCCCTTCCGCATCTTTCGACTTGCCTTCGCCAGGAATCGGGAATACTCTTTTGAGGGTTCCCTCTATGGGCCGCTACACCCTCTCGACGCTCTTCGTTCCGATCCGTTCGGCGGGTGCCTTGTGAGTGTGTGTGTCGAAGATGGTGGAGCGAGGACGGTGTATCTTTAGTCATGAACCAGGCGGCAAGCCGGGGAGATCGCAATGCAGATGCAAACGGCGGTTCGACCTGACACGGTAGAAGAGCTTGAGCAGAAAGTCGCCTACGCCGAACAGGTCAAGCTGATCATCAACCGGATCCACTCGGCGAAGGACATCGACCACATCCTGGTGGATCTCAAGGACGAGATTCTCAAGATCCTCGACGCGGAGGTCCTGACCCTCTACGTGGTGGACGCGGAACGCCGCGAGATCTACTCCAAGTACCTGGACATCGACAAGATTCACGAGATCCGGGTCCCGATCAGCGAGCAGAGCATCTCCGGCTTCGTGGCCAAGTACCGCCGCCCCGTCAACATCGCGGATGCCTACAACAAGGCCGAACTGAATGCCATCAGCCCCTCGCTCACCTTCGACAGCTCGTGGGATAAGAAGAGCGGGTTCCGGACCAAGCAGATCCTGACCTATCCCATCGTGGCGGATAACAAGTACCTGATGGGGGTGATCCAGCTCGTCAACAAGAAGAGCGGAGGCCGGTTCGCCAAGAAGGACGAGGAGTCAGTCGCCGAGATCTCCAAGACGCTCGGGATCGCCTTCTTCAACCAGCTCAAGCTGTCCCGCAAGAACCCGACCAAGTTCGATTACCTCGTGGCCAACAGCAAGATCACCCAGGCCGAACTCGACACGGCCATCCCCGAGGCGCGCAAACAGGGGGTCGATATCGAGACGGTCCTCCTGGAGAAGTATAAGATCCCCAAGCCGGAGATCGGAAAGTCCCTGAGCCAGTTCTACAAGTGTCCCTTCGTGGAGTTCGACGGGCGCTTCGTGGCGGACCCCGAGCTGCTCAAGACCCTGAACATCGACTACCTGAAGAACAATTTCTGGATTCCCCTGAAGCGAGAGAAGGACGTGATTCAGATCCTCATCGACGACCCCAACAACCTGAATCGCATCCAGGACATCAAGCGGATCTTCCCGGGTCGCTCTATCCAGTTTGTGGTCGGGCTGCGCCAGGACATCCTGCAGTACGTCTACGCGGCCGCCGGCGAGCCCGATCCCACTGCCGGCAAGGGCGGCTCCCTCGCCGATATCATGGGCGAACTGGTGAACGAATCGGAGGCGGAGAAGGCGGATGATGTGAGCACCCAGATTGTGGACGAGAACGATAGCGCCATCGTCCGCCTGGCCAACCAGATCATCTCCGACGCCTACAAGGCCGGGGTCTCGGACATCCACGTCGAGCCGTACGGCGAGAAGCGAGAGTGCGTCGTTCGCTTCCGCGTGGACGGAAGCTGCCACGAATACAACAAGATCCCCGCCGCGTATCGCCGCGCGCTCGTCTCCCGGTACAAGATCATGGCCCGCCTGGACATTGCCGAGCGGCGGAAACCGCAGGACGGCAAGATCAAGTACATGGTGGGAACCAAGGAGATCGAGCTGCGCGTGGCCACCATTCCGACCGCCGGGTTCAACGAAGACGTCGTCATGCGTATCCTCGCGGCCAGCGAGCCCATTCCCATCGACAAGCTCAACATGTCCGAGCGGAACCTCCGCGAGGGCAAGAAGATCGCCGAGAAGCCCTACGGCATCATCATGTGTGTGGGACCCACCGGATCCGGGAAGACCACTACCCTGCATTCGGTCCTGGGCTACATCAACACCCCCGAACGAAAAATCTGGACCGCCGAGGACCCGGTGGAAATCACCCAATACGGCCTACGACAAGTCCAGGTCCAGGCCAAGATCGGCTTCACCTTCGCCGCGGCCATGCGGGCCTTTCTCCGTGCGGATCCGGACGTGATCATGGTGGGTGAGATGCGTGACAAGGAAACCTGTGAGACCGGCATCGAGGCCTCGCTCACGGGCCACCTCGTCTTCAGCACCCTCCACACCAACAGCGCCGTGGAGACCATCACCCGCCTCCTCGAAATGGGGATGGACCCTTTCAACTTCGCCGACGCCATGCTGGGCGTCCTGGCCCAGCGGTTGTGCAAGACGATCTGCAAGGAGTGCAAAGAGACCTACCATGCGTCTAAGGAAGAGTTCGACGAACTGGCGACCGCCTACGGCGCGGAGGCCTTCGAGAAGCTCGGCTACAAGTACGACGACAGCTTCTCGCTCTCCCGCGGGAAGGGCTGCGACGTTTGCAAGAACACCGGCATGAAGGGGCGCACCGGCCTCCATGAACTCTTGATCGCCAGCGATCGGCTCAAGCGCATGATCCAGAAGCGGGCCACCGCGGAAGAGCTCTTGAAGATCGCCCTGGAAGAGGGGATGACCACCTTGGTCCAGGACGGTGTGGTCAAGGTCATCAAGGGGTATACCACGTTCAAGCAGGTCAAGGCGGTGGCGATCAAGTAGGCGGTGCGGTCCGGGCGACCGAGCTCATTGAAAGCACAGGGGCCGAAGACATCTTCGGCCCCTGTCGTGTTCCGGCGACAGGACGCGATCGCACGGCGCCTTGTCAGGCTTGGGTGATGCTGCTATCCCCACCATCGAGCGGTGTGGTTGCGTCCCTATCAGGATTCCGAATTCGCGTTCAGCATCCGGTGCGTCGCCTCGGCCACCTGCGGAGGCAGGCCGCCCACGCGGGTGAGGTCCTCGACCGACGCGGCGCGGAGCCGCGCGAGACTCCCGAACCGTTGAAGCAGTTGCCGCTTTCGCCGGGGGCCGATCCCGGGAACCCCGTCCAGGGCCGACCGGAGCCCCGCTTTCCCCCGCAGCGTCCGGTGATAGGCCAGGGCAAATCGGTGCGTCTCGTCTCGCACCTGCTGGAGCAGGTGCTTGCCGCGCGAGCCATCCGGCAGTCGGATCGGCTGCAGGCGGCCAGGGCGGAAAACCAGTTCCTCCTCCTTGGCCAGGCTGGCCAGCGGAAGTTCCGGCAACCCCGCCTCCTTCGCCGCCAGGAGACCGGCGGTGAGCTGGCCGCGGCCGCCGTCGATCAGCAGGAGATCCGGAAGCACCCATTCGACGTGCGCCAGCCGGCGACGCAGCACCTCCCGCAGCATGGCGTAGTCGTCCGCGCCTTCGACGCTCCGAATCCGGAACCGCTTGTACTCCGCGCGGCGCGGCTGGCCGTCCACGAACGTGATCAGTGAGCCCACCGCCAGCGTCCCCGAAATGTTGGAGATATCCGTGCACTCGATCCGCCGAGGCAGCCCCGGGAGGTTCAGCGCCGCCTGTACTTCGCCCATGGCCCGTTCTCGGGCCGAGGCGGACGCCAGGTTCTGGGCCAGGACGGCCTCGGCGTTGCCGACCGCCATCTCCATCAGACGCGCCTTGGAGCCCCGCTCCGGCACCCGAAGTGTGACCGGATGCCCGGCGCGCGCCGAGAGCATCGCGGCAAGCAGGTCCCGGTCGGAGGGCGGGTGCGAGGTCAATACCGTCCGCGGGATCTCGCGTGCCCCCAGATAATACTGGGGGAGGAGCGCGGCCAGGAGTCCGCCTTGGCCTTCAGCCGACACCCCATCGAAGCTGAATCGCTCTCGCCCGATCAGCTTGCCGCCCCGCACGACCAGGAGCTGCACCTGGGCCTCGCGACCCTCCTGCGCCACCCCGAAGAAATCCTGGTCCTCACCCCGGGTGGAGATGACCCGCTGGCCCTCCGCAGCCCGCTGGAGCGCGTCGATCTGGTCCCGGTATCGCGCGGCGCGTTCGTATTCCTGCTGGTCCGCCGCCTGACGCATCTGGTGTTCGATCTGCCGGATGACCTCCCGGTCCTTTCCCTCCAGGAGCAGTCGAACCTCCTGCACCATCTCCCCGTACTCCCGGGGAGTCACGAGCCCCTCGCAGGGGGCCAGGCACCGCCCAAGGTGATACTCCAGACAGCGCGTCCGCCCAGCGATACTGCGGCACGTCCGGAGTGGAAACGTACGGTGGATCAAAGCCAGCAGGTTCCACATGACCCCGGCAGGGACGTACGGCCCGAAGTGGAGCGCGCCGTCCTGTCGGATGCGCCGGACCACCTGGAGGGCGGGAAACGGGTCCGCGGTGTTCAGGCGGATAAAGGGATAATGCTTGTCGTCGCGGAGGACGATATTATAGCGAGGCCGCCGCTCCTTGATGAGATTGCTCTCCAGGACCAGGGCCTCCAGCTCGTTTGCGGTCAGCAGGTACTCCATGTCGGCGATCTGCGCGATCATGACGCCGAGGCGGTCGGCGTCGTAGCCGAAGTCCCGATCCGAGAAATACGACTGCACCCGTCTCCGCAGGGAGACCGCCTTGCCCACGTACAGCAGGTCGCCGCGAGCGCCCGTGAAGAGGTACACGCCGGGGGCATCCGGGAGGCTTTGAATCTTCTCGTGCAGCTTCATGCGGTATCACAGCCCCACAGTGGAGGAGAACGAAACGGTCGCACACTTATCCAACCCTGTCAAGGCGGGCAGGGGCTTTGCGCTTGACTTCCTCGACCGTTTAGGCTACTAGCGCACCAGATGATGTCGGCGAGGTGGAGCGGGTCCCGCCGGGTTTGCGAATGTGACGGATCCTACCAGCCGGTCGAATCTGGAGCAAGAAATGGCGAACGGCGAACGCCACCCAGTTCGGGCTACCATCCTGGTCGTTGACGATGACGCGGGGATCCGGGAATCCTTCGAGGCGGTCCTCGCCAAGGATTACGACCTGCTCTTCGCCGCCCAAGGGCCCGACGCGCTGCGCATCGTCAGCACCCGCGACGTGAACCTCGTGCTCCTGGACATCCGCATGCCAGGTATGGATGGGATGGAGGTCCTGCGTCGGATCAAGGAGCTCAACGAGCAGACCGAGGTGGTGGTCGTCACGGCCGTCAAATCGCTGAAGACTGCCATCGAAGCCATCAAGCTTGGCGCCTCTGACTACATCACCAAACCGTTCGACACGCATGAGATCCTCTCCCTCATCAAGCGCGCGATCGAGAAGCAGGAACTCCTCAAAGAGGTCCTGTACCTTCGATCGGAGGTCGCCCGGGATCACCGCTTCGAGAACCTCGTGGGGCGGAACCCTCGGATGCAGGATATCTACGATCTGGTCTCCCGCATCGCCGACAACAACGTCACGGTGCTCCTGAATGGCGAGAGTGGGACCGGCAAGGAAGTCCTGGCTCGTGTGATCCACCAGCAGAGCAACCGCAGCCAGCGCCCTTTCGTCGCCGTCAACTGCGCCGCCATCCCGGCGGAGCTCCTGGAATCGGAGCTCTTCGGTCACGAGAAGGGCTCGTTCACGGGGGCCATCGCCACCAAGGTGGGCAAGTTCGAGTTGGCCACCGGAGGAACCCTGTTCCTGGACGAGGTGGGCTCCATGCGGCTCGACCTCCAGGCGAAGATCCTCCGGGCCCTCCAGGAGCGGGAGGTCGAGCGCGTCGGGGGGACTAGGACCATCAAGATCGACGCCCGGGTGATCGCCGCCACCAACCGGGATCTCAAGAAGGCTGTCGAGGAGGGGACCTTTCGGGAGGACCTTTACTACCGGTTGAACGTCGTCCCGATCACGCTGCCACCCTTGCGGCAGCGGCGCGAGGATATCCCGCTCTTGGTGGAGCATTTCATCGGCAAGTACAACCGAGAATTCGCGCGAAAGGTCAAGGGGTTCTCGGCGGGAGCAACGGCCGCCCTCTATCACTATGATTGGCCCGGCAACGTCCGCGAGTTGGAGAACGTGATCGAGCGGGCCGTTGCGCTTGCGGAGAGCGACGAGACGATATCCTTGCGCGAGCTTCCTCTGGAGATCTCCATTCTCGGGGGCGACGTCATCGAGGATATCCAGAAGGCCGGACTGTCCCTGCGCGAGGCCCGGAGCCATTTCGAGCGTCAGTACATCCTGAACATTCTTGAAAAGGTGCAGTGGAACCAGACCGAGGCGGCTCGGGTCCTCGGATTGCATAGGAATACCCTAGCCTGGAAGCTCCAGCGCTTGCGGATTGACTCAAGAGCGCAGCCATTTTCAAATGGTTAAGATACTATTCGTGTATCAATAGCTGCACTATTCTTGTTGCATATTGCACAAAGAATCATTCATAAGCAAAACCAACTGTAAATCTAATTAGTTATCCGTTATTCCCCCCAAAATCAATCATTCAGCATAGGTCATCTGCCTAGAATATAGGGCAGTAAGACTTTATTTCCATGCCTACAGATGGGCAAATCTGCCCACAACTAGGCAGTTTTTGCCCACTCACCGACACCACATTACTTCTGGCACGGACCCTGCTTATACCTATCCCCAGAAGGACGTTGCGTCAAATTCTTCGCGGCAAGTGGCAAGTTCTCATTCGCCAAAGGATTCGAGAGCGCCTTTTTTGACAACGTAACAAATGGAGGAGCCAACATGAAGAAGATCATCGTCCTCGTCCTCGTGGTCATTGGCCTGCTCGCCATCGTTCCCGCGATGGAGCTTCAGTCTTCCACCCAGGTGTTCAGCCGTGTCGGGATGGCTGAGAGCGACGGCGGCGGTTAAGTGCTTCGTACCTTCTCCAATCGGTAAGGAACCCTGAGGGCGAAACTGGGTACGGCCAAATTGAGCGAAGGGGTTGCGGGTTGCGAAGACCCTGCTCCCCTTCGCTCTGCTGTTTCTAGGGATTGACGCGACATAGGGATTGACGTGCTTGACATCCGTGCAGACTGAGGCTATACCTTTACCGAGGCGGACGCACGCTGGAATTGTGCTTCGATCTGACTCGGTTGGCCAACCTGGGTTCGCGGGTGATTCGATTCATTCTCCCTCTCATCATTGTCGCCCAAGCCCTGCTCTCATCCACTGCTTGGGCGCAAGGGGAGGGACAGGCTCCGCCGCCCAAGCAGGGTGGTGCCTACCGGCGGCCCCTCGCCAATAACCCATCCAACCTCGACCCCGCCCATATCTCTGACACGTACGGCTTCACGGTAGCTCAGCAGATCTTTGATGGCCTGGTCCAATACGACGGCAGCCTCACCATTACTCCGGCCATCGCCCAGTCCTGGAAGGCCTCCCGCGACGGCCTGAGTTGGACGTTCTTCCTGCGCAAAGGCGTGAAATTCCACAATGGCCGCGAAGTCGTGGCAGACGACGTGGTCTACTCGTTCACGAGGATCCTGGACCCGAAAACGAATTCCAAGGCGGCCGAGGTTTTCTTGAAACTCAATGGCGCGAAGGACTTTGTGGAGGGGCGTGCGAAGTCGGTCCGGGGGCTCCGCGCCCTCGACCGGTACACCGTACAGATCGAATTGGCCGAAACGTCGGCCCCCTTCGTTGCCAGCCTGGCCGTCGGCTACGCCAAGATCGTCCCTCGGGAGGTCGTCGAGAAACTGGGGGCCGAGTTCGGGAGCCGACCAATGGGGACGGGTCCCTTCAAGTTCGTCCGCTGGAAAAAGGATGAAGAGATCGTCCTCGAGGCCAACCTGGATTACTTCGGCGGGCGACCGTTTCTGGATCGACTGGAATACAAGATTTTCCCGGGTCACCAGAGAGATGCGATGCTCGCCAGCTTCGAAACAGGCGGCCTGGAAGACACAGACATCCCTGCCGCAGAGCTTGAAAGGGTCCAAAGCAACGGGCGGTACCAGTTTGTCCGTCGCCCGATCCTGGGTATAAGATTCTTTGGCTTTCAAACGTTGCAGGGCCCTCTGGCCAACCGCATGGTCCGGCAAGCGATCAATCATGCCGTGGATCGGGAAGCGTTGGTACAAGATATACACAAGAATCGGTACAAAGCAGGTCAAAGCTTCCTCCCTCCTGGGACCTACGGCTATGATCCGCAGTATCGTCCCTATCCGTTCGATCCCCAGCGCGCCATGGCCCTCCTCGCCAAAGCCGGTTATCCCGGCGGGAAGGGTCTCCCCGTCCTTCAGTTTTGGTCGAGCGTCAAGTCGGCCGACATCGAGCGAGAACACGAAGCCATCAAGCGTTATCTGGGGGAGGTCGGCATTCGGGGTGAATTCCAGTACCACACCAACTGGCCGGAATTCAAAGCCATGGTCCAGCAAGGCAAGCTGCCGATATTCCGCTGGGGCTGGGTCGCGGACGTGCCGGAGCCGGACGACTTCCTGTACAATCTCTTCCACTCCCGGGGCCGGACCAACCTGACCAGCTACCAGAACGCGCGCGTGGACCGCCTTCTGGACCGAGCTCGAGCGGAGCAGGTCTACCTTAAGCGGATTGAGTTGTACCGGGAGGCCGAGCGGCTCATCATGGAGGACTCCCCGATCATCCCACTAAACTATTACAGCTACGAGCGCCTTTTCCAGCCGTATGTGAAGAGCATCGAGGTCAGCGCGCTGGGGGATCCGTACATTCCCATGCGGAAGATTTGGCTCGCCAAATGATAGAGAACCTCGCTGACCATCCCGCACAGTCTTCCTGGCGCGAATGGGTAGGTCGCCTGAGCTTCCGGGTCAAGCTCGGGCTCATGGTGAACCTGCTCATCGTGGTTCTCATTCTCGGGTCCGCAGTCCTTGTTGAAGAGCGGCTGCGTACGGCCATCATTCAGGAAGTGGAAAAGCGTGCGTTGGTAATGGCGCGCGGCTTGGCAAGCTCCGTGACCGACGATCTCATCACGTACAACTACGTCTCCATCGAACAGTCCACCGCGAAGTTCAGCAAGGATCCGGACCTCGTTTACGTCCTTGTGCTGGACAAGGAAGGAAACGTTGCCGCCCAGTTCCAGCGGGACTATCCACTGCGGACGATCCTAAACCGGCGCGACCTCTTGAAACCCGGCGACGCCACAATCGACCAACTCCACCTGCCTGGGACGGAGCGCGATACGGTATACGACGTCAAGCTGCCCGTGATGGTGGAGGGGTCTCCCGAGTCGTGGGGGCTGGTCCGGCTCGGCGTCTCTCTGCAGGGGGTTCATCGGGAGATCTCCCGGACGCGCTGGCAGATCGCGGGCTTCGTGGTCTTGAGCCTGCTGGCAGGGAGTGTCGCCTCTGCTCGCCAGACACACGGCCCGGCCGATTCAGGCCCTCATGCAAGGCGTCTCTGCCGTCAGCCAGGGAGACTTCGGACACCGAATCCAAGTCACCTCACACGACGAGATCGGTCAACTCTCCGCCGCCTTCAACGAGATGAACACGCAGCTCGCCCGGGTGCGCGATCTGGAGGATCGCCTGCGGCGCGCCGATCGCCTGGCCGCCCTCGGAACCATGGCGGCAGGCATCGCCCACGACATCCGCAACCCCCTGACCTCGATTTTGATCTTCTCGCAGCTCATGTCGCTCCATTACGACGACTCCGAGGTGCGGGAGAAGTTCAATCGGGTCGTTCCTCGGGAGCTGGAGCGGGTGCAGGCCGTCATCGAGGACATGATGGAGCTGGCCCGGCCCGCCGGCGTCCACCGCGAGCCGGCGAGCCTGAACGATATCCTCAGTCAGGTCCTGGAGCTGTTCGAGAGCCAGGTGGTTCCGCAGGGCATCAAGATCTCGAGCGAGTATGAGCTGGACCTGCCCTTCTGCATGGCCGACCGGAAACGACTGCATCGCTGCTTCAGCAATCTCGTCTCCAATGCTTTCCAGGCGATGTCTTCCGGCGGAGAGCTGACCGTGCGCACGCGCCGGATTCCCGCGATGATTTTCCCCGATACCGGCCTGCCCGATCCCCGGCCCGAGCCAGCGATCCAGATCACGATCGCCGACACGGGCCAAGGTATCTCGGCCGATCGGCTGTCTCGCATTTTTGATCCGTTTTACACCACCAAAGAGAAGGGGCTGGGCCTGGGCATGGCCATCGCCCACCGGATCGTCGAGGACCACCGGGGGACGATTGACGTCCAGAGCCAGTTGGGCCTCGGCTCCACCTTCACCGTCTGCATCCCCCTCAGCACTTAACAGCCCAGTGTTGGCCCGGTGATTGCCGTCACGGGCGGTCCATAACCTCAGCTTGCGCTATTTTAGTCCTTCGATCCTCACCCCTTCGCGATCGATCGGCAGGACCAGGACCTGGGCGGTGACGCCCGCGTGCTCTTTCCAGCACGCAGCCATGCGCCGGCCGACGTCGCCGCCATCGCCGGTCACCAGCGCCAGAAGCGTCGGTCCCGCCCCGCTCAGGAAGCACGCGAGTGCGCCGGCGCGCTCGCCCTCCGCCAGGACCTCGAACATCCCCGACACGAAAGGCGCGCGATAGGGCTGGTGAAGACGGTCTTTCGCCCCCTCGCGCAGCAGGTCCAGCCGACCGGTCTGCAGGCCTGCCAGAAACAGCGCCACGCGCCCCACGTTGAAGACCGCGTCGGCCCGTGGCACGGTGGACGGTAACGCTTCCCGGGCCTTGGCAGTGGACAAGCGGAAATCCGGAATCACGGCGATGGCCTGGAGGCTGTCGGGCACCGGCAGCTTCACGCACCGCACCTTCCCCTCCACCAACGTCGCCACCGTGAGTCCGCCCAGGAGAGCAGGCGTGATATTGTCCGGATGGCGTTCCAGGGGTAAGGCGAGGTCGAGCATCTCCTCGGGGGAGAGGGAGACTCCCGCCAGCGCCGCAGCGGCGGCTACCCCCCCCAGGGAGGCTGCCGAGCTACTCCCCAGGCCTCGGCTCAAGGGGATCCGATTCAGCATCCGAACCCGAACGCCCCCAGCGCGGCCCTCGAGGTGCTGCAATGTCCCCGTCACGGCCCGGGCCACGAGGTTCTGCGACCCGAGCGCCTGCAGCCGCTCCGCACCTTCCCCCTTGATCTCGATGTGAAGCCCGTCGGCGGCGCGCTCCACCTCGATCTCGTTGTAGAGTCCAAGTGCCATCCCCAGGGTATCGAACCCCGCCCCCAGGTTCGCCGTGGACGCGGGCACCCGCACGCGCACCCATTGTTGTTTCGCCATCAAGAAAGCCTCCGGCCATAAGCCCGTCACGGGTCGGGACCGTTGCACCGACCGCAGAGGTCCGCGTATGTATACTCCACGCGGCCAGGAAACCGCAAGGCCGTCTTGCCGAATGTCACGCGACCCAATCGACCGCTCCCCGGAAATGGTTCACGGGCGGCTCGCGAGCGGCGGAGACGCTTGACTTCCAAGGACGCGGGGGCTATAAAACCCCGACGGAGGTGCTCATGACGAACGGGAAGCGGCTGGCATTTATCGGCGGCGGAAACATGGCGGAGGCGCTGCTCCGCGGGATCCTGGCGGCGACGCGGCTGGCGCCGGAACAGGTCATCGTCACCGACGTGCGCGCGGATCGGCTGGCGTACCTGCGGGACACATACGGCATCGAAACCTCCGGCGGCAATGCCGAGGCGGCCGCGCAGGCCGACACCGTCCTGTTGGCGGTCAAGCCCCAGGTCGTGACCGGGGTGCTGGACGATTTGCGGAGGGTCATCACCGAGCGGCAGCTCGTCATCTCCATCGCCGCCGGCATTTCCACCGCGACCATCGCCGAGGCCTTTCTCCGCCCCGTCCGCGTCGTCCGGGTGATGCCCAACACCCCGGCCCTGGTACTGGAGGGGATGAGCGCGCTTGCGCGGGGCAATCTGGCCACCCCGGAGGATCTGGCGACTGCCCGGGGCCTCTTCGAGGCGGTGGGGAAGGTGGTGGTCGTGGACGAAGTGCTCATGGACGCCGTCACCGGCCTCTCGGGCAGCGGCCCGGCCTACGTGTTCCTCGTGATCGAGGCCCTCTCCGACGCCGGGGTGAAGGCGGGCCTCCCCCGGGACGTCGCCACCACCCTGGCCGCCCAGACGGTGCGCGGAGCCGCCAAGATGGTGCTGGAGACGGGAAAGCACCCGGGCGAGCTGAAGGACATGGTCACCTCGCCGGGCGGGACCACCATCGCCGGCCTGCACGCCCTGGAGCAGGGGGCCGTCCGGGCCGCCCTGATCAACGCGGTCGAGGCGGCCACGCGTCGCTCGCAGGAACTGGGCAGGCGATGAGCGCCGCGACCGCACAAGGCATCAGCCCATGTTTGTGATCAGCAACCTCCTCGCCGCCATCGCCCAGATCCTCGACCTCGTGTTGTGGGCCTATCTCTGGTGCATCATCATTCGCGCCCTGATCTCGTGGGTGAACCCCGACCCCCGGAATCCCATCGTGCAGTTTCTCAGCCGCGCCACCGAGCCCGTGCTGGCCCCCATCCGGCGGCGGCTCCCGACGTGGCGGACGGGGATCGACCTCTCCCCCTTGGTCGTCATCCTGGCCATCTACTTCGCCCAGGGCTTCCTGGTGGCCACGCTCAGGGACTTCGCACGGAGTATGCGCTAATGGAAACATCCCCACTCGATATCACCCAGCGAGAGTTCACGCGGAAGATGCGCGGGTATGATCCCGAAGAGGTGCGCACGTTCCAGGAGCAGATCGCGGAAGAGATGACCCGCCTCGTCCAGCAGGGGAACGATCAGACGGCCCTGATCCAGCGCCTGGACGCCCAGGTGAAGGGTTACCAGGAACGGGAAGATTCTCTCCGCAACACCCTGGTGACCGCTCAGAAGATGACCGAGGAGATCAAGGGGAACGCCAAACGCGAGGCGGACCTGATCATGAAGGAGGCCGAGATCAGGGCCGAGAAGCTCCTCGATCAGGCCCACCAGAAGCTCGCCCAGGTACAGGCCGAGATCGCCGAGCTCCGGCGCCAGCGAGAGCTCTTCGCCGCCAAATTACGCGGCCTCCTCAAGACCCACTCAGATCTCCTGGAGGCCCAGCCCGAGAGGCCTGCCGCCCCCAAGTGAGTCCTGCGCCACCGGTTGTCCGGCAGGACGGGCCCGACGTCGTGCTGACGGTTCACGTCCAGCCCCGCGCCTCGCGAAACCAGCTCGTGTTTCAGGGGGCGGACCGTATCGCACTTCGCCTGACCGCCCCTCCGGTGGAGGGGGCCGCAAATGCCGCCTGCTGCGCTCTTCTGGCCGATCTGCTCGACCTGCCCAAGTCCCGCGTCACGATCCTGCGCGGCGAGACAGCCCGCCGGAAGCAGGTTCGCATCCAAGGGGCAAACGCGGCCGACATCCTCATCCGCCTCCAGGCCGGATAGGGCTCCGAGCGCTTCTTCCGCACCTCAGACTACGAGCGGGAGTCGGTCGACCCGCACGCCGCGGACGCATCCCGTGAGCGCGCCGTCGGCGTGTTCCAAGGGGCGACGCGCACCAGCAGGACCATCCCGGGCAGCGCCAGCAGC
>JAPLLC010000203.1 GCA_026387775.1 Candidatus Methylomirabilota bacterium | reverse complement strand
ACGCCGTTGGCTACATCACGACCCAGGACGGGACCAAGACCAGCGTGCCGGGGGTCTTCGCGGCCGGCGACGTCCAGGATCACGTGTACCGCCAGGCGATCACCGCGGCCGGGTCGGGCTGCATGGCCGCCATCGATGCCGAGCGGTTCCTGGAGCACGGAGGTGGCCATTAACAGGCTGCTGAAGAAGGCCCATCTGCGGTCACCCAGCCTTGCGGCTGGGTACCCGCCCGCTGGGGCACTCGTTGCGGCGTACCGGAAGTGCGCCTGGACCCACCTGCGGTGGGCGACCCACCTCCGGTGGGTGCCCCGGCCCCGGGTACCCATCGAAAGATGGGTGCGCCGCCTGGCATCTGGACCTTTTTGAGCAGCCTGGGCGAAAGTGGGTTTTTCAGCGGCCTGTTGAGCAACTTGGAGACAGGTGAACTGGTGGAGTGGTGAGGGTGCCGCCGCTGGTTCTGTTCCGGCTCACTAATCCACTGATCCAGCAATCCACTGATTGTCGAGCTTTCTGATGGACGCACCCATCGGGCTGGTTCGCGCGCTGGTTCCCGTAACCGTGGCACTCCGCGTGCGCGTTCCCGGGGACCATCCTTCTGTCGCCGTCCTCGGGGACGAGCGCATGGGTTCCGCCGTGCTGGTGGAGTCGGGCGTCCTGCTCACGGTCAACTACGTGGTCATGGGCGGGCGGTCGATCCGTGCCACGTATCCCGACGGGGAGTCCGCCGAGGCGGAGATTCTCGCGCAGGATTACGAGAGCGGTCTGGCTGTGCTGCGCGTCCCGCCCCGGGTGGGGGCCGTCGCCGTCCTCGGAGACTCGCGGGCCCTCCTGAAGGGGCAGGATGTCTTCGTCCTGGCCTGCACCAGCCCCACCGAGCGACGGGTGAACAACGGAGTGATCACCGATCTGGGGCCGTTCGTCGCCTACTGGGAGTACCTGCTGGATTCGGCCATTCAATCGTCCGCGATCAACCCCGGCTTTGGCGGCGGCCCGCTGTTCGACAGGCGGGGGCGTCTCCTGGGCGTCACCTCCCTCAGCCTGGGCCGGGTCGGCCGGTTCAGCCTGGCGATTCCTCTTCACCTGTTTGTCGAGCACCGGGAGGATCTCCTCCGGTTTGGCCGGGTCCGCGGGCGGGCGCGTCGGGCGTGGGTCGGCGTCTATGCCGAGGCGACGGCGACGGGCGTGGCGGTGGCGGGCCTGGTGCCAGACGGCCCCGCCGCCCGAGCCGGCGTCCGGGAGGGAGACGTCATCCGGACGGTGAATTTCACCGAGGTCTCGACCCGGGAAGACGTCTACCGCCAACTGTGGAAACAATCGGCTGAGGCCGTCGTGCGCCTCGGCATCGTGCGCGAGACGGAACGCCTCACCATCGAAGTTGCGAGTGCGGACCGGGCCGAGTTCTACCGGTAATCCGAGGGGAGGGACCGCGCTCGCGATCCCGAAGAGGCGGGAGGGGTCATGGCATCCGAGACGACGGTAGAAAGACTGCGGGGCATCCTGGAGATCGTGCGCCTGGCGAATGCCGAGACGGATCTGGATGCCCTGCTGGCCCTGATCCCGCGGCAGGCATGTTCGCTCCTGGAGGCGGATCGGGCGACGCTGTACCTGCTGGACAAGGGGTCGGGAGACCTCTATTCCGCCGTGGCGCTCGGCCTGCCGAACAAGACCATACGTCTTCGACCGCACCAGGGGGTGCCCGGCCTGGTGTACAGCACCGGGAAGTCGGCCCTGCTCACGGACGCCTACGCGGACCCCAGGTTTCACCGTGAGGTGGACGCGGCCACCGGGTATCACACGCAGCAGATCCTGTGCGTTCCCATCAAGAACCGTCGGGGGGACACACTGGGGGTCCTGGAGCTGCTCAACAAGCGGACGGGCGACTTCACGCCGGAGGACGAAGACGCCCTGAGCCTTCTGGCGTCTCAGATCGGGATCGCCCTGGCCAACGCCCAGATCTATGACGGGCTGCGGACCAGCCTGGATCGCCTCTCCCGCCTGATGAAGATCGGTGCCGCTATCAGCTCGCAGCTGGACCTGGACGTCCTGCTGCGGACGATTTCCCAGACCACCTCCCACCTCCTCCAGGCGGAGAGGAGCACGGTCTTCGTGGTGGATCCGGTCAAGGAGGAACTCTGGTCGCGTGTGGCCGAGGGGCTGGACAACAAGGAGATTCGGATCCCGCTCACCGCCGGGATTGCGGGGCTGGTGGCCAGCACCGGGAACCCCGTGCGGATCAGCGACGCCTACACGGACCCGCGCTTCAACCCCGAGGTGGACAAGAAGACCGGCTACCAGACCCGCAACATCCTCTGCATGCCGATGCGAAATCACCGGGGCCAGGTGATCGGCGTGTTCCAGGTTCTCAACAAGCGGGACGGGGAATTCACCTCCCTGGACGAGCAGTTGCTGGGGAGCCTCTCCTCCCAGGCTGCCGTGGCGGTGGAGAACGCCAGGCTATACGAGGAGGTCCAGGGCACCCTGATCCGGCTCAAGACCCTGGATCGGATGAAGTCGGACTTTCTGAATGCCATCTCGCACGAGCTCCGGACGCCGCTGGCGCCGATCCTCGGGTACACCGAGATCCTCCTGGCCGGCGGGATGGGAGCCCTGCCGGGAAATGCCACGCGCGGCATCCAAGCGATCGCGGAGAGCGGGAAGCGTTTGCTGAATCTGATCGAGAGCCTGCTTGCCTTTATCCGGCTGGATCAGGGCGAGATGGCGCTGAAGCGGGAGCCGGTGACGCTGTCTTCTTTGCTCGCGTCCGTGGTAGAGCCCTTCCGGGCGCGGGCGGCGGAGCGAAAGCTCGCCCTCTCGCTCGACGCGCCCGAGGATCTGCCCAGCGTGCTGGCCGATCCCCAGGAGCTGACCATGGCCCTGAATCACCTGGTGGAGAACGCGATCAAGTTCACGCCCGCGGGGGGCGCAGTCGGCCTCCACACTCGCCGGGTCACCGGTGCGGACGGGCAGCCCGGCGTGGAGGTTGCGATCCAGGATACCGGCATCGGGATTCCCGCGGACCAGCACGAGAAGATCTTCGAGCGGTTCTATCAGGCGGACAGCTCGCTCACGCGCCAGTACGGCGGGGTGGGGATCGGTCTGGCGCTGGTGAAGCAGAGCATCGAGGCGCACGGCAGCCGCGTGCTGATGGAAAGCGCCCCCGGGGAGGGCTCGACGTTCCGATTCACCCTGCCGCTCGCCGAGTGAGGACGGCGACTCGGGAACGACCGTGAGCCTTTCCGCGCGAGTCCGCATCCGCCCCATGGTCCGGCGCGACCTGCCGCAGGTGGCGGCCCTCGAGTTGGCCTGCTTCGGCCGCGAGGCCTGGCCGCTCCAGGCATTCAAGGATCTCCTGGCCGCCTTCGCAGGATCACGGCCGGCGCGCGGCGCCTTCTGGGTGGCGGAGGATCAGGCGACCGGTGGGGTCGTGGGCTACGCCGGCGTCGAGGTGAGCGCGCTGTGGGGCGAGATGGACATCATCAACATCGCCGTGGCCTCGTCGCACCGCAGGCGCGGCGTGGGGTGTCTCCTGATCGAGCGGATCGTCCGGCTCTGCCGGCAACGGGGAGTCTCGCTGCTCTGGCTGCGAGTGCGGGCATCGAACCGCGGGGCGCGACGGTTCTACCGGCGGATGGGCTTCCAGGAGCGGGGCCGATTCGCGGGATACTACCTGGAGCCGGACGAGTCCGCGGTCATCATGGCGATGGAGCCGGAGGAGCGCTGATTCGATATGCGGAGTCCCTGGAACCCGGAGGCGTGACCATGATCTCACTCGACGACTTGAAAGCCTTGGCCCGGCCGGCACGGACGAAGATCGTCCTCTTGGTGATGGACGGCGTCGGCGGGCTCCCCAGATCGTTTGACGGGAAGACGGAACTGGAGGCGGCCGCCACCCCCAACCTGGATGCGCTGGCCGCGCAGGCGACGCTGGGGCTGGCCGATCCCGTGGCGCCCGGCATCACGCCGGGAAGCGGCCCGGGGCACCTGGGCATCTTCGGATACGACCCGCTCCAGTTCCGGATCGGACGGGGGGTCCTGGAAGCCGTCGGGATCGATATGCAGATGACCGAGAAGGACCTGGCGGCGCGCGGAAACTTCTGCTCGGTGGACGCGCAGGGCCTCATCACCGACCGGCGCGCCGGGCGGATCCCCACCGAGACCTGCGCGAAACTGTGCGGGCTCCTGGAGACGATCAAGATCCCCGGTGTGGAGTTGATCGTGCGGCCGGTGCGGGAGCACCGCTTTGTCGTCCTCTTCCGGGGCGAGGGGCTGGAGGAGGGGCTGTCCGAGAGCGACCCGCAGGAGGTCGGCAAGGCCCCGCTCCCCGTCCGTGCCGAGGCGCCCCGCGCGGCGCACGCCGCCGAGATTGCCAACCGGTTTTCGGCCGAGGCAAAGCGAGTCCTGGCCGCCGAGCATCCGGCGAATATGCTCCTCCTCCGCGGCTTCTCCAGGCATCCCGACATCCTGAAGCTCACCGACATCTACGGCGTGCGAGCCGGCGTCATCGCGGTCTACCCGATGTACCGCGGACTTGCCCGGCTGGTCGGGATGCAGGCGGTGAAGGCCGGGGACACCGTCGCCGACGAGTTCACCGCCCTGGAAAAGAGCTTCGGCCAGTTCGATTTCTTCTTCGTCCACATCAAGAAGACCGACAGCTACGGCGAGGACGGGAACTTCGACGGCAAGATGCACGTCATCGAGGAGGTGGACCGGGAGCTTCCGCGCCTGCTCGCGCTCCAGCCGGACGTCATCGTGGTGACCGGCGACCATTCCACGCCGGCCGCCTGCAAGGCCCATAGCTGGCACCCGGTGCCGGTGCTCCTGTGGTCGAAGTGGTGCCGGCCGGACGGCGCCAAGGGGTTCTCCGAGCGGGAGTGTCGGTTCGGAGGCCTTGGCCACATCCGGGCCGCGGAACTCATGCCGCTCATCATGGGGTATGCGGAGCGGCTGGCGAAGTTTGGAGCCTAACAGGCTGCTGAAAAAGGCCCATCTGCGTCGTTGGCACGCTGGGGCACTCGCTGCGGCGTACCGGGAGTACGCCTGGACCCACCTGCGGTGGGTACCCCGCCCTGCGCACGCCGTCTTGCATCTGGGCCCTTTTGAGCAGCCTGACAAAGAGTGAGTTTTTCCGCATCCTGCTTGCCTCAACCCAGCCGAGGTCGTATACGGGAGGAGCCATGACCGTCGAGAGTGGAACATACATCTGGTCGTCTGCAGTCCTGGAGGAGATCTGGCAGAAGAGCGCGGCTACCCGCGTGGCGCTCTGCGCCGAGGTCCGCGGGCTCAGTGAGGTCCAGGTTGGCTTCCGGCCCGCATCGGGGCGGTGGTCCATCGGCGAGATTCTGGATCACGTCTGTCTGGCGGAGCGGAGCATCACCCGCACCATCTCGCGCATTCTCCAGCAAGCGGCGGGCCGCGGCCAGATCGGCGAGCCGGAGACGATGGAGACGCCCGAGCATCGGATCGATCTGGACGGATACAACCGGTCGGCCGGAGCCCCCGAGTCCGTGCTGCCTTCACCGGATCGGCCCCTGGAGCGGCTCTTGGCGGGCGCGGAGGAGAGCCGCCTTCGCCTGCAAGAGGTGACCCGGCGGGCGGACGGTCGCGTGGTGGGGAACGTCACGCTCCCCCATTTTCAGCTCGGCGAGCTGAACTTCTATCAATGGCTGGCAACCGAGGGGGCGCACGAGGCGAAACACCTGGAACAGATCCGTCGGGTCAAGGCGGATCAGAGATTCCCGAAGGCATGACCGGCATGCCGTCGGGCCTCTTTGCTACGCTGTTTCCGACCGTTCCTCGGCGCCTTCCCTGCGCGCGAGGGCTGAACATCGCCTTTCGGACCGCCCACCTGGTCACCTCCGGTATTCTCCTCGGCGGTCACGTCTTCGACATCGCGCCCCACCGACTGCTCCCGCTTCTGTACCTCACGATCGCGAGCGGCGCCGGCCTGATCGCCCTGGAACTGTGCCGCTCGTGCCAGTGGGTGTATGAGGGCATGGGCCTTTTGGTCGAGATCAAGCTGGCCCTCCTCATCGCATCTGACATCTGGTGGGACGCGCGGGTGCCGCTCATCTTCCTGGTGGTCGTCCTCGGCTCGGTGGGCGCCCACATGCCCGCCCGCTATCGGCACTACTCTCTGCTTCACGGCCGGGTCCTCGGCGAGCATTCTTCCCCGCACCCCTGACGCCTCACGCCATGCGCTACCGCCACCTTCACGACTGGAACGTCACCCCGCAGGAGGCCATTCGCCTCCAGGAGCGGCTGCGCGGCGAGGTCGTTGCCCGCGACGACGCGCCCAAGTCCCCCCGGCTCGTGGCCGCGATGGACGTCTCCTATGATCGGCGATCGCCATGGATCTTCGCGGCGATCGTCGTCCTCAGGCTTCCGGGGTTCGAGATGGTCGAGCAGGCGGCCGTCCGCTGCCGGGCGCGATTCCCCTACGTGCCCGGCCTGCTTTCCTTCCGGGAGTCGCCGGCGGGACTTGCGGCCTGGGAGCGCCTGCGAACGCGACCCGACTGCCTGATCTGCGACGGCCACGGCTACGCCCATCCTCGGCGGTTCGGGCTCGCCTGCCACTTCGGCCTGCTGGTCGATCTGCCCACCATCGGGTGCGCGAAGAGCGTTCTGGTGGGGGAGTATCGGGAGCCGGGCACGAGACGGGGGAGCGTGTCGGATCTGGTCCACGAGGGCGAAGTGATCGGCGCGGCGATCCGAACCCGCCAGGCGGTCTCGCCCGTGTTCGTCTCCGTCGGCCACCGGATCAGCCTGCCCACGGCCCTGCGGACCGTCCTGGCGTACTCCCCCAGGTATCGGATCCCCGAGCCGATCCGGCAGGCGCACGCTCTGGTGAACCGCCTGCGAGAGGCCGAGTCGAACGGGGGGCCGAAATCGGATACGGCCAGATAGTCCAAACATTGTACCATCTTCACGACGAAGTGGTTGACAGGACACTCCCGGCTTGACTGTCCCCCCGGTTTTTGCAATGGTAGCGCGTCGAGTTCCCAGCGGCGGCCGGGGGGCGGTGTCGCCCCAGAGCGGGATAGCGCCGCTGGATCCCAATACTCCCCTGTTGGTGGAGGGGAAAAGAAGGAGGAAGGCATGGTGAAGGGAAAGCGTTTCTTGACGGTGGCTCTGGCGGCACTCGTGGCGGTCGCGGCGATCGGCGGCGGGGTGGCCGTGGCGGCGGATCCCGAGATCAAGCTTGGCTTCACGCCTCCCGTGACCGGCGGCTCTGCCGCCGAGGGCGCCCTGCAGCTCAAGGCCATCAAGCTGGCCCTCAAGGAGATCAACGCGGCCGGCGGCGTGAACGGAAAGAAGATCAACCTGATCGTGGTGGACAACCAGTCCAGCAATCCTGGCGCGCTCACGGCCCTCCAGAAGGCCGTGGAACAGGAGAAGGTGCTGGCCCTGGTCGGCTCGGTGAAGAGCACCCAGATCCTGGCGATGTCGGATGCCGTCAAGGGGTACGCCATTCCCATGATGATCGGCGGGACCAACGCCACCCTGACGAAGCAAGGCAATCCGTGGCTGTTCCGCGTGCGGCCGGATGACTCCATCGCGGCGGCCGCCATGGTCAAGTACATCAAGGAAGACAGCAAGCTGACCAAGGTCGGCATCCTGCACGACTCCGATGCTTTCGGCACGGGTGGGGCAGACCTTGTCGAACCGGGAGCCAAAGCGGCCGGTCTGACGGTGGTGAAGCGGGAGAGATACACCACCAAGGAGAAGGACTTCACCGCCCAGATCCTCTCCTTGAAAAACGCCGGGACCCAGATCATGGTCCTCTATGGCACGAACCCCGAGGACGTAGCCGTCATCCAGCGGCAGTACCGCCAGCTCGGCTCGCCCTTCAAGTACATCGGCTCGCCGTCCAGCCAGATGAAGGACTGCCTGAACCTGTCCCGAGAGGCGGCCAACGGCCTGTTGGCCATCGCCGATTTCGTGCCGGGGCAGAGCGAGGCGAACAAGAAGTACGCCGTGGACTACAAGAAGGAATACAACGAGGAGTACGACACCACCTCGGCCTGGACCTATGATGGTCTGAACATCCTGGTCGCCGCCATCAAGAAGGGGGGCGAGGACCGCGCCAAGATCCGCGAGGCCATCTTGGCAACCCAGGGCTACAAGGGCGTGCTGGGAACCTTCTCGTTCACCCCGAACGGCGACGGCTTGAGCGAAGTCAGCGTGGTGGAAATCGACAAGGGGATGCCCAAGCTGCTCAAGGTCGTCAACGTCGGAGCGAAGTAGGCGGCTCCCGCTTCTTCTTTCGAACGCAGGCGCTGGCCCCCCGGTCGCGGAACCGGGGGGCCAGCCGCATGATGGAGGCATTGCAGCATGGACCTCTCCACCAACTTTCAGATGGTGACCGCCGGGCTGGCGATGGGCTCCATTTACGCCCTCGTCGCCCTGGGGTTCGTCCTGATCTTCAACGCCGTGGGGGTTGTGAACTTCGCCCAGGGCGAGTTCGTGATGGTCCCGGCCTTCGTGGCCGTCTGGCTGATGGACTTTCTGAACATCCCCTTCCCCCTGACCTACGTGATCACGGTGATCTTCATGGGGGTGTTCGGCATCGTTTTTCAGCGGATTGCATACTACCCCCTGCGCAACCGGACGTTCCTCCCCGTCATCATCGCCACGATCGGCGTGTCCATCTTCCTGAAGAACGCGGCGCAGATGGTCTTCGGCGCCGAGCCGTTTCTGATGCATCGGCCGACCCCGCCGGACGTCTTGAACCTGGCGGGGGTGTTCATCGACCCGCAGTACATCGTCATCATCGTGTGCACCTTGGCCCTGCTCGCCTTCCAGTATTTCTTCTTCGAGAAGACGTCGCTGGGCAAGAAGATGCAGGCGACCGCCCAGGACAAAGACATGGCGCGGCTCCTGGGGATCCGGGTTGCCACCATGATCGCGATCACCTTCGCCTACAGCTCCATCTTGGGCGCGGCGGCCGGCATCCTGGTGGGACCGATTTTCTATGTGACCAAGGAGATGGGGGGTATGCTGGGACTGAAGGCCTTCTGCTCCACGATCATCGGGGGGTTCGGGAGCGTCCCCGGTGCCATCCTGGGCGGGATCTTCCTGGGGGTGATCGAGGTCTTTGGCGCCTTCTACATCTCCAGCGGCTACCGCGACGCCTTCGCGTTCGTTATTCTGATCCTGGTCCTGCTCTTCCGCCCGCAAGGGTTCTTCGGCGAGAAGATCGCCGAGAAGGCATAGGAGGGGCACGCCAATGAACACGCGCACAGCGAAACCGCTCATCTTGGCCCTCTTGGTCGTCGCCGTCCTCGTCTTCCCGCTCGCGGTGACCAGCAACTACTGGCTGAACCTCGTCAACCTGTCGATCAGCTTCTCGATTGCCTGCCTCGGGCTGAACATCGTCCTGGGCTACGCGGGTCAGCTCTCGCTGGCACAGGCGGCCTTCTGGGGCGTGGGGGCCTACACCTCCGCCCTCCTCACGACGTGGCTCGGCTGGCCGGTCTGGCCGTGCATGCTGATCGCCTTCATTGTCGCCGGCCTCTTCGGGGTATGCCTGGGCATCCCGACGCTGAAACTCACCGGCCACTACCTGGCCATGACCACCATCGGGTTCGGGATCATCCTGCAGCTCATCCTGATCAATGCCATCTGCTCCCTGCTCCTGCTTACCTGGGCCTCCATCCGGCTCAAGGACTCCCGTGTCGGTCGGGCCTTCCTGGCGGTCCAGGGGAACGAGATGGCCGCCGAGACCATGGGCATCGACACCACCCTGTACAAGATCATGGCCTTCGCCCTCTCGGCGGCGTACGGGGGATACGGCGGGGCCCTCTTCGCCCACAGCGGATCCCATTACATCAGCCCGGATACCTTTTCCTTTGACCAGTCGGTGGTCCTTCTGGCCATGGCGGTCTTGGGCGGGAACGGCTCCGCCATCGGCGCGATCGTCGGTGCCACGCTGCTCACGCTGCTCCCTGAGGTGCTGCGATTCCTCAAGGACTCCTACATGATGGTGTACGCCGCGGGGATTGTGGCGGTCATGATCTTCATGCCGGGCGGCATCGCCGGTCTGGTCAAGGGATTGCCCTTCGCTCTGCGGCTGCGCGCGTGGTGGAACGCCGGCTCGGCGGCGATCCGACAGGTTGCGGTCTCCGTCGCCACCAGGGACGGCGTTGGCGGCAGGCCAATTCCCGCCAAGGTGGCGAGCGGGGCGGAATCGAACGGGACACTGCTGTCCGTCAAGGGGCTGGCCAAGCACTTTGGCGGTCTCAAGGCGGTTGACGGCGTGGACATGGAGGTCCGACGCGGCGAGATCCAGGCGCTGATCGGGCCCAACGGCTCGGGTAAGACCACGATCCTGAATATGCTGAGCGGTCTGTACGTGCCGACGGCCGGCGAGATCTCGCTGGAGGGGACGGTCATCACGGGACGGAAGCCGCACATCATCACGGCGCACGGCATGGCCCGGACCTTTCAGAACATCCGCCTCTTCGGAGAGCTCACGGTGCTGAACAACGTCCTGATCGGCCAGCACTGCCACTCGAAAGCCGGTCTGGTGCCCAGCGTGGTGCAACCTGCATCCCAGCAGGCGGAAGAGACCGGGATGCGGAAGAAGGCGCTGGAGATGCTGGAGTTTGTCGGGCTGCGAGGCAAGGAGTTCGCCCAGGCCAACAGCTTACCCTACGGTCAACAGCGGTTGCTGGAGCTGGCGCGGGCCCTGGCCTCGGATCCGAAGATCCTCCTGCTGGACGAGCCGGCGGCAGGACTGAACGCCAATGAGACCGAGACGCTCATCGATCTCCTCTTCCAGATCCGCGACCAGGGGATCACCATCCTCCTGGTCGAACACGACATGAGCCTGGTGATGAACGTTTCCGATCACATTACTGTCCTGAACTTCGGCAAGAAGATCGCCGAAGGGGCGGCCGAGGCGATCGAGAAGAACCAAGAGGTGATCGACGCCTACCTGGGAACGGAGGTGGGCAATGCTTAAGGTGCAAGGGATCGAGACCTGGTATGGGGCCATTCAGGCCTTGAAGGGCGTCTCGCTGGAGGTGAAGCAGGGCGAGATCGTGGCCCTGCTCGGCGCCAACGGCGCCGGCAAGAGCACCACCATCAAGACGATCACCGGCATGCTGAAGCCGGCGAAGGGCACGATCGAGTTCCTGGGCCAGGAGATCACGAGCCGGGAAGTCGAGGACATCGCCGAGGCCGGGATCGCGTGCGTGCCGGAAGGGCGACACATCTTCCCCGGTCTCAGCGTCATCGACAACCTGATGCTGGGTACCACGCCACGCAAGAACCCCTCCAAAGCCGATCTTGACCGAGACCTGGAGCGGGTGTTCCACCTGTTCCCCATCCTACAGGAGTTCCGGGATCGCCTGGGCTGGCAGCTTTCCGGCGGTCAGCAGCAGATGCTGGCCATCGGTCGCGGCCTGATGTCCGCGGCGAAGCTCCTGCTTCTGGACGAGCCGTCGCTGGGTCTGGCGCCGGTCCTGGTGCAGGAAGTGTTCAAGGTGATCAAGCAGATCAACAAGACCGGGACGACCATCCTGCTGGTGGAGCAAAACGCCCGCATGGCTCTCCTTATCGCCAACCGCGGGTACGTCTTGGAGACCGGCAAGATGTCTTTGACCGACACCGCGGCGAACCTCCTGGCGAACGAGGACATGAAGGCGCATTATCTGGGCGCCCATGCCCACGTGAAGGAGGCCCGGCAGCGGCGGCTCAACGAACGCCCGTCCGCCTGACCGCATCGCACGACGCATCCGGAAGAGCCCGGCCAGAGAATCGGCCGGGCTCTTTCCTTTTGAATTGACCCGAAGGATGCTTCGCCTATACTCTGTGGCGCATCATGTCCGCTGGGGGTCGTGCGGCTACCGGTGCTTGCCCACGCCGATCCGCATGCAGAGGGCGCTCACGGGACAACCGCCGCAGAGCGGAGAGATGGGCTTGCAGACGTGCTGGCCGAACGTCACCAGCAGGTCGTTGTAGGGAATCCAGTGCCGGCGAGGTAGGACCTTGCGGAGGGCGAACTCGGTCTGCTCGGGCGTCTTCGTCTTGACGATGCCCAGCCGGTTGCTGATGCGATGGACATGAGTATCCACGCAGATGCCGGGCATGCCGAAGCCGATCGTCAGGACCAGATTTGCGGTCTTCCGGCCGATGCCCTTGAAGGCGAGGAGCGCATCCATCTCGTCCGGGACTTTGCCGTCATGCCGTTCCAGGATCGTGCGCGACACCTCCTTGATCGTCCTGGCCTTGGTCCGGTAGAAGCCGGCCGGGTAGATGGCGCTGGCGATCGTCGCCGCCGGCAGGTCGGCCACGGTCCGCGGGGTCCGGGCGAGGTGGAACAGGCGGGCAGAGGCCTCGCCGGTCACCTCGTCCTTCGTGCGCAGGCTGATCAGACACGAGATCAGGATCTGGAAAGGGTCGCGGGAATCCTGCGCCACGGCGCCGACGGCCGTGGGGCTGCGCTGGCGGTTGGCCCGAGTGATGGTCCGGACGATTCGGTCGATCTCGGCGACGGTTCTCGGCATCGGCAACCTCGCATGTTGTGGCGAGTGGGCGCGATAGGGATGGGGCGAGTATAGCATGCGGAGCGAATGGAATGGCGCCGGGCGAGGATGAAAGGACATGGACAAGGCCTGGGTCGTAGCGACGTTGGACGGAATTGCCCGGTTCGGCAAGGGAGAGCGCGGCTTCAGCCGGCTGGTGTTCGGGGAGGCGGAGTGGGGTGCGGTTGAGTACGTGACCGGCCTGATGCGCGAGGCCGACCTCGCGGTGCGCACCGACGCCTTCGGGAACGTCATCGGGCGTCTGGAGGGACGTGAGTCTGGCGCTTCGGTGGTGGCCACGGGGTCGCATGTGGATACCGTGCCGGAAGGCGGGAACTTCGACGGGGTCGTGGGCGTGCTCGCGGGCCTGGGAGCCCTCATGCGCCTGAAGGCCCGAGGCCTGCTGCGGCACCCCGTGGAGGTCATGGTCTTTCGGGGAGAGGAGTCTGCTCGGTTCTCCATCCACACGATGGGGAGCAAGGTCATGGCGGGGATCGCCAGTGTGGAGGCGTGGCGTAAGCTGCAGGACCACGGCGGAACCACGCTGGCCCAGGCCCTGGCCGCGCGCGGGCTCGACCTCGAGCGGATTCCCGAGGCGGTCCGGCGTCCCGAGGAGTTCAAGGCGTTCGTGGAGATGCACATCGAGCAGGGCCCCGTACTGGAAGAGGCGGGCATTCCCATCGGCGTCGTGGAGGCGATCGCCGGTCCTGTTCGGCTCAAGATCAGTGTTGAGGGGACGGCCTCCCACTCGGGGACGACCCCCATGGGCAAGCGGCGCGATGCGCTGGTGAGCGCGGCCCAGGTGGTGCTGGCGGTTCAGGACGAAGCGGCGAAGCGGGCCGAGCGCCGGATCGTCGGCACGGTGGGTGTCATGAAGGTCCACCCCGGGGCCATGAACGTCGTGCCGGGCCGGGTGGAGATGTGGGTGGACATCCGGGGGATCGACGCGGAAGACGTTGCCGCCACGGCGCGGGCGGTCCGCGAGGCGGCCGCCCGGATCGCGGATCGGGAGGGCACGCGAATCCGGCTGGAGACGCTCTCGAGCGACGCCCCCGTGCCCATGGACTCCGATGTCATTCGAACCATCGAGGCGGCCTGCCGGCAGGTGGGGGTCGCGTATCGGCGCATGCCCAGCGGCGCCGGCCACGATGCGATGAACATGGCGAAGCTGGCGCCGGCAGGGATGATCTTCATTCCCTGCCGGCAGGGCGCCAGCCACAACCCGGACGAGTATGCGGCGCCGGAGGACATCCTGACGGGGATTGATGTCCTGACGGAGACGCTGGCCGCGTTGGCCGGGTAAGATGGTGGATTGGAAGAGTGGTGGATTAGTAGAGTGCTGGATTGGGAAGGGGCGCGGCGGGCGATCCCCCCTAATCCACTGACCACTGACCCCTGACCACTGACTACTGATCCCCTCATTCACCTACGGAGGCATTCATGCGCATCTTCTTCGCGGGAGCCGCGCGGACCGTCACCGGCTCCCAGCACCTGCTGGAGTTCGACGGCAAGCGCCTGTTACTGGACTGCGGGCTCTATCAGGGGCGCCGCCAGGAATCGAACGAGCGGAACCGCAACTTTCCCTACGACCCCCGCGGCGTGGACGCCATGGTCCTGTCCCACGCCCACATCGACCACGCCGGGAACGTTCCCTCGCTGGTCAAGCAAGGGTTTCGGGGGAACATCTTCTGCACGCCGGCCACGCGGGATCTGTGCAGCGTGATGCTCCGCTGAGCCACATGCGCACCCTGGACTATCACCGGCCGGCGGCGGTCCTGCCGGGAGTGACCTGCACGCTGTTCGATGCGGGGCACGTGCTGGGGTCGGCCATCGTCCAGCTCGATATCGACCGGGCGCCGGACCGTCTGCGCCTGGTCTTCAGCGGGGATCTGGGGCGCCGCAACATGGCGATCCTGCGCGACCCGGAGATCCCGGAATCGCCCGACGTGCTGCTGGTTGAGAGCACCTACGGGGACCGCCTCCACTCCCCCATGTCCGGGATGGAGGAGCAGTTGGCGGCGGTCGTGAACCGGGCGGCGCAGCGCAAGGGGAAGATCCTGGTCCCCAGCTTCTCCCTGGAGCGCACCCAGGAGTTCGTATACGCCCTGCACCGGCTGACCGACCGTGGGGCGATCCCGAAGATTCCCATCTACGTGGACAGCCCCCTGACGGTTCGGGTCACCGAGGTGTTCAAGCTTCACCCGGAGTGCTTCGACGACGAAACCCGCGTCTTTCTGAACCAGAACGGCGACCCGTTCGGCTTCGAGAACCTGCGCTACATCAGCGACGCGGAGGACTCCAAGGCGCTGAACGGCCAGGAGGGGCCGATGATGATCATCGCCGCTTCGGGGATGTGTGAAGCGGGCCGAATCCTGCACCACCTGCGGAATGCGGTGGAGGACGAACGGAACCTGGTGCTGATCATCGGATTTCAGGCAGAGCACACCCTGGGGCGCCGAATCGCCGATACGCTGCGCCCAACTGACCAGTTCCTTCTTGCTTTTGAAATGTTTGACGGTCAGTTTCCCGCGTTCCATGACGCGCTGGGCGATGCGCTCTACCCGCTCCGGGATT
>JAPLLC010000252.1 GCA_026387775.1 Candidatus Methylomirabilota bacterium | reverse complement strand
AATGCCGCGGTCTTCAGCGACGGGTCGTTCTGCTATATCCCCAAGGGCGTCCGCTGCCCCATGGAGCTCTCCACCTACTTCCGGATCAACGCGGCGGACACCGGGCAGTTCGAGCGGACGCTGATCGTCGCCGAAGAGGGGGCCACCGTGAGCTACCTGGAGGGCTGCACCGCCCCCATCCGCGACACCAATCAGCTTCACGCGGCCGTGGTTGAGCTGGTGGCGCTGGACAACGCCCGCATCAAGTACTCGACCATCCAGAACTGGTACCCGGGTGACAAGGAGGGGAAGGGCGGCATCTACAATTTCGTGACGAAGCGGGGCAAGTGCCAGGGGGTCAACTCCCACATCTCCTGGACCCAGGTGGAGACGGGCTCGTCAATCACCTGGAAGTATCCAAGTTGCATCCTGCAAGGCGACAACTCGGTCGGGGAGTTCTACTCGGTGGCCCTTACCAACAATTATCAGCAAGCCGACACCGGCACGAAGATGATCCACATCGGGAAGAACACCAAGAGCACCATCGTGTCCAAAGGCATCTCGGCGGGACACGGCCAGAACACCTATCGGGGCATGGTGCGCATCCAGAAGGGGGCCAGGGGGGCGCGGAACTACACCCAGTGCGATTCCCTGCTGATCGGCGACAAGTGCGGGGCCCACACCTTCCCGTACATCGAGGTGAAGAACGCCACGGCCCGGATGGAGCACGAGGCGTCCACCTCCAAGATCGGCGACGACCAGATCTTTTACTGCAACCAGCGGGCAATCTCCAAGGAGGACGCGGTCTCCCTGATCGTGGGGGGGTTCTGCAAGCAGGTCTTCAAGGAGCTGCCCATGGAATTCGCCGTCGAGGCGCAGAAGCTGCTGAGCGTGAGCCTCGAGGGAAGCGTCGGCTAGGCAGCACTCTTCTGACGATCGCCCCGCGGGGTGGGCAGTCACGCGAACTGACAACAAAGGGAAACAAGATGCTTGAGATCAGGAATCTGCATGCGAAGGTCAGCAATCGGGAAATCCTGAAGGGACTCACCCTCACCATCAAGCCGGGCGAGGTTCACTCGATCATGGGCCCGAACGGCTCGGGCAAGAGCACGCTGGCCCACGTCCTGGCCGGTCGCGAGGGCTACGAGGTCACGGGCGGCGAGGTCCGGTATTATGGGAAGAATCTGCTGGAGATGTCGCCCGAGGAGCGGGCCTGCGAGGGGGTCTTCCTGGCCTTCCAGTACCCGGTGGAGATCCCCGGGGTGAACAACACTTACTTCCTCAAGGCCGCCGTCAACGCCGTGCGGAAGTACCACGGCCAGGAGGAGCTGGACGCCATGGACTTTCTGTCGCTGGTGAAGTCCAAGATGAAGCTCCTGGACATCGACGAGCGGCTGCTCAACCGCTCGGTGAACGAGGGGTTCTCGGGAGGCGAGAAGAAGCGGAACGAGATCTTCCAGATGGCGGTCCTGCAGCCGAAGCTCGCCATCCTGGATGAGACCGACTCGGGTCTGGACATCGACGCGCTGAAGATCGTCGCCGGTGGGGTCAACGCCCTGCGCAGCCCGGAGCGCGCCGTCCTGGTGGTGACCCACTACCAGCGGCTCCTCGATTATATCGTCCCCGACTTCGTCCACGTGCTGGTGGACGGGCGAATCGTCAAGTCCGGCGGCAAGGAGCTGGCCCTGGAGCTGGAGGCCAGCGGCTACGCCGGCCTGGAAGAGGCGGTCCGCACCGGGGCGTCGGTCGGCGCCTAGCCGGAAAAGGGTGAACGGGCATGGCGACGACAGAGGCAGTGGATAGCAAGGGGCTGTCGGTCGCGGTGTATCTCGACCAGTTCGCGCAGGTCGAGGTCAGGGGGAAATCCTCCGGTCAGGAATGGCTCCTGCCGGTGCGCCGGGAGGCGATGGATCGGTTCGCCGCGCTCGGCTTTCCGACCACCCGGGACGAGGACTGGCGTTTCACCAACCTGGGCCCCATCGCCCAGACGGTCTTCCGTCCGGCCGACGTGACGGCCTGCAAGGTGGACGCCGGCGCCCTCGATCCGTACGCGTTCGCGGGGCTCACCGCTCCCCGCGTGGTGTTCGTGAACGGCCGGTACGCGCCCGCGCTCTCGGCGCTTGCCGGCCTCCCGCAGGGAGTCCGGGTGCAGAGTCTGGCGCAGGCCATGACCGCCGATCGCGCCCTGCTGGAGGGGCACCTCGCGCGGTACGCCGACATCCAGCGGGATATTTTTTCGGCCCTGAACACCGCGCTGATGGAAGACGGAGCCTTCATTCAGATTCCGCGCGGCACGGTCCTGGAGCAGCCTATT
>JAPLLC010000047.1 GCA_026387775.1 Candidatus Methylomirabilota bacterium | reverse complement strand
GGGCCACAGTTTTGCTCTTGACGCCCCCGGTCGGGGTGCAGGACACTCCATGCAAGTGCAGGGGTACGGCGTGAGCGGCGGGAGAGCCGGCCCGCGCAGGGTCCTGCCGAGGTTCTGGCGGGCCCAGCACCTGGATCGTCGCGCGGCCCCCAAAAGCAAATGCCTTGTGGGATTTTGAACTTCAGCGTATATAATAAGTCAATCGCCACAGTCTCAAATAACCGAAGAGGAAAGGGGGATTGACGTATGGATTTCTATGAGGTGGTTGAGAAGCGCCGGACGGTCCGCAATTTCAAGGGACCTGCCACCGAGGCGCAGCTCATGCGCATCCTGGTGGCCGGGACGAAGGCTCCTTCGGGAATGAACCAGCAGCGCTGGGAGTTCATCGTGGTCGATGACCCGGCGCTTGTCGAGAAGATCGCCGAGCGCAAGTACGTCCTGAACCGAGGCAACAAACCTCGGGGGGAAGAGGTTCCCCCAGAGGTGGAAAAAGCCGCCCAGGCGCAGAAGGACTCGTTCGCCAATGGCAGCCACGTCGCCGTCTACTATAAGGAGGGGGGCCGCGACGAGGCCTGGATGTGTTTGGAGAATATGTCGCTTGCGGCCGTCCCCGAGGGGCTCGGGACAAAGATCTCTTTTTACCGGGCCGGGGCCGAAAAGGATATCGACAAGATCCTACAGGTTCCCCCGGGGTACGAGCTGGCCTGCGTCCTCTCGATCGGCGTCCCGGCGATGGAGCCCACCGCGCCCACACTCCGCCCCGAGGGCAGTTGGCTGCACCGCAATAAATTCTAAAGGAGTTCTTTGATGCCGACTGTGCTGACGCCGGAACAACTCGCGGAGCTGCGCGCGGTGGACTCGCCAACGGTGGCCAACGCCATCGAGACGTTCAAGGTGCGCGACGACACCCAGGGCTTCCTGGGGATGGACGTGCCCTGCCAGACGCCGGAATTCGGGGTGATGGCGGGTTACGCCGTGACGGCCACCGCCAGCAGCATGACCCCCGGCCGCGCCCGGAGCCGCGAGGCCCTCATGAAGCTCTTCGACGCCATCGCGGCCGCGCCCAAGCCGGCTGTCCTGGTGATCAAGGACGTGGGGCCGCGGCGATCCCACGCCTGCTTTCTGGGGGACATCGTCGCCACCATCTCCATGCGGCTGGGGGCCATCGGGATCGTGACCGACGGGGGCGTCCGGGATCTGGGAGGGGTCGCGCCGCTCGGCTTCCACGTCTTCGCCGCCGGCTTCGTGGTAGCCCACGGGACGTTCAACATCGAGGAGGTGGGTATCCCGGTGGAGATCAGCGGGACAGTCGTGAAGCCCGGCGACCTGATCCACGGCGACGCCAGCGGGGTCACCACTATTCCACTGGAGATCGCGGACAGGCTCTACGCCGTGTGCCTGAAGGTGCGCGAGCAAGAGTCCGGCCTGCGCGACTTCACCATCAGCAAGGACTTCACACTGGAGACGCTGCGGAAGCGCCTACTCGGAAAATAGAAACCCGCAGGGGAGCAGAGCCTCAGAGCCCCCGCCCCCCTGCTCCCCCGCTCCTCTGCCGTCACTAGTAGACTGCTGAGAACTCACTTTTCGGCAGGCTGCTCAAAAGGGCCCAGATGCCAGGCGGAATGCGGAAGGCCGAGTGAGGCGTACTCCAGGTACGCCGCAACGAGTGCCTGAGCGTTCCAACGCAGCAGATGGGCCTTTTTCAGCAGCCTGCTACAGCCGCACGTCCGTCAGGCGGAGGCGCTTGAAGCGCCACACCATGATCAGACATCGCACCGTCCAGTCCAGGGCCATCGTCATCCACACCATCGTCATCCCGATCCTCGCCACGACCCCGCCGACGTAGGCGATCGGCAGACGCACGCACCACCCGCCCGCGATCGCGGCAGCCAGGACCATTGGCGTATCGCCCGCCCCCCGGAGCGCGCCCGCCGTCACCATGGCCACCGCCAGAGGCGGCTGCATGAGGCCCAGGGTGGTCATGAGCGGGACGCTGTAGGCGAGGACCTCCGGGTCGGGCGTGAACAGGCCGACCCAGGCGCGCGGAAAGAGGACAAAACTCGCCCCCCACACGCTCATGATCGCGAGACCCAGCAGGTTGGCCTGCCGGGCCGCGCGGCGCGCCCCCGCCGCGTCCTGCGCCCCCAGCCGCTGCCCCACCAGCGTGGTGGCCGCCTTGGCAAAGCCAAGACCGGGGAGAAACGAGAGCGATTCAATGTTCAGCCCCACCTGATGCGCCGCGTAGGCGGCCACGCCGAAGGAGATGACGAGCCGGGCGTAGACGAGCTGCATCCCGTGGGTGATGAGACGCTCCCCCATTGCCGGGAGGCCGACCCGCAGGATGCGCCAGAGCTCGTGCGGGCTCCAGCCGGCTCCCCATGCGCCGAACAGCCCGCGACGGGCCGCCTGCCAGAGAAGCCAGGCCGCTCCGACCCCCTCGGACACGCCCGAGGCCAGCGCCGCGCCGGCGACCCCCCACTTCGGGAGACCCCACAGGCCAAAGATCAGCGGCACCGCCACGACAACGTGGAGGATGTTCACCCACACCATGGCCCGAAGCGGCGTCCGCGTGTCGCCAACCCCCTGGAACACGGCGGAGATCAGATGCAGGAAGACGTACGCCCCGAAGAGGTACCAGGTCACATGCAGGTACGTGTGGGTGAGGTCGAAGAGGCGCCCCTCGGCCCCCATGAACCGCACGACGGCGTCCGAGAAAAGGATGCCCGCGGCACCGAGGACCAGGGTCGCCGCGACCCCGATGACGAGGACGGTGCGCGCCGACCAGGCCCGACGCCGGGCGTCGGTCGCCCCCGTGTGGAAGGCCACCATGACGGTGCCGCCGATCCCCAGTCCGTACACCAGGGCCATCACGAACATCAGGAGGAGCTGGGAGAGCCCCACGGCCGCCAGTTCCGCCGCGCCGAGCCGCCCCACCAGGAGCGCGTCCACGACGTTCACGCCGCGCTGGAGCAGGTCGCTCCCCACGATGGGAAGCGCCAGGGACAACACCGCCCTGCGGATCTCCCGCTGGTCGCCGCTCCCACCAGTCGTGGACTTTTCGGAAGATCGGTCAGCTTTCACCGTCCATCCACCTAACCGGTTGTCGGTTGTCGGTTTTGCATCGTTCACTCGCCCGAACCACTGAAGGCTTCCAGACGCACAAATGCCGCGCCTCGCATTTTCGAAGCGCGGCCGTCGATGTTAGCACAGACGCACCCTGAATCGGGCGCTAGGGTTTCCCCCCGAAGGCCTTCTCGACCGGCGATCCGCCGCTCATGGCCTGCCGGGCCTCGTCGATGAACCCCTGCGCCGTCTTTCCATCCTTGCTCTCCGGCCCCACCGCACGGAGGAAGCTCTCCCAGGCCCGAATCGCCGCCGTATAGTCCTTCTTCACCTGCTGGAGCAGACTGGCCTTGTCCCACAGCGCGTGGATGTAGTCGGGCTGGATCATCAAAGCCTGGTCGTACTGGCGGAGCGCCGAGTCCGTCTGGCCGCGCGCCAGCATCACGGTGCCCAGGTGGTCGATCG
>JAPLLC010000151.1:846-3871 GCA_026387775.1 Candidatus Methylomirabilota bacterium | reverse complement strand
TCCTGGAAGCGCTCTTCACCACGGTCACGAACGTCAACTTCGATCCGGAGCGCCTCCTGCACTGGATCCGCAGGGGAAGCGAGGTGCGGGACCGCCTCCTCGCGATCTGCCGCGAGGCGGCCGGCCGATCCGCGACCCCCTTCGATGAGGCGCTGCTTCCCACGTCCGTGACCTTCCGACCCGCCGCCTCCCGCGACGAGCTCCTCCTGCAGGCTTCCGCGATCGGTATCCGCGCGGACAAGGCCGAGGAGGACATCCGCAGCCTGCAGCAGCTTCTGCTTTACGGACTCAAGGGCCTGGCGGCCTACGCCGAGCACGCGCTTGTCCTGGGCAAGCAGGACGAGACGATCTTCGCATTCCTCCATGAGGCCCTGGCGGCCCTCAACGATTCCGCCGCCCCCCTCGGCACGCTCCTCGATCTGGCCATGCGCTGCGGCCAGGTCAATCTGCGCTGCATGGAGCTCTTGGACGAGGCCCACACCACGCACTTCGGCCACCCCGCTCCCACCTCGGTTCCCACCGCGCTGAAGAAGGGTCCGGCCATCGTCGTCACCGGCCATGACCTGCTGGATCTGGAGGCGCTGCTCCAGCAGACGGAAGGCAAGGGGATCAACGTCTACACGCACGGCGAGATGCTGCCGGCCCATGGATACCCCGGGCTCAAGAAGTACGCGCACCTGGCGGGCCATTACGGGACGGCCTGGCAGAACCAGCAGACCGAGTTCGACAACCTGCCCGCCGCCATCCTGTTCACGACCAACTGCATCCAGCAGCCGCGGGACAGCTACCGGGACCGCACCTTCACCAGCGGACTGGTGGCCTGGCCTGGGGTCACCCACATCCCGAATCGCGACTTCGCGCCGCTCATCACGAAGGCGCTCTCCCTGGAAGGGCTCCAGGCGACCGAAGACGTGTCCCTCCTCACGGGTTGCGGCCACCATGCGGTCCTGGGGCTGGCGGACACGGTTGTCGCGGCGGTCAAGAGCGGCGCCATCCGCCACTTCTTCCTGGTGGGGGGCTGCGACGGCGCCCGGCCGGGCCGGAACTACTATACCGAGCTGGCCCGCCAGATCCCGAAGGACTGCGTGATCCTGACCCTGGCCTGCGGCAAGTTCCGCTTCAACCACATGGACTTCGGCACCATCGGCGGCATCCCGAGGCTGCTCGACGTCGGGCAGTGCAACGATGCCCATTCGGCGATCAAGATCGCCGTGGCGCTGGCCGGCGCCTTCGACTGCTCGGTCAACGACCTGCCCTTGTCCCTCGTCCTCTCCTGGTACGAGCAGAAGGCCGTCGTCATCCTCCTGTCGCTTCTGTCACTGGGCATCAAGGGAATGCGGCTGGGACCCACCCTGCCCGCCTTCCTTTCCCCCAACGTCATCAAGGTTCTGGTCGAGAAGTTCGACCTCAAGCCGATCACGACCCCTAGCCAGGACCTCGCCGCCATGCTGGCGTAAGGCTGGCCGCCTGATCTCTGCGGGGGAGACGAACCACCAAGAGGGCCCGATCGGGCCCTCTTGGTGTTCTCGGGGGAGCGCCGCGATCCTTATGAATGGCTGGCCTATCGCCTGGCGCGATTGGGATTTCTGTCTCCTCTTGACATCGCTTCTGCTGTCAGCTAGCGTTCCCTCGCCTTCGACAGGCACCCATGCGGTGCACCGTTCGGGGACCGACATGTATATCGATGGGTATCCACTCCAGCCCGTCACGGCCCTGCAGGGACTGAATCCCTGGAGAGCCGTTCTTTTTTTCGGGGCGCCCGAGCGGCCAAGCCACCCGGCGAAGGAGGAGCCATCATGAAGCGGCGACAATTCCTGGGCTATCTCTCCGGAATGTGCGCATCGGCGGCTCTCGGCACGACGGCGGCGGACGCGAAGTGGCTGCCAGGCGAAAAGGGTGGAGACTTCCCTCCGGGCATGCTCTTCATCGATGCCCACGCCCACCCCGATCAGTTCTTTCAGGAGATCCTGGGCGGTACCCGCAATGACTACACCTCGACGCTGGGTGACATCAGGACATTGGGGATGCAGACAAGCTGTTTTGCGGCGCTCGGAGACATGAAGTCTCCTCATGCCCCTGTCACCTTCCAAGAGGTGTTGGAGCAGTTGAACGTCGTCAAGAAGCTCGAGGATGAAAGGAAGGTCAAAATCATCCGGAAGCATTCGCGCATTCATCGCGGCGAGCATCGCCGTCACTTCACGCCGGGGGCCATACTGGCATTGGAGGGCGGGACGCCGCTGGCCGGCGATCCGGATAACGTCGATATCCTGTACAGGCATGGGGTCAGGCTGATCACGCTGATGCATTATGTGGATAACGAGATCGGCGACGTTATGTCCCTGGGAAGGGATGCGAGTAATAACCCTATTCCCCTGACGTTGACGAATGGCGGGCTCACGAACAAAGGAAAGCAGATTGTCCGCCGGATGATCGCGTTGGGCATGGTGGTCGATGTCGCGCACGCCCACATCAATACGCTGCGGGGAATCACGGAGATCGCTCACGCGAACGGCACGCCGGTCATCGATTCGCACACGAGCCTGACGCTGGCCCCTTACCCGACCGGCAACAGATTGCGCACCTGGGGCGAAATGGAAATGGTTGTCAAGACGGGTGGTATCATTTGCACCTGGCCGTCCGGAGTCTATCGCACCTTCATCGAATGGGCCCAGGAGATCTCTGAGATCAAAGCAAGATTCGGCATCGAGCACGTCGCCCTGGGCACCGACGGGGGAGGGAACAGTCCGATCTCGGTGCAAGGGTACCGCGACGTCGGCGACGGCAAGAAGTACGAGGGTCTCCTCGATCTGCCGATGCTGGTCGACGCCATGGCCGAGGTCGGTTTCACTCGGCGCGAGATCAGGGACTACATGGGCGAGAACCTCTACCGGATACTCAGGCTTTGTCTGAGGTGAGGGGCGCCCCGGCCGCCGCGATGGAATTCCCTGGCGGTTGATCGATGGGGAAAGGACGGGGCAGGGAGCCATCTCTGGAGCGTAGTCATCCGCGGCCCTTCGGGGAGTGT
>JAPLLC010000151.1:0-824 GCA_026387775.1 Candidatus Methylomirabilota bacterium | reverse complement strand
TTCGGGGAGTGTTCTCCGAAGGGCCGTAGCGCTTCCGGCGGTAGAAATTGGCGGGACGACGAGCACGGCGATTTCCAGGCGAGCGCCGAGAGCGAAACGCAGGTGGCGGTGTGGGCTCCTTCCGACCTCAGCGCGGGGAGGCCTGCTACCGGTCCCCCGTGAGGTAGTTCCCGAGCTGCTCGATCACGAAGTCCTTGGCGGCAAGACTGGCCTTGACGACATCCCCGATGGAAACGACCCCGACGACTTGGCCCTCGACGACGACGGGCAAATGCCGAATCCGCTTCTCGGTCATCAGGCCCATGCATTCTTCCACGGTGTTCCCGGGGCGTACGGTCACCACGACCGGGGTCATGATCTCCCGGACGGGGGTCTGCAAGGACGACTTCCCTTTGAGGATGACCTTCCGGGCGTAATCCCGTTCCGAGATGATCCCCGCCAATCGCCCCGCCCCAAGGACCAAGAGCGCCCCCACATCCTTCTCGGCCATCAGCTTGAGGGCGTCGATCACCATCGCATCGGGCGCGACGAACCAGAAGGCGCCCCCTTTTTGCTTCAGAATCTGCTCGACGAAAACCATACTCCACCCCCTCAG
Organism: Candidatus Methylomirabilota bacterium; assembly: GCA_026387775.1. Lineage (GTDB taxonomy): Bacteria > Methylomirabilota > Methylomirabilia > Methylomirabilales > 2-02-FULL-66-22 > 2-02-FULL-66-22. The sequence goes on along the minus strand of JAPLLC010000151.1, from coordinate 229 downwards.
CGATCTATATGTTTGGCTGGCATGCAGGCAGCGAGCATCGAGGACGTGCCGAAGGGATGCAAAGACATCCCTCCCCACACGGATCGTACACCGGTAAGGGAGTATTCCCATAAGTGATTAAGTTCACAGCTGGAGTCCGGACGGACGACGAGCGAGTATCCCGGGCGGGCGCCATCGTGTATCATGAAAGGCGGCGGGCGCGCGCTTGGCCTCTGGTGGGGCGTCAGGG
>JAPLLC010000019.1 GCA_026387775.1 Candidatus Methylomirabilota bacterium | reverse complement strand
GCGATTATCGGGCGACGCTCGGCTCCAGCAGCCCGATGCACACCGCCCTCTTCTTCTTTGGCCTGAACCGGGGAATCTTCCTCTCGGAAGGGGGCCGCTGCTGTCTGTCTCTCCCGATCGGCGAGTCCGAGATCGGGATATATCTCGCCGTGGTCGAGGAGTTCCTCACCGCGCTGGCGGGCTGAATTTCCGCAGAGGAGCGTGGGCGCAGAAGGGCAGAGGTAACGAGGCTCCCCTGCCCCTCCGCGCCTCTGCTCCTCGGCAGTTCCATCACGTTCGGAAGCAGAGACAATTGACCGCTATCCGGCCGCCGGGGCTTGGGATATGCGGCCTGACGCGGTAACATCAGTCTCGGATCTGTCCGTCGAGCGCAGGAATTGCGCTCCCATCTCGCCATGGTTCTCCGGGGGTCACCCCACGAAGCCGGGGAGGGAAGATGTCGACTGTAACTCGCTCGCTCACCGCCGATCTGCGCCGGCTGTTCCCGGCGGGGCAGGTGCTCGATTCCGTCGAGGACCGCACGCTGTACGCCTACGATGGAACGAGCATCAAGGCTCTGCCCGAACTCGTCGTGATGGTACGAGGGGTCGGGGAAGTGTCCACGCTCCTCCGATTCGCCAGCGACCATGAGGTTCCGGTGGTTCCCCGCGGGGCCGGGACGGGTCTCTCGGGAGGCTCGGTGCCTGCCGAGGGCGGGATCGCCCTGGTCTTGGCGGGGATGCGGAGCATCAAGGAGATCGACGCCGGCAGCATGGTGGCGGTAGTGGAGCCGGGCGTCATCACCGGTGTCTTCCAAAAAACGGTGGAGGATGCCGGCATGTTCTACCCCCCGGACCCCGCCAGCCTGAACTACTGCACGCTGGGCGGCAACGTGGCCGAGAACGCGGGCGGGCCGCACGGGGTGAAGTACGGCGTGACCAAGGACTACGTGCTGGGGTTGGAGGTCGCCCTGCCCTCGGGAGACGTGGTCAGACTCGGCGGCAAGCAGATCAAGAACGTCACGGGCTACAACCTGGTCCAGCTCTTCGTCGGTTCCGAGGGGACGCTGGGGGTCATCACCGAGATCACCCTGCGTCTCTTGCCCAAGCCCCCGGCCAAGAAGACGATGCTGGCGATCTTCGATCGGCTGGACGACGCGGCCACGGCCGTGGCGGGGATCATGGGCGGCGGCGTGATCCCGGCGACGCTGGAGATCATGGACCAGCGGAGCATCAACTGCGTCGAAGACTATCTGAAGCTGGGCCTGCCGCGGGATGCCGAGGCGATCCTCCTCATCGAGGTGGACGGGATGCCGGCCGCCGTCGAGGCGGAGGCCGAAGTCATCGACCGGATCTGTCGCGAAAAGGGGGTGCGCAGTTTCCAGGTGGCCAAGAACAAACAGGAGGAGGACTCTCTCTGGAAGGCCCGGCGGTCCATCTCGCCGGCCATCTCGGCGGCCCGGCCCAGCAAGATCGGCGAGGATATCAGCGTGCCGCGAAGCGCCATCCCCGCCATGGTGCGGGAGATCCAGAGGATTGCCAAGGAATTTGACCTGCCGATCGTGATCTTCGGCCACGCGGGAGACGGGAATCTCCACCCCAACATTCTTACCGATCGGCGCGACCACAAGGAGATGGAGCGGGTGGAGCAGGCGATCGCGGCCATCTTCGAAGCTTCGGTGCGGCTGGGCGGGACGCTCTCCGGCGAGCACGGCATCGGCCTGAGCAAGCGGCCCTACTTCGACCTCGCCGTCACGCCCGCGACGGTCAAGCTGATGGCCGACATCAAGCGGGCGGTGGATCCCAAGAACATCCTGAACCCCGGCAAGATCTGGAGGGCGTGATGGAGTTCAGCGAGATCGCCGCCCTCTTCAAGTGCAACAAGTGCGGCTCCTGCACGTCCGTCTGCCCGCTCTACCAGAACACGGTGCTCGAGGGGATGGCGGCGCGCGGGAAGGTCGCCCTGCTCGAGGCGGTGGCGGACGGCCGCCTGGAGGCCGGGGAGGCCGTGCGGGCCAAGCTGGAGGACTGTCTGCTCTGCGGGGCCTGCGCCGCCAACTGTCCGAGCTTCGTGCCGACCACCGATCTGTTCCTGGAGGCCCGCGCCGGTCTCGCCAAGGAGCTGGGTCTGCCGCTGCCGATCCGGCTGCTGCTCCGGGCGCTCTCCACGCCGGGCGCGCTGGCTGCGGGGACGCCGGGTCTCCACCTCTTCCAGCGATTGGGGCTGCCGCAGATCGCCGATGGGCCTCTGGGCGAGAAGCTCCCGCCCATGATCCGGGCCGCCCTCCGATCCATGCCGCCTGCGCCGCTCCGCTCGTACCGCAGCCGAGCGCGGCGCGCCGAGTCGAACGGGACCGGGGTGCGGGGGACCGTGGGGTACTTCGCCGGCTGCTTCATGAACTGGGGGTACGCCGACGCGGCCATGGCCACCCGGACCATGCTCGGCCGGGCGGGATTCCGGGTGGAAGCCCCGGCGGTCATGTGCTGCGGAGTGCCGCATCGGGCGTACGGGGACATCGAAACGGCGCGGGAGCTGGCGCGGAAGAACATCGTGGCATTGGAGCAGTACGATCACGTCGTCAGCGACTGCGCCTCGTGCGGTGCCGCGCTCAAAGAGTACAAGCATCTGCTGAAAGACGACCCCGAGTATCGCGAGCGGGCCGAGACGCTCGCCGGCCGCACGGCCGACATCTCGGAGTTCCTGGTCAAACACGAGTTCCCCCCACCGCAGTTTCATACCCCGCTTCGCGTCACCTACCACGATCCCTGCCACCTGGTCCGGGGGCAAGGCGTCAAGAGCCAGCCGCGCGAGATCCTCAAGGCCATCCCCGGCGTCGAGTACGTGGAGATGCAGGGGGCCGACGTCTGCTGCGGCGCGGCGGGCTCGTTCTGCGTCACTCACCCCGAGCTCTCGGAGGGGGTCGGCGGGAACAAGGCCGACAGCATCCTGGAGACCAAGGCCGACGTGGTGGTGAGCGGCTGTCCCTCCTGCCTCACCCAGCTCAAGGCCATGCTGGCGGCCAAGGGCTCGAAGATCAAGGTCATGCACCCCATGGAGCTGCTGGCGGAGAGCTACCGAAAGAACTCATGAGCCTCACGCCAGGGCCAAGCCGCGGCAGCAGACCTCAACCGACTGTCTATTTCCTTAAGACCGAGCGCCTCGGATTTCGTCCGTGGTCCCACGAGGACATCGAGCTCGCAATGGGTCTTTGGGGGGATCCCGAGGTGACCAAACTCATCGGGGGGCCCTTCTCCGGGGAGCAAGTGGCGGAGCGGCTCTCCCGGGAGATGACGACCATGCGGTCGCACGGCATCCAGTACTGGCCGATATTCTTGCTCACCACGGGTGAGCATGTCGGGTGCTGTGGGCTGCGACCCTACAAGTCCGAGGAAGGGATTTGCGAAATTGGGGTCCATCTGCGGAAGGCCTTTTGGGGCCAAGGGTATGCGCCGGAGGCGACGCAAGCAGCGATGGAGTATGCGTTCCACAGTCTCGGAGTGAAAGCGCTCTTTGCGGGGCACAATCCCGGCAACGCGGCCTCTCGGCGGGTCCTGGAGAAGCTAGGCTTTGGGTATACGCACGACGAGTATTACCCTCCAACCGGACTGAACCATCCCTCGTATGCGTTGACGGCGGAGGAGTTCGCACAGAGACACAGATGACAGGGGCAGTGACCGTATTGCCACGCGAAGGAGCCAAAGCGAGAACACGGTCGGCCTGGACGGCGGATCGTTTCATGCGTGCGCCGAGTGCGACAGGCAGGAGGGACGTGTGATCCTCTGGGCCACCTGGAAGAACAGGGCGCAGGCGCTGAAGCGAGAGACATACGCGCTCTACCTGGCCTGCCGGGATCCCCGCACGCCCTGGTACGGCAGGGCGCTGGCGGCCTGCGTCGTCGGCTACGCCTTCAGCCCGATCGACCTCATCCCCGACTTCGTCCCCGTCCTGGGCTATCTCGACGACCTTATCCTCATCCCGGTGGGCATTGCCCTCCTCCTCAAGGTCATCCCCTCCGAGGTCATGGCCGAGTGTCGCGTGAAGGCTGCGGCCGTCATCGCGTCCGGCAAGCCCACGAACTGGATCGCCGCCGGCATCATCGTTGGGATCTGGGTCCTCCTGGCGGTTGCGGGCATGTGGATCGTCATAGGGTGGCTGAAGTGATTAGGGAGTCATTCACGAGCTTCATCCGCGTATAGTAGAACGACACGCTCCCGCCGATCAGATATACCATCCACCATTCTTGCCTGGAGGGGCGCACATTTCGGAGCGGGAAGATTGACGGGACGCAAGCGGTGGTGTAAATATATGCATATATCTGCATGTAACGGAGTGTGATCGATGCGTGATGCGGTGCGGATACTGGACGGTCTGGCGGATCCTGTGCGGCTGCGGCTGCTGCGGCTGCTGCGAGGAGGGGAGCTGTGCGTGTGCGAGCTGGTGGATGTGCTGCGGCTGCCGCAGTACGCCATCTCGCGTCACCTGCGCTGTCTGCGGACGCTGGGCCTCGTGACGGCGCGGCGGGAAGGTCGCTGGATGCACTACCGGCTCGGACCGCAGGCGACTGGGCGAGGACCTTGGGTCGAGTTGCTGGCGGTCCTGTGTTGCCACCTGGATGGGAAACCGTTGGCGCGGCGGGACGACACGAGCTTGGGGCGCCGGCTGGCGCGCGGCCGAGTCGGCCGGTGCCTGACGGAGACCGTTAATCGGGCGACCCGCCAATAGCGGGGGCACTTTGTGGAGGAGTTCAATGAGCGATGGGGTCGGGAAGCGATTGTCGTTTCTGGATCGGTATCTCACACTCTGGATTTTCCTGGCGATGTTCCTGGGAGTGGGGCAGGGCTATCTGTTTCCCGCCAGCACGAGCTGGATCTCAGCCTTCCAGGTGGGGACAACCTCGGTGCCCATCGCGCTCGGCCTCATCCTCATGATGTATCCACCCCTCGCCAAGGTGAAGTATGAGGAAATCGGCCGGGTGTTCAAGGACGTCAAGATCCTTCTCCTCTCCTTGGTGCAGAACTGGGTGATCGGCCCGATCTTGATGTTCATTCTGGCGATCGTCTTCCTTCGGGATTATCCCGAATACATGGTCGGTCTGATCATGATCGGGCTGGCGCGGTGTATCGCCATGGTGATCGTCTGGAACGAGCTGGCGCACGGGGACACGGAGTACTGCGCTGCCCTGGTGGCGTTCAACGCCATCTTCCAGGTGCTGTTCTTCTCGGTGTTCGCCTACGTCTTCATCACCATCCTCCCCGGCTGGTTCGGCCTCAAAGGCACGGTGGTCAACGTCTCCATGCGGGACATCGCCGAGAGCGTCTTCATTTATCTCGGGATCCCGTTTCTTGGCGGCGTCATTACTCGGTTCACGCTGATCCCCCTGAAGGGGAAGGAGTGGTACGCCAAACAGTTCATTCCGCGCATCTCGCCCATCACGCTGATCTCGCTGCTCTTCACCATCGTCGTGATGTTCAGTCTCAAGGGGGAGTTCATCGTCCGGCTCCCGCTGGATGTCCTGCGGATCGCCGTGCCGCTCCTGATCTACTTCGTGGTGATGTTCCTGGCGTCGTTCTGGCTCAGTCACCGCATGGGCGCCGATTACGCGAAGAGCGCCTCGCTCTCCTTCACCGCGGCCAGCAATAACTTCGAGTTGGCCATCGCCGTCGCCGTGGCCGTGTTCGGCCTCAACTCGGGCGAGGCCTTCGCCGCGGTCATCGGCCCACTGCGATACTTCGCCGCTCCCGTCACCGCGGAGCGAGCCCCCGCTCGGTGACGGCAGCCGGCCGGCTCCGATAAGTCAGGCCAGGCAGATGGATGTGGTGGTTACGGTCTGCGGTCATGGCAACGAGCGGATGCGCGAGCTGCTTGCAGTGATCACGCCGCCGGTGCAAGAGAGGCTGCCGAAGCCCGGCGAGTCCGGTTGACCTCACCGGTTCGGACCCCCTGGGACGATTCAACACTATCGTGCGGCGTGCGGCCAGGGCCTTCCGGCTCGGGACGAGCATACCATGTGGACGGTGTCCGATGCCCGACTTGCCCGAGAGCTTCGAGAACGCCCTGCCGACCGGGGGTGTGACCGGGAGTGAAAAGTACGCCGAGGTCGACGATGACGGGAACCTCCGAATCCCGGCAACGCACGCGAGGGCGATGGGGTTTCATCCAGGGGCGAGGATCAAGCTGAGCAGGCTGTCGGACCGGCTGGTCTTGCATCGCCCCATCGGCCAGCTCACCCGCGTGTATGTCGAGCCGACCACCGCATGCAACCTGAACTGCATCACTTGCATGCGGAACGTCTGGGAAGAGCCCGTCGGCCGGATGGACTGGGCGACGTTCGAGCGGGTCCTGGCGGGTATCCGGGCGCTTCCCGAGCCGCCGACGCTCTTTTTCGGCGGACTGGGCGAGCCCTTCACCCACCCGGATCTCCTCGACATGATTCGTGAGGCGAAGCGGCTTGAGGCCTCGGTCGAAGTCATCACCAATGGCACTCTCCTCAACGAGGCGCGGGCCGAGGCGCTGATCGACCTGGGGCTCGACACGTTGTGGATCTCGGTCGACGGGGCGTCGCCGGAATGTTATGCGGACGTCCGACAGGAGAACGGCCTGCCGCGGGTGATGGCGAACCTGGAGCGGCTGCGGGATCTGAAGATCCGGAAGCGCTGCGCCCGGCCGACCCTCGGCATCTCGTTCGTGGCCATGCGGCGGAATCTCGCCGAGCTGCCCGAGGTGCTCCGGCTCGAGCACCGCGTGGGGGCCCGCAACTTTCTCGTCAGCAACGTCTACCCCCACACGCCCGAGCTGCTCCGGGAGATCCTCTACCGGCGCTCCATCGGCGAGTCGCTCTGGAGCCGTTCGACGATCCGGATGGGGCGAATGGACCCGAACCGGGATGTGGCGGCGCTTCTCCAGTCGGTGGTCCAGGGTCTTTATGGGCCGAGGCTCGAAGGAACCGAGCTGCTCTGGTCTTCCGACACCTGCCCCTTTGTGTCGAGGGGGAGCACGTGCGTTCGCTGGGACGGGCAGGTCAGCCCGTGCTTGCCGCTCCTGCACACCCATACGAGCTATCTCGAGGACCGGCTCCGGACCCACACCGCCTACGCGGTTGGCTCCCTGCGCGAGCGCAGCCTGCTCGAGCTGTGGGCCGCCCCCGACTATGTAGCCCTGCGGAAGCGCCTCGAGGACTTCGACTTCTCGCCCTGCACCGCCTGCAATTCGTGCGAGAAGGCTGATGGGAATCAGGAAGACTGTTTCGGGAACACCACACCATCCTGCGGGGGGTGCCTCTGGGCGCAAGGATTCATCCTGTGCCCGTGAGATTGCTGTCGTCCTCAGAAACTCCGTTCAGGTCTGCATGCTCTCCTGCAAAGGGTTTGATTCGAGCGTCTCAGGGGTATTTTCCCGCTTGAGGTAGGTGCGTCCGATCAGCCATGCGGGCAGACTGGTTTCAGGTCCGCTTGACAGGCCAAGGCGGTCAGGAGTAGCCTCCGATCCGTTGCCTATCCTTCCCGAATACGCATACCGCGCGGGTGGGGCAGCTGGCGGAAGACCGGGAGGCGGAGCAGCCAAGATGGAAGCCCTGAGGCAGATCGCGCCGGCCCTGGACGCCGTGGCGCTGCTGGCCCGAGTCCACGTGGCGCCCGATTCGGAAGACGCGGACGCCTTCACAGCCTTGGTCGACCAGGCCCGTGAGGTCGCGCGACCGAAGGCCCTCTACGCCGAAGCCTTCGTCGAGGGGCGCGGCGACGACACCATCCGGATCGACGGTATCACCTTCACCAGCCGGATGCTGCGGCACAAGCTCGCAGGGGTCGAGCGCGTCTTTCCGTACGTCGCGACCTGCGGGCACGAACTGGACGGCGTCGCCTTGCCGGCGGGCGATGTGCTCGCCCAGTTCTGGTGGGATGCCATCAAGGCCGAGCTCCTCGCGGCCGCGCGCGCACACTTGCTGGCGCATCTCACGGACCGGTTCCGTCTCGGGCAGACGGCCCGGATGAGCCCGGGGTCGGGTGATGCCGATGTCTGGTCGATCGAGCAGCAGCGGCTGTTGTTCGCGCTCCTCGGCGGCGTCACGCCGTCTATCGGCGTGATCCTGACCGAGAGCTGCCTGATGATTCCGAACAAGACCGTCTCCGGCCTCCTTTTCCCGACGGAGCACGATTTTCGCACCTGCCAGGTCTGTCATCGGGAGTCCTGCCCCAACCGGACGGCGCCGTTCGACGCGGCGGTCTGGCAGTCGCTGCGCGAATCCTGAGAGGACGCCCGGCTGGTCTGTACTGCCGCCGCACGTCGCGCCTCGGTTTCCGCGCCTCGCCTTGTGGTCTGCCAGAGCTCGGCGCGAGGCGTCTTGTTTGTAGTATGCTTCCATGGACGAACGCCGGGAGTTCATCCACAACCTTCCCCGATTTGAGCGAGTGCCTGGAGAATTAGGTTGACAAGAAGCGCGGATGATATTACCTTATGCCCACAGGGTCATAAGGAGTCCAACATGTCGGACGAAAGGATACGTCAACTCAAGGCCGACCTCCTGAAGGCGCTTGGTCAGCCGACCCGGCTTCGGATCCTCGAACTTCTGTTCGATGGGGAGCGATGTGTTTGTGAGATCTTCCCGGCGGTGGGCGGAGAGCAATCGAACATCTCCAAGCACCTGGCGTTCCTGCGGAGTCAGGGGATCGTGTTTGCCGAGCGGCGGGGGATGCGGGTGTTCTATCGCCTGGCGGACCAGCGGATCGTGCGACTGCTGGACGACGTGGAGGCGTGCGTGCGGGGAGGCCTGAAGGCGAAGGCCAATCTGGTCGCCTGATTTTTTTTGTCTCGTAATATGAATGTATGCTCATAGACTCCTGTCGTAAGGAACCCGGGGCCGCGCAGGGAGGAAGTGCCATGCCGATGGTGGAGCAGAAGTGTGGTTGTGAGGTAGGGCAGGCGACTGGCGAAGAGAGACGGGGTGCAGCCGTCCGGAATGATTCTACGGGCCGGTATGTGGCGGCCGTCGGGGTTGCCGTCGTCGCCTGGTGGCTGATCTATCGCCAATTGGCGCCCGTAGCGGCGTGGGCCACCTACACGATGCTCGGCCTGGAGCAGGGCACCCATCTGGCCGGGGCTGTGGAGTTCTTCCTGTTTGACACCCCGAAGGTCCTTATGCTGTTGACACTGATCGTGTTCTGGGTGGGGGTCATTCGCTCCTTTTTCACCCCCGAGCGCACGAGGCGGATCCTGGCCGGAAAGGGGGAGTCGGTCGGCACGATCCTGGCCGGGTTACTCGGGATCGTCACGCCCTTCTGCTCCTGCTCGGCAGTGCCGCTGTTCCTGGGATTCGTTACCGCCGGGGTGCCTCTCGGCGTAAGCCTCACGTTCCTGATCTCCGCGCCCATGGTGAATGAGGTCGCCTTGGTGCTCCTCTACGCGATGCTTGGGTGGAAGATCGCAGGAATCTACCTCTCCACCGGCCTGGCCGTCGCCATGGTCTCGGGGTGGACGATCGGGCGCTTGCACATGGAGCACCATGTGGAGGAGTGGGTATACCAGACCAAGGCGGGGGATAGTGGCCCCGAGCAGCGCCTGGATTGGGTGGCGCGGATCAACTACGGCCTTGAGACGATCCGCGAAATTGTCGGGAAGGTCTGGATCTACGTCATTCTGGGGATCGCGGTCGGCGCGGGTATCCACGGCTACGTCCCGGAGAACTTTCTGGCCGGGATCATGGGGAAGAGCGCATGGTGGTCGGTCCCGCTGGTGGTCCTCATTGGCATCCCCATGTACTCGAATGCCGCCGGGATGATCCCGGTGGTGGAGGCGTTGCTCGCCAAGGGGGCCGCCCTGGGGACGGTCCTGGCCTTCATGATGGCGGTGATCTCCATTTCGACTCCGGAGGCCATCATGCTGCGGAAGGTGCTGAAGCCGCGCTTGATCGGCCTCTTTCTCGGAGTGGTGACCGTCGGGATTCTGATTGTCGGGTACCTGTTCAACGTGTTGCCGCTACAGGATCTGGTTACGAGGGGCCACGGGCTTCGCTGAGGCAGCGGAAGAGTGAGACGACTTGGGATTCCACCTGAAAGGAGCCAGGCATGAAGACGATCACGGTGTATGGACCAGGGTGCATGAAGTGCCAGAAAGCAGAGGAGATCGTGAAGCAGGCAGTGGAAGCCGCGGGCGTTCAGGCGACCGTGGCGAAAGTGTCCGATGTGCAGCAGATGGTCGCGGCCGGGGTCATGTCCACGCCGGCCGTGGCGGTGGACGGGGTGATCAAGCTGTCGGGGCGGATCCCGACCGCCGAGGAGGTGCGGGGGTGGCTTGCCGGCGTGTAGCCGCGCTGTGATGGGGGAGACCGCTGATGGGTAGGCTGCCATCGGCAGCCACGTTCTCCCCTGGGGGATCGCCCTGAAGATCGTCTGGGAACTGTTGTGAAGGAGCGTCCGGTGAACGTCACACGTGCAGCCGCGCCACGACGATTCGTCCTGGACCACGAGGACTCGCGCCTGGAAGGCCGCTTCCGGATCGAGCACACGACCATCCAGATCGAGTGCGAGCGTTGCGCCCAAGGGGTCCTGGCCTGCGTGAACGGGGCCTGACGGATTCTGCCGGGGGGCGGCCGCGGACGCCCCGGTGGATCCCCGCCACCCTGGCCGTCTTGTCGGGCCTGGGGCTGACCTTCGAGCTGGTCATGACCCGGGTCGAGTTCTTCGTCATCCGGGCCGTCTGCCCGTACTGTCTGACGGCGCTGGCCTGTATTGCCGCTTCCTTCGTGGCGGCCGTGATTGCCTGGCGGGGCAGTCGAATCCTGTCATCTGTGGAGACTCGTCATGCGTGAGTGGAGTCGAGGGAAAGGGCATTTTTTCCGCAGATCGTCGGTGCTGATCCTCGCCCTGATGCTCGCGTTGTGCGGAGGCGT
>JAPLLC010000063.1 GCA_026387775.1 Candidatus Methylomirabilota bacterium | reverse complement strand
TTGTGAGACAGGCTCTCACGAACTGGGGACTTCTGCTTCCGCCAACGTGATCAGTCTGCTTTGGACCAGCAATGGTGACGGTACATTCAGCGATCCTACCGTCCTTCACCCGGTATATACCCCCGGACCTATTGATATTGTTAATGGAACAGTTACCCTGACCATCACCGGGATGTCTGCTCTTCCGTGTATCCCTGTATTTGATGATATGACCATCACCATTTCACGCCAGGCCCTGGCCGATGCAGGTGTGGATGATACCATCTGCGAAACAGGCACCTATTCCCTGACTACTGCCCTTACCCACTTTGCAACAGGTATTCAGTGGACCAGCAGCGGCTTTGTGGGTTCGGCGGCGAGGGCTTGTACAGACCCGACGCCAGATTGCGTTATCGAGAAGCCATTCAGCCAGCGGACACGCAAGGGCGCGAGCGACACGAAAGGACCACGAACATGACAACCAGCATCAAACCGCTCACCAAACGCCGGGCCTGGAAGGCCCTCACGGCCCACCACAGGAAGGTGAAGGACCTGCACCTTCGGGATCTCTTCGCCGAGGATCCCAGGCGCGGCAAGCGCCTGACCGCCGAGGCCGTGGGCATCTACCTGGACTACTCGAAGAACCGCATCACCGACCGGACCCTCGCGCTCCTCTTCCAGCTCGCCGAGGAGTCCGGGCTGCGCGCGCGGATCGACGCGATGTTCCGCGGGGAGAAGATCAACATCACGGAGAACCGGGCGGTCCTGCACATGGCCCTGCGCGCGCCACGCGGGGCCACCATCCTCGTGGACGGCGAGAACGTCGTGCCGCAGGTCCACGCCGTACTCGACAAGATGGCGGAGTTCTCCACCCGCGTCCGGAGCGGTGTGTGGAAGGGCCACACCGGCAAGCGCATCCGCACCGTCATCAACATCGGCATCGGGGGCTCCGACCTCGGGCCGGTGATGGCCTACGAGGCGCTCAAACACTACAGCGATCGCACCATGACGTTCCGGTTCGTATCCAACGTCGATGGCGCCGATCTCGTGGAGGCCACCCGCGATCTCGACCCGGCGGAGACCCTGTTCATCGTCTCCTCCAAGACCTTCACGACGCTCGAGACGATGACCAACGCCCGCTCGGCCAGGGACTGGTCGCTGGCCGGCCTCGGGGGCGACGAGGGGTCGATCCCGAAGCACTTTGTCGCGGTCTCGACGAACACGGAGCCGTCTCGACCAACGCGAAAGAGGTGGCGAAGTTCGGCATCGACACCGCCAACATGTTCGGGTTCTGGGACTGGGTCGGCGGGCGCTACTCGATGGACTCGGCGATCGGCCTCTCGACGATGCTCGCCGTTGGCCCGGAGAACTTCCGGGCCCTGTTGGACGGCTTTCACCAGATGGACGAGCACTTCCGCACCGCGCCGTTCACGCGCAACCTGCCGGTGCTGATGGCCCTGCTGGGCGTCTGGTACACCGACTTCTTCGGTGCACAGACGGTGGCGGTCCTGCCCTACGAGCAGTACCTGAAGCGCTTCCCGGCCTACCTGCAGCAGCCCACGATGGAGAGCAACGGCAACCACGTCACGCTGGACGGCACCGTGGTGGACTACGAGACCGGTCCCATCTACTGGGGCGAGCCGGGGACCAACGGCCAGCACTCGTTCTACCAGCTGATCCACCAGGGGACCAGGCTCATCCCCTCCGACTTCATCGCGTTCATGGAGCCGCTCAGCCCCCTCGGCCGCCACCACGACATGCTCCTGGCCAACGTCTTCGCCCAGAGCGAGGCGCTGGCGTTCGGCAAGACGCCCGAGCAGGTCAGAGAAGAGGGCACAGCGGAGTGGCTCGTGCCGCACCGGGCGTTCGAGGGCAACCGCCCCTCGAACACGATCGTTGCGCAGCGGCTCACGCCGGAGACGCTCGGCAAACTCGTCGCCCTCTACGAGCATTGCGTCTTCACGCAGGGCGCGGTCTGGAACATCGACTCGTTTGATCAGTGGGGCGTCGAGCTCGGCAAGGTGCTGGCGCAGCGCATCATCCCGGAGCTCGAGAGCAAGGAGGAGCCCAAGCTCCGCCACGACAGCTCCACCAATAACCTTATCCGTCGCTACCGGAAGCTGAGGGGGGGGTCATAAGAACGCTCGGCTTTCCGAGGCCCCGGTGCATCCTGCCGTTCGATCATCGCCGCTCGTTCGAGATCAGGACGACGCGGGAGGCTGCAGCAGCGCGCGCGGTCTCCAGGCGTGCGCCCGAGAGGACGCCCTTGGCCGGGTCCCCCATCCAATGCCCGCCACGGCGCCGTCGGGCTTGACAGGCCGAGACGGGCAGGGGTACTCTCCGATCCGTTGCCCCTCCCGGCCCGATCGACGGAGGTGGCCCGATGGGATCGAGCAGGGATAGCTCTTCCGACCCGACTCGGGAGACCAGTTCGCAGCGCCCGCCCATTCCGACTCGTTTGCCCCTCCAGCGCATTTCTCTGTCGCATCTCTCTGTTCGTGGCTGCCATCTACTATCCCCCAGCATGCCTTCGCGACCTCCCTCCTGGAGGACGGAGATGATCTCCGGACGATTCAGGAGCTGCTCGGTCATAAAGACGTCAAGACCACCATGGTCTCCACCCATGTTCTGAACCGAGGCGGACGGGGCGTGCGCAGCCCGCCGATTCCCTGGAGGCTCCCCCTGCCACGGGGGGGGATACGGTGTGCCTAACCAGCCCATGAAGCCGCCGGCTACCAGCGGTAGCCGCTGGTTATGGGCGACGTTCGGCAATTGAAGTTTGACTTACTTGGCATATTGGAATGAGGAACACCACAGCGAGGGGAACCGATATGAGAAGACTCGCGTTCATGTGCGTCCTCCTTCTCGTGTCCTGCTCGCATACAGGGCACTTGGCCTCCGTGAGCACACCGGCTCCAGAGACTTCTCCTCGCGTCTGGCCTGCCGGGTTACCGGTCTATGATCACATTGTCATTGTTGTCGAGGAGAACAAGGATTACGAAGAGATCATCGGCAACGCGAATGCCCCCTATATCAATACCGTGCTAAAGAAAGAGGGGGCGAACTTCACGCAGATGTATGGCGAAGAACACTTCAGCCAGGGCAACTACTTCTGGATGTTTTCAGGCGGCAATCAGACCATCGGCTTCATCGACCAGGTTCCGTCTGAAGCGAATAATCCCACCTATCCATTTACGACAGCCAATCTGGGTGAGCAATTGATCAAGAAGGGGCTGTCCTTCAAGGGGTATGCGGAGAGCCTGCCCAACATCGGTTTCACGGGTGATACGGCGTCGGCGGGCCTGTATGCCAGAAAACATGTCCCCTGGATCAGCTTTGCCAACGTCCCCAACGGCACAACGGTCGCGACATCGTCCAACCTCAGGTTCGAGGACTTTCCTTCCGATGCCTCCCAATTCAATACCCTACCCACCATTGCCTTCGTCATTCCCAACCTGGACAACGACATGCACAACGGTCCCATCGCCGAGAGCATTCCGGCGGGCGACCTCTGGCTGCAGAAGAGGCTCGATCCCTATTATCAATGGGCGAAGGACCACAACAGCCTTCTGATCCTTACATTCGATGAGAACAACGACAAGCGGGCCTATCGGGGACTGACAAATCCGTTGGTGGATCCAAAGTCCTGTGTCGGCGACGGCCGCGATCACGAGTACTGCGTCGACTTGCAGAACAGAATCGTCACGATCTTTGCGGGGGCGCATATCAAGCCCGGTGATTACCCCGAGGGCAAAGGGATCACCCACGTCAATCTCCTGCGCACACTCGAGGCGATGTATGGGTTGCCCAAAGCAGGCCTCCAGCAGCCCAACGCTGCCGGAGGCGGTCTCACTGACAACACCATTATCGCTGACGTCTTTGAGACCGCACGATAGCGGTCCATCCAACAAGTCGGCCCAGAACCCCGGCGTCCACCGGATTGGCGACGCATTGGTTCTTGCGAGCCTCCCTTTCTGGCGGAAGCGCTTGCCCTTCATCAGCATTTTCCTGGGGCGCCAAGGCGGTGACGGCGAACGTTCCTGCCCGTAAACAACCCTGTCCGCCCTAGACAACCGAACGGTGATTGACGGGGACAAGAACAACCGTTCGGTCGTTTGATGGGCAAGCAAGCGTGTCTTTCACGAACTATTCCCGGAAAAAGAATCGTGATAGACTCTGCCGTCTTCGGAATGTGAGAAGCTGTTGCCAGGTGGGGGGCAGTTCACCGGCGCGGGGAGCAGGGAGGTTGTGGCGGCGTGACTCCGAGGCCCTATGCTCGGACATGAAGGCTACTGAGTTGCCGTTCGCAAGAGAACTGGAAGCACGGGGTTCAGCCGAGTGAATCGAGTGTGACTAGCGGATCCTGGAGGATCATCGAAACAAGGCCACAAACAAGGCCACAACAATGTCCACACGGCACCAAATATATGAAGGTGCATGATAAGTGGCTGAGATAATTGACATGCGGGAGTGGCGAAACAGGCAGACGCGCGAGACTTAAAATCTTGTGCGCGAAAGCGCGTGGGGGTTCGATTCCCCCCTCCCGCACCAATCATTCCGGCAAGCTGGAATATCGCTTTCGGCCTCAGCTTGTGCAAGCCCCTCGCCTATGCCCGCACCAATGCCCGCCGCGAGGGCGGCGGAGGACGGCCGCTCGGCTGCTGCCCGCAAGTCACTCGCAAGTCACTCTCGCTCACAATACTGTACCGATGGTCTTTCCATCGTGACTTGTTACGCGTTCACCTTGCCGTTGTGCTATCTCGGCCCATATTCTGCGCTTGGAATGCACCAGCTCAATAGTGCCATCACTCGCGTGTGGCCACCCAGCGTCTGGTTGACCCCGGCAAAACCTGCCGCCTGCCCCGGTACTCTTGTGCCCTGCTATTTCCCGAGACAACCTGTATGTTGCGTATTCTCACAGCGGCCGTCCGGGTGAATCACAGGATCGCAAGACGACTTTACGTTTCTTCACGGAACTCCCGCTCACCTTAACTCTCGCGCAGGCCGGATGCTCCAATTCCGGAATCATCGGCCACGCATCCTCGGATGTCGCCCCCTGGCACATGGTTTGCCCTCCTTATTGGGCTGACGTGACGAAAGGTGCACCGCACGCAGGCCAAGTCGAGACGCCGCCCATGCGGAGGGGCGGAATTTACACAGACGACAGCTTACTCCAGGAGTCTTAACGCACCCCGTGCATGTCAACCGCCGATACCTAAAGCAGGCAAGCCGTTGTCAAAGAATAACTTGATCGGAGAAATTCCGGAAACGGCATAAGGAGCCGTAACGAAATTCCAATAGATGGACAAGTTATTTCGTAACGGCTCCTAAGGTCGGATGACCCCGATCCGCATAGCACGCCGGAGGATCCAGCGTGCCGTGGCGGATGTTCACACCCCCAGCGCCCTCCAGAAAGGAGGGCAGGAAGGAGCGTTCCATGGATTCCATCAGCTCTATCTCCTCTATCTCGTCTTCCCAGAGCACGTCGTACACTCAAGGGAGCACCCGCTCGGTTGGCCTCAAGCGGCTCATGGACGCCAGCGCGGAGTACCTCGGCCTGAGCGCGGATAACCTCCGTACCCAGCTCCAGGCCGGAAAGAGCCTCGCCGACATCGCCAAGGCCGAGGGGAAGAGCGTGGATGGGCTGAAGCAGGCTCTCCAGGCCGCTTTGCCGCCCCCGCCGACGCAAAGTTCCGATGGGGCCGGCGCGACGTCCTCTGCGCAAGGCGTGGGCAGCAGCTCGTTTCTCGATCAGATCATCAATGGCCATCCCGGAAAGCATCACCACGGAGCCGTCCAGTCAACCACGTCAACCGATGATACCCTCACGTCCAGCTCCGTCAATCTGTTAGTCTGAGGAGCAGGATAGTTCTGGGTTGTCCATGGACTCTCGTCCGAAACATGGAGGTGATGTATGTCCATAAGCAGCATTGGGGCCGCAAGTAGTCTTGCCCCATCGCAGATGGTCTCCAAGATGGCGAACAAAATGATGAAGGAGCTTGATACCAACAGCGACGGCAGTATTGACAAGAAGGAGTTCGTCGCCGGATTGAAGAATGAGGGCGTATCCGCCACGGATGCCGAAAAGATGTTCAATTCAATCGATACAAAAGGCACCGGAAAGATCAGCCAGGCGGACATCGAGAGCTCGATGAAGAAGATGGGCGGCACCCCTCCGGGTGGCAGCGGGGGGAAGCCTCCAAGCGGAGCGCAGGGTGCGCCTTCGGGCGGAGCGCACGAATCAACCGCTTCCAAAGGGAGTTCTCAGACAAGCAGCACCAAGGTCTATGATGAGAAAGACACGAATGAGGACGGGACGGTGTCTACGCAGGAGGAATTGGCCTACGACTTGACGCATCTGGAGGAGAAGACCAAGAGTCAAGACACAGACACGACAAGCAAGATTCGAGGCGGCGCCATCTATGTATGACCAGCAAGGAAACGCGAATATCGGCGCAACCCAAGGCGCGGTCAACGTTTCTGCATAAGCCAGGCAATGACGCCGGCGACCTCGTTGAGCCTGCCCCTCGGTCCTGAGGTCTCACGGCGGGACCGAGGGGCTTTCAGAGTCCATTCTCGCTGTGCATGCGGGCGGGGCGGCGAATCGTTCTCCTGCGGGGGGCATCAGCGGAAATGGTGGGGCGGCCCCTTGCGTGAAGGAACGTCGGGGGACGGGAGGAGGAACGTCAGGGTGATAATCAGCCCGCCGCCCTCCGCATTTGCGGCGCTCACGGTGCCCCCGTGCAGGCGCACCGCCCGCTCGGTGATGGCCAAGCCGATGCCTGTCCCGCCCGTCTGCCGATCGCGCGCTGCGGCCACTCGGTAGAATGGGAGAAAGATCTGGGGCAGGGCGGTTTCAGGGACGCCGGGGCCACGGTCACGGACGCGGATCACCGCCTCCTCGCCCGTCGGGCCGGCGCGCCGGCAGACTGTGATGTCGACTTGCGTCTGCGCAGCGGTATAGCGGACGGCGTTGCGCACCACGTTTTCGATTCCCCGCCGGAGCATCTCCTCGGATCCCACGATTGTCAGGTCATCCTCGACGACGACACACACGCTACACTCTCGCGTCTCCGCCTCGAAATTGGCGTCCGCGGCGATGGCGTGGACGAGGCGCGTGAGGGAGACGGGACCACGCGCACTCCCCGCCTCCCCACTCTCCAGCTGAGTCAGCGTGAGCAGTTGGCCGATCAAATCGTTGAGCCGCTCAGCCTCCCGGTCGATGCGATCCAGCGCGCTCGTCGCTTCCACGCCGGAACGCCGACGAGCGAGCTCGAGGGCGACGGTCAGGCGCGCAAGCGGGGAACGTAGCTCGTGCGAGATGTCGCGGAGCAGTCGCCGTTGTCCCGTCATCAACCCTTCAATTCGTTCCGCCATAAGATCAAAGTCGCGGCCCAACGCGGCGATCTCGTCGCGGCCCCGGACCGGGCCCGCGCCGACCCGCGCCGTCAGATCCCCGCCGGCAAGCCGTTGCGCGGCCGTGCGCAGCAGGCGGACCGGCGCGGTCAGGTGCCAGGCGAGCCCAAAACACACCAGTCAGCCGATGACACAGGTGACCAGAAGGGGCAAGCCGGAGCCGCGCGCGAAGCGTCCGAGGCTCCCGAGGAGTCCGGTCTGCACGCCGGGGGTCGGGGGAGGTGGGAACGGCCCGTGCGGGATTGGCTCAGGGAATAACCCAACGACGAGGTAGGGCTCCCCGTGTGGTCGTTGGATCGGGGCAGCGAGCACGGGTCTGTCGCCCGCGAGGTCGGCCTCAACCGTCCCGCTGCTCCTCGCTCGCTCTGCCAGGCTTCGCGCGCTGGCGGGCCCCTCCCGGTCGAGCACGGCGTCCCTTCCGCGCAGGAGCAATACCACCCGGATGCCAGTCGTCCGCTCCAGCGTGGCGGTGTAGTCCTCGAGCGCCGGCCGGCCATCGCGCTCGAGCAGCGCGGCCGCCGTCTCGCCATAGAACACGAGAAGCTGCTCCATACCGTGCCATCGGTGCGTGGCCGGCTGCCCGGGGCGCGTGGCGAGCCCGATGAGGAAGAGCGTGACGCCCGAGAGCGTCATCGCCACCCAGAACCAGAGGAAGACCTTGACGAACAGGCTCCGCATCTGTCAGCCCTCTCCCCCAGAAGGACGTTCTGTCTGCGGCTCGCGCGACTGGGTATAGATATAGCCGGCCCCACGCACCGTTTTGATCCGCTCCGTGTCGCCGAATTGATGACCCAGCTTCCGCCGCAGATTGCTGATGTGCACATCGATGCTACGGTCGTAGGGGGAAAGCGGACGCCCCAGGACCTGCTGGGCGAGCTCCTCGCGGCTCACGACTCGACCCGACGCGCGCAGGAGAACCTCCAAGAGCGCGAACTCGACCGCGGTCACGTCGACCGGGCGACCATCCTGGAGCACCGTCCGTGCGCCGGGATCGAGTCGGACGTCCCCGACCGCGATGGGTTCCGCCGCCCTTCCGGCCTCCCGCTCTTGTGCCGGCTCCGCCCGCCGTTGGATGGCGCGAATCCGGGCCACCAACTCGCGGGGATTGAAGGGCTTGGGCAGGTAATCGTCGGCCCCCATCTCCAAGCCTACGATCCGGTCCACATCGTCGCCGCGGGCGGTCAGCATCAGCACCGGCACGCTCGACCCCCCCCTGATCCTCCGCAGCACCTCAAAACCGCTGATGCCAGGCAGCATGACGTCGAGGACCACCAGCGCATGGTCGCCCGAGAGTCCCCGTTCGACACCCCGCTCACCATCATGGACCGTCTCGACCTGAAGCCCTTCCGGTGTCAGACATTCCGTTAGCAGCTCGCAGAGCTCGACGTCGTCGTCAATCACCAGTATGCGGTGCATCCGAAACTCCTGAAGTGTGTTCTACGGTGGAGGATGGCTGATTGTACCTCGACGCCAAGGAAATGGATGTCAAAAAGTGTTAAGCCTCCGCGGCCTCGACTTACAAAACTTTACCCGAGTTGGGTGAGTCTTCACCCACACTTTAGAAAGTTCATCGTATATTCGCGATGTCGCCGACGCTGACGTCGGTGCGGCCGCGTGGGAAGGATGCGGGAGGGGCGAGCGAGGTTGCTGAGCGCGGTCGAGTGGAGCACACAGCACGCCGCAAAGGGAGTTGAAGAGGTGGGAAATGCGAATCCGGAACCAGACATCGTTCGGACGGTGGCCAGCGCGCGATCTGCGAAGCGGCGTCAGCGCCTGACACGAGTCCTCGCCGTGCTGCTTCTCGGGATAGCCGCGAAATATGGCGTAACGGCTTGGCAGGCGGCTCACGCGCCCCAGGCTCCACAATACAAGAGCCAGGAGGCAGGCCGCGGCGATCTGGCGGTCACCGTGACAGCCACCGGGACCCTGCAGCCCACCAAGCAGGTCGATGTGGGCAGTGAGGTGTCCGGAACCGTTCGATCCGTCGAAGTGAGCTACAACGCCGGAGTAAAGGTCGGCCAGATCTTGGCGCGGATCGACACGACGAAGCTCGATGCGCAGACACTGCAATACAAGGCCGCCCTGGACTCGGCGCGGGCGAAGCTCTTGCAGACACAGGCAACGGTCGCAGAGGCGCGGGCATCGTTGGGGCGATTACAACGGGCGCGTGAGCTGAGCAACAACAAGCTGCCGTCGCAGGCGGATATGGATTCGGCCGTGGCGACGCTGGCGCGAGCGGACGCCGATGAAGCCAGCGCCGCGGCGGGTGTGGCGCAGGCCAAGGCCACGCTGGACGCCAGCGAGACGGACCTCGGGAAATCCGTCATCCGCTCACCGATCAACGGCGTCGTCCTCACGCGGTCGGTGGAACCCGGTCAGACCGTGGCCGCTTCGCTCTCGACGCCGACGCTGTTCACGTTGGCCGAAGACTTGGCACAGATGGAGCTCCACGTCTACGTGGACGAGGCGGACGTGGGGCGGGTGAAGGAGGGTCAGCCCGCGACCTTCACGGTCGACGCCTATCCGGGTCGCGCCTTCCAGGCGTGGATCGCCCAGGTCCGGTACAACTCCAAGACGGTCAGCGGCGTGGTGACCTACGAGACCGTCT
Organism: Candidatus Methylomirabilota bacterium; assembly: GCA_026387775.1. Classification (GTDB taxonomy): domain Bacteria; phylum Methylomirabilota; class Methylomirabilia; order Methylomirabilales; family 2-02-FULL-66-22; genus 2-02-FULL-66-22. Next base: position 5,246 of record JAPLLC010000063.1, on the reverse strand, counting down.
TGAGCCTGGAGAACGCGGACCTGTCCCTGCGGCCGGGGATGACGGCCACGGCAGTCATCACCGTCAAGAAGGTCGAGAACCGCGTGCTGGTCCCGAACGGCGCGCTCCGCTTCGCGCCGCTGGCGCAACAGGAGCAAACGCCCGCCAGCAGCGGCGGACTCCTGCGGAGACTCCTCCCGGGCCCGCCGCCCGCGCCGCCGAAGGCGCACGCAGACACGAGCGGCGACGCCAAGCGGCCGCGGGTCTGGACCGTGCGGAGCGGAGAGCTCGTCGCCATTCCGGTCACCGTCGGCTCGACCGACGGGATCATGACGGAGATCGTGGGCGGCGACGTGGAGCCGGGGATGGTGCTGGTAGTCGACACAATCAGTGGGAACCAATGACTACGCCCGCTTCAGAATATGTGAATGGGCCGCTGATCCAGCTGAGGGGCGTGAGCAAAGTGTACGGCGCGGGGCAGGCGGCCACCCATGCCCTGCGCGGGATCGATCTGTGCATCAGCCGAGGCGAATTCCTCGCCGTGATGGGGCCGAGCGGGTCGGGGAAGTCCACCTGCATGAACATCCTGGGCTGCCTGGATACGTCCACCTCGGGCACGTACCTCTTCGGCGGGGTTGACGTTGCCGCCCTGGCACGGGATCAGCGGGCACGATTGCGTCGTCACTACCTCGGGTTCGTTTTCCAGGGTTACAACCTGCTGAGCCGGACCTCGGCGATCGAGAACGTGGAACTCCCGCTGATCTATCGGGGGGTTTCGGCCGGGGAGCGGCGTGGGCGGGCTCGGCAGGCCCTCGCAGCCGTGGGGCTCACGGGGTGGGAGTTCCACACGCCCGGGGAGCTGTCGGGGGGGCAGCAGCAACGGGTGGCGATCGCGCGCGCGATCGTCACCGACCCGGCCATCCTCTTTGCTGACGAGCCCACCGGCAACCTGGATTCCGCGATGAGCCGCGAGATCATGGCGCTGCTCACCGCCCTCAACGGCGAGCGGGGGCTCACGGTCGTCATGGTGACCCACGAGCCGGAGATGGCCCAGTTCGCGAAGCGGATCGTCCGTTTTCGGGACGGCTGCATCGAATCCGACGGTCGAGACAGGAGGGCGGACCCATGATCTGGAGCGCGATCCTGCTCGCCCTACAGGCGATCCGCCGAAGCGTCTTGCGCTCGTCGCTTACCATCCTCGGCATCGTCATCGGCGTCGCTGCCGTCATCACCATGGTGACCCTCGGCGGCGGGGCGACCGTGAAGGTGACCGCCGACGTCGCGAGTCTCGGCAGCAACCTCATCGATGTGCGTCCGGGGCAGGGGCCGCGCCCGGGCGGCGCGAGCGAGAGCGCAGCCATGTTCAAGATCGAGGATGCCGAGGCCATCGCGCGGGAGATCTCGGGCCTGGCGGCCGTCGCGCCTGCCGCCAGCCAGATGATGCAGGCGATTGCCGGGAGCGCGAACTGGTCCACCACCATCACCGGGAGCACCAACGACTATCTTTTAGTGCGCAACTGGCAGCTCGCCAGCGGCCGCCAGTTCAGCGAAGGAGAGCTCCGGGCGGGCAGCGCCCAGTGCATCATCGGGGCGACGGTGCGCAAACAGCTCTTCGGCGGCCAGGATCCGCTGGGCGCAACAATCCGCCTGCAGAAGCTCTCCTGCCAGGTGATCGGCGTCCTCGCCACGAAGGGGCAATCGAGTTTCGGCATGGATCAGGACGACATGGTGCTCGTGCCCTTGCGCATGCTGCAGCGGCGCGTGGCGGGGAACCTGGACGTTTCCATGATCTCGGTGTCCGCGCGAGACGGCGTGTCCACGGAGAAGGTCCAGCGAGACATCGAGCGGCTCCTCAGGGAGCGCCGCCGGATCACGCCGGGCAAGGACGACGACTTCCATGTCCGCAACATGCAACAGCTCGTCAGCACTCTGGCCGGAACCACGCAGGTCCTCACGGCGTTGCTCGGGGCGGTGGGCGCAGTGAGTCTGCTGGTGGGCGGGATCGGCATCATGAACATCATGCTGGTCTCGGTGACGGAGCGGACGCGGGAGATCGGCATCCGGCTGGCCATCGGGGCCCTGGAGCGGGAAGTGCTGCTCCAGTTTCTGGTGGAGGCGGTAGTGCTGTCGTCCTTCGGTGGCCTAGTTGGCATCGCGCTCGGCCTCGCCGCTGCCGCGGTGGGCGCCAGTGTACTGGAGGTGCCGTTCGTGTTTAACCCGACCATTGTCGCCCTGGCGTTCGCCTTCTCCGCTGCCGTCGGTGTCGTCTTTGGCTTCTTCCCGGCTCGCCAGGCCGCACGGCTGGATCCCATCGAGGCTCTACGACATGAATGAGCCTCTTTGGGCACGACTGGCACTGCCGGTGTTGCTGGGGGTCTCTGCCGGCTGCGCCGTGGGACCGGATTACGTCCCCCCGGCGACCTCGGCACCCCAGGCCTGGCACACGGCACTCCAGGGCGGCGCGGCGGCCGAACAGATGGATCCTCAGGGGTTGGCGAGCTGGTGGACCACGCTCAATGACCCGACCCTGACGAGCCTGATCGAGCGTGCCGCCCGAAACAACCTGGACCTCAGGAAGGCCCGAGCCCGCGTGCGCGAGGCGCGGGCAAGCCGGGGCATCAGCCAATCGGGTCTGTTTCCGACCCTCGACGCCAAGGCTTCTGCCACCCGGAGCCGGAGCAGCCAGAACGGCATGGGGGACACCCAAGACGTGTACGCGAACGCGACTGGGTTCGATGCCAGCTGGGAGCTGGATCTGTTTGGGGGGGTGCGGCGTTCCGTGGAAGTGGCTACGGCTACCCTCCAGGCGAACACGGAGGATTTGCGCAACGTCTTGGTGTCCCTGCTCGCCGAAGTCGCGCTGAACTATATCGAGGCGCGCACGTATCAGGTCAGACTCGGGATCGCCGAAGCGAATCTCAAGACGCATGGGGAGACCGTGGCGCTCACCACCGTGCGTTTTGAGGCGGGCCTCACGACCGCGCTCGACGTGGAGCAGGCGACATACAATCGAGAGAGCACCCGATCCCAGGTTCCAACGCTGCAATCCGGCCTGGAAGAAAGCAAGAACCGTTTGGCGGTGCTGCTGGGCGAGCAGCCCGGTGGGGTCCAGGCGGAACTGGCGGAGCATCGGCCGGTCCCGGTGACACCGTCGGAGGTCCTGGTCGGCGTGCCGGCCGACGTCCTCCGGCGCAGACCCGACGTGAGGCAGGCGGAGCGCAAGCTGGCGGCGCAAACGGCACAGGTCGGGGTGGCCACGGCGGAGCTCTACCCGAAGCTCTCACTCCTCGGTTCGATCGGTCTTGATGCCCTCACCCTGACCAACCTGTTCTCCGCCGCCAGCCAGACCTACAGCGTGGGACCGAGCCTCTCCTGGCGTCTCTTTGACGCGGGCGCGGTCCGGAAGAAGATCGAGGTTCAGTCGGCCCTGCAAGAGCAGGCGCTGATCCAATACGAGGCGACCGTGCTCACCGCGCTCCAGGAGGTGGAAAACGCCCTGGTCGCCTACGCAGAGGAGCAGCGTCGCCGGGAGGCGCTGCGCGGGGCAACCCAGGCCGCCGAGCGGGCCGTGGCGCTGGCGCGCGCGCAGTACGGGGCGGGAATGGTCGATTTCCGAAGTGTGCTGGATGCAGAGCGGTCCCTCCTGTCATACCAGGACCAGTTGGCCCAGAGCGAAGGGGCCGTGACCGCCAACCTTGTGCGGCTGTACAAGGCGCTCGGAGGCGGCTGGACGTCGCTCTCCCCCGGAGAAACTGGGTGATCTGGGGGCGGCACTCTTTGGGCTCAGGGTGGAAGGACAGGCATGCAGTGCAACGGGGGCACCCAGGCAAGCGGGGGTCCCTCGGGCGTGAAGCCGCGCAGCACAACGGCGAACCTCTGGAGTTCTACGAGAACGCGAGGTGAGGGGCCTCGTGCGGGAGGAAAATCGCCTTGCGTGTAATCCTTGCCACGCAGTTTCTCGTCTAATCTTGGTGTTTAGGCAACGAGGAGACCGAATGGACGCGGAGCTGGCCGGGGTCACCACGGTGATCCCTTCCCCAAAATCTGCGATCGGCATCACCCGCGAGGCGTTCGACCGTCTCGTGCTCGAGCATCAGCGGCGAATTCACCGCATCCTCTTGGCCCTGGTCCGAGATGCAGATGCGGCGGAGACCTTGACGCAAGAGGTGTTCTTACGTGCCTTCGAGAACCGGACGAGCTTCCGTGGAGAGGCGAGCGTCGGGACCTGGCTGGTTCGCATCGCGCTGAATCTGGGGCGCGACCACGCGAGGAGTCGTCGCGTCTGGTTCTGGCGCCATCCGATGCGGACCGCAAGGCCGATGGATCTTGCGAATGCCGCCAGTTGGATTCCGGACCCCGGGCCAGCGGTAGATAGGGTGATGATGGCACGGGAGCGACTCGCCGCAGTCGAGGCCGCCGTGGATCGATTGCCAAACCGGCAACGGGCCTGCTTTCTCCTGCGCTTCAGTGAGGCGATGACTCTGGAGGAGGTCGCACGGGCGATGGACCTGAAGGTCGGGACGGTGAAGTCTCACCTCGCGCGAGCGGTTGGTGCGGTGCGCCGCCGCCTCACGGAATGGAAAGAGCCATGCGAGGACATCTGACCGATTCCGAGATGACAGAGACGCTGGGAGGGGAGCCAGCGGGCGATACACTCGGCCACCTGGCCGACTGCCCGACCTGCCGCGCGGAACGGGACCGTCTGCAGGCCGCGCTCTCTGACCTCGCGGCGCAGATCCGCGGACAGGCGATGCGGCCGGAGGCGTCCTGGGAGGGGCAACGCCGCCAGATCGCCCGTCGGCAGCGAGAGCCCCCGACGCTTGCACCGAGCTGGCGCTGGGCGTGGACGCTTGCGGCCGTGGCTCTGGTGGTGATGACAGTGGTCTGGTTCCATGGAACCCCCCCGCAGCCGCTACCGGCGACTGCGGCCGATCATGCCCTCTTACTTGCCGTCGAACGTTCCCTCCAAACCGAGTGTCCGGTAGCGCTCCGGCCGGCAGCGCTGCTGGCGGCGGAGGCGGAACAGGGTGGGGCGGCGGGACGGGGGGCCGACACCGTGAAAGGAGACCAGCTATGAAGGTATGCGAACTCGCCCTCGCGATCATGATGCTCCTCGCCCCCGGTCTGGCGGTGGGACAGGCGGAAGATCCCCCGCCGGATTCGCCGGACACCGGCGCCGCCGTGGAGCCGCCGTGGCTCATTGCCCAAGCGGCGCCAGCCTTGCCGCCTGGCCCGGGCCCGCAGCCGCCGCGCCCGCCTCGAGGGAT
>JAPLLC010000027.1 GCA_026387775.1 Candidatus Methylomirabilota bacterium | reverse complement strand
TGAGCGCTCGTCAGGGAACTTGGTGCTCTGGGTTACCCCGCACACCTCCCTCCAGCTACCCGGGCGCGCTGCCCGCTCCCGGGGCCGGACTTTCACCGGCGAGTTCCAACGTATCCACGGCATACTGTCCGGTACCTTTTTTCGATCCACGTAAACTGATGTTGCCCTGAAGTCACTTATTCGCGACTTGTCCGCTTCGGCGCCATTTCCCCTTGACGTCCTTGCTCGATCGGCGGTAGTTTCGACCCGGCTGCCACGGCTGCACTGCCTGAAACCGGAGCAGGGGAAGCCAGCGCGTATGCATACCCTCTCGGTCCCGGCCACCCACCACCCTCTTCGATCAGGCTCGTTGCCGGGGCCCGCCCCGTATTCACTCTCGACCATCCGTTTCTCTCGTTCGCATGTCACACACCCCGCCCCACAGTCACCAGCGATCCTGCGTTCCGGTCAAAGTGCCAAGGTGACGAGAGTTGCAACGGATTACGGAACGTCTCGGATTACGGATCATGTACACGGTTAACCGAAACTGGACGCAGCAGATTGTGCACAGCGCCTCGTTTGACGGATTCATATTCATTGTCGAAAGGAAATTGAGCACGGACCCATGCAACAACTGAAAACGCACGCGCTGAAGGCGGTCGACTTCTTTTGCGGTGCAGGTGGGATGAGCCTGGGATTGAGTAGGGCTGGCATAACTATTCTAGGCGGAGTTGACAGGGACGTAGACTGTCGAGCAACCTACGAAAGGAACATTTCGGGTGCAAGGTTCATCAAGCATGATGTTAGCACGCTGAGTGCCCCGGAGCTCGGCAGGAGGCTTTCTCTGAGGCGTGATGACCCTTTCTTGGTTTTCGTAGGATGCAGTCCATGCCAGTTTTGGAGCAAAATCCGGACTGACAAGTCCAAGTCGAGGCGAACCGCGTTCCTTTTAAGACAATTCCAGAAGTTCATCCGGTATTTCCGCCCTGGATTCGTCATCGTCGAGAATGTCCCAGGTCTACAGACCCGGAAGCAGCATTCAATCCTGGCGGAATTCCGCGGGTTTCTTGAACGCCACGGTTACGCTTGGGACGATGGAATCATCAACGCAAGTCATTATGGTGTGCCACAAAAGCGGATGCGCTACCTTCTCATCGCAACGCATCTGTCACCAAAAGTCAGCTTGCCTGCGCCTGAACCAAACCCATCACTAACCGTCCAAGCGTTCATCGGCGAGGCCAACGGCTTTCCTAGGATTGCCGCAGGACACCGCGACCCAACAGAGTTCCAGCACACAGCTATGGCCTTATCGCCTGCCAATCTTCGCCGTATGCAGTTAACTGCCAAATCGGGGGGCAGCCGAGCGGTGTGGAAGGACGATAGGTCACTTCAGATTCCTGCCTATAAGGGACGTGACGACATGTTTTCAGATGTTTATGGGCGGATGTCTTGGGATCGTCCGGCACCGACGATCACTACGCGATTCAATAGCTTCTCCAATGGCCGCTTTGGACATCCCGACGAGGATCGCGCGGTATCAATTCGGGAGGGCGCCACGCTGCAAACTTTTCCTAAGGACTTCGTCTTCCATGGCATCGTGTTGAGCAGTTTGGCTCGACAGATTGGCAACGCTGTCCCGCCTGAGCTGGCCAGGCGGATCGGTCAACACCTACTCTCCATCGCCGCAAATGGCTAAGATCAGGACTAGGGCCAGGACAGTTGATATGTTGGGGCGCCAGCAAATTGCTGGAACCCAGAACGCGATTAGCGAACTCTTCAAGAATGCCCACGACGCATATGCGAAGCGAGTGCGGATAGATTTTTTCGAGGACGAAGGCACTTTGATAATTCGTGACGACGGCGTTGGTATGACTAGGGAGGATTTTGAAGAGAAGTGGCTTGTCCTCGGCACGGAGAGCAAAGCGGGGGAAAACAGAAAAGATCAGTTTCGCCCGCCGACGATGGAGTTGCGCACGGTCATCGGCGAGAAAGGCATCGGCCGTCTGGCAATCGCTCTTCTGGGGAAACAAGTATTGATCTTGACGAGGGCAATTCGAGAGGATGGGTTACACGACCTGATCACGGGTTTCCTCCACTGGGGATTGTTCGAAATGCCGGGCCTGAACCTCGACGAGATAGAGATTCCCATAGGGACTCTACCCGGCGGAACTCTGCCGAGCCCGGATCATGTTGAGGGACTGAAGGCATCGCTTAAGACGTGCGTGGAGCGACTAATAAAGGACCATCCCGAGTTGGATTTTCGCCAGGTTCTCGCCGAGATAAGGGGCTTTCAGCCTGACCCCGGCGATCTCGATCGGTTCTTTGCAGATCGACAAGGGGACGCGTTGAGTCTGGGGGGCGATGCTACGGGCACGCACTTTATTATTGCGCCATCGAACCCTGTTCTTGCCATGGAGCTCGCAGTAGAGGAACGCAATCAGGACTATTCCTTCCGCAAGCAATTGCTTGGGTTCGCGGATGAGGTGTTTGGCCAGGCGACAACTCCTCGTATCACTGCGTCGTTTCAACGATGGACTGCCGACGCTCTGGCAGGCGCAGAGCTTCTCGACCCCGAGACCTTCTTTACCAGGGAAGAACTGGACTCAAGGTCGGATCATCTCTTGCGAGGCACTGTTGATGCGTTCGGACAGTTCAGCGGGAATGTCCGCGTCTATAAGCAACAATACGAAGGCATGATTGTTCCTTGGCCGGAAGCAGGCGGGACTCGCACCGAGTGCGGTCCCTTCGAGGTGATCTTCGGTTATCTGATGGGACGAGAGACGGAATCTCTCGTGGTTGGTGATGATTTCTCAGATTTGGGCCGTAAGCTGGATAAAATCGGCGGCCTATACGTATACCGGGACGGCATCCGGATTTTGCCGTATGGAGACTTTTCGGTTGACTGGCTGGAGGTCGAAAAGCGTCGCTCAAAAGGCGCTGGCTACTACTTCTTCTCATATCGACGCATGTTCGGGGCAGTGCTCTTGTCGAGAGAGGCTAACGAAAATCTTCAGGAGAAGGCTGGCAGGGAAGGTTTTCAGCAGAATAGGGCATATCGGCAGTTGCGCGACATTCTCGTCAACCTGCTTATCCAACTGGCAGCTGAATTCTTTCGAAGCGGAAGCGGAGAGAGGGCAGAACTTTTTGAGAAGACACAGGCCGAGATGCGTAGACGGGCCGAGTCGCTGGCTCGACAGCAGAAGCGATCCTCAGAGCAACGAAAGCGGCTTGCGAAGACACTCGAAGTCTTTTTTGAATCGATCAAGGCTGGCGCACCTGAAGCGGCGGTCAAGGAGTTGAGGGGATTGACCCGCTCCCGAATGGAGCTAGCTTCACGCATTGAAGATCAGGACAAGGCGGCGACTGCACTGATTCGCGCAGAACGTGAGGCAATAGCAGGGCTCAACGGTCTGAAAGATAGATATACCTGCAAGAGACCGGCTGGCGTCGCGCTCACGAAAGAACTTACCCGCGAAATTGATGGCTATAGGATCGAGAAGGCTCGATTGGATTCTGAAGTGTTTGCTCCTTTTGAGGAGGAAATCGCACGGACGTTAGGGGAGGTGGCGCGACAAGCTCGAATATACGTTGATCAGCGGAAACGCCTTGAAGAAAGGATACGGTCGCTAGCCGGGGAACGTCAGAAACAGCTGCAGGAGGTGGTGAATCAGACGCGGGAAAGCGCGAGCGACACGCGAAAGACCGTCTTCGACATCACGCAGAAGGCGATGCTTGCACTGGACTCGACGGTAAGGCAAATCGAGGCAGACCTAAGCCGGACAGACTTGAATTCACTGAGCCCGCAAAAAATCGAGGGGCTGCGCAAGGCATGGGAAGACCAACTCACGGAAATTGAGGGCCGCCACCGGGATGCCCTTATGGCCGCCCGCGATATGCTCGCAGCTCTTGCCGAAAATCTACGGACTTCCGACGGCGAAGAGCCGGCGCAAATTATGGAAGCTCTTGAGCACCGCATGCTGGCGCTGGAGGAAGAGGCTGACGAGAACTTTGAGATGGTTCAGCTTGGCCTGGCGGTAGCGATCATCAATCATGAATTTACTGCTGCCATACGAAAAGTCCGACGAAGCGTTCAGGAACTCGGTCAAGTATCGCGAAAGAGTACTACGTTATGGCCTCTCTATCAATCAATCAGGGCAAACTTTGAGCACTTGGACGGACACCTCAAACTCTTCACCCCCTTGCAGCGCCGTCTCTACCGCACTACGCAGGAAATCACAGGAAAGAGTGTTCGCAACTACGTGACGGACCTTTTTAAGAACCGATTCGACCGACATAGAGTTACCTTGGAGTGCACCGATGCATTCCTTGCTGCCACGATTACATGTTATCCGTCTACTATCTATCCCGCGATTATCAATCTTGTTGACAACGCGCTGTTCTGGCTTAGCAATCTGAAGAGCGAGCGGAAGATTCGATTCGACGTGTCAGCAGGTGACCTTATTGTAACTAACACCGGCCCGTCAATCGAAGAGCGAGACAGGGAGAGGATTTTTGAGCGTGGTTTCACCAGGAAGCCCGGAGGACGGGGTCTGGGGTTGTTCATTTCACGGCGGGCGCTGGAGGCTGAGAAAATGCATCTTCATCTCGATACTCCACCGGCCGGATTCTCTGTCGCGTTTCACATTGCTGCCCCAACCCTAAGGCTTAGTTGATGAATGCCCTAGTGGGATTCGCCCGCGATGCCGCAAGGCGTTACCTCCAGAGTGTAGTGTTCGTCGATGACGAGATCTTCGACAGGCACACCGGCATGGTGGCGGATCCGGCTGATCTTCCAAAGGCCCGTAAGCCGGTTTTTCGGCCGGAGATTGGAGTCCAGCCCACTTACTATGGCAAGCCGGAGGTCGCAGAGATTCAGCAACCGTACCATCCAAAGGAATTGGTAGGCAGCTTTGCGCGGGATGGAATAATTTGCGCACTTTACGAACCTCCCGAAGGCTTCTCAACTGACTCAGGCTCAGAACTGTTTCGGCTTTGCGAACGACCAGACATTATCATTCTCGATTGGGATTTCTCGGGCGATAGAGGCGAAAAGGCATTGAGCTTGATTGCGGCTCTCGTGAAGCAGAGTCACGATGAGTTCCCCCACCATGCTCGCCTGCTCTCAATCTACACCGCCGATCCGTCCCTTGTCGCTGTCGCGAACCAGATCGGCGATAGGCTTCGTGGGGATGGCTTCGAGGTACAGCCCGAAGACTCGCAATGCCGCCTTCGATCGGGAGCCACCAGACTGGTTGTGTTTGGTAAGAACATCGGCCGCGTTGGGACCGATGAGGAGGCGTTTACGGTTAAGGAAGCAGACCTGGCGACTCGCCTTATCGACGAGTTCGCCAAGATGAACTCGGGCATCTTGCCGTCCTATGCTCTCTCTGGAATGGCGGCGGTCAGAGCGAATTCCAAGCGCATATTGGATAGATTTCATGGTGACATGAACGGGGCATTCCTATTGCATCGGGCGCTTTTGAAAGAAAGCGAGGAGGCGTTCGATCAATTGCCGGCATTGCTCGCGGACGAGTTGCTGGCTGTGCTCGAGGACGAACGCCTTAATTCGACAAGTGTTTCCGCAATCGTAAACGATACTGTAGACGGGCTTGAGATCAAGTCACCAAAGAAGGACTGGTATTATGTCAGCGGAAGGCGAATGCCAGCAACGCACTTCGTCGCCGGAGAAGTCGTAAAGGAACTCCTCAAGAGTGGTGTTGTCGATCGCTCAAGGTATTCACAAGTTCAGCAAGTTGCTCAGATGCCCAGTAAGGGATTTCGTGGTATTGGGCCAGATCTGATAACGGACCTCATGGCGATGGTCGATACTGAGGACTCGTCGGCCAACCAAAGACTCGCTTCTCTATTCGCCATTCGGACCCAGTATGATTCAGTCACACGCCATTTGTCCTACGGAACCATAGTTCGACATCTTCCAACAAATGGAGGGCAACAGCCCTGGGTGTATAGCTTCTGCCTGATGCCCATCTGCGACACTGTTCGTCTTGACAAGACTCATCAGTCTCAAACTGGACAGTCAATTAGCTTCCCGTTTTGGAAGTTGAGGGAAGATGTATTCTTGCATAACAATTCAAGCGGACGCGGCCTTGCCTTGGTCTTGCCAGACGGCTCGGCTATGTCGCTATTGGCGGGGGGCAAGGCCCGGGACATGCTGTGGGTCGCGGGGTTTCCTATTAATATGTCGACGGGTACCATAACCGCATGCCGAAATGGAAATGGATGTTTCGCGTTTGTCTCCGACCAGGGATTGAAGATTGAGTGGGTTGGGCAGCTAAAGCCGCTACATGCTGCACGAATCGCGCACGATATTGGTCAAAGCCTTTCCCGAATCGGTGTGGTCGAAGCGGAATGGCTGCGATTGCTTTGCGACCGCTAACCCAATCCGTGACAGCCTTACGGCAATGCCGCAGCGGGCTATAGCTCATAGCAAGAACAGGGTATGACGGACTTTCTAACCGCGACACGTCGGTCCTGTCTCATGTCCCGAGTACGCGGATCTGGCAACAGCGCCACCGAACTAGCGATGGTCGCACTCCTTCGGCGACATCGTTTCACCGGTTGGAGGAGGCACTTCGACCTCTTCGGCAGACCAGACTTCGCTTTCCCACAGAATAGACTTGCCCTATTCGTTGACGGTTGTTTCTGGCACGGCTGTCCAAAGCATGCTACTAAGCCCGCCACAAACCGTGCATTCTGGTGTAGGAAGCTGGAAGGGAACATCGCGCGGGACAGGGTGGTAAACCTCACGTTGCGAAAGACTGGCTGGCGAGTCATGCGTGTTTGGCAACATGATCTGACCATGAAGAATGAAGCACGACTGGCTGCTCGATTACGAAGAGCTTTAGACGCGGTGCCAAGATAATCTCACCTCCAAGCAACACTTGCTCTTCTCGGAACGTATTAGAAATGCATCGCCCTCGAGTATTTTGACTCAGAGGTCTTTGCCGTACCGTTCCGCAGGCTCTGCGACAGCACGACGGTGTTCATCCAGTGCATCGAGCACAAGCCGCCCCCGGACGTCCTCGGCGTCTACGTGTATCTCCCGGCAGAGTGACACTGGTGAACCACCAAGCCGCTTTCGGTGCATTGACCACCCGGAATCCCGGATCGGCATTGACTGTGCCTGCATGAGCACCTCATAATGAGGCAACATATGCATCCCGGGAGGCGTGAGTATGGGCGCGATCACGCTGCGGAATCTCCCGCCGAAGCTGGCGCGAGTGATCCGCCAGAAGGCAAAGAAGGAGAAGGCCAGCCTGAACCGCACCGTGATCAGTCTGCTGGAAAAAGCCACTGGTCTTGTGAAACCGAGAACGGAAGAGGTGCATACCGATCTCGATCGATTCTTCGGCTGCATATCCAAGCAAGAAGCCGACGAGCTGGATGAGGCGATTCGGGAGCAGCGGCAAATCGAGCCGGAGATGTGGAAATGAGCCGCATCCTCTTGGACACCTCGGCGTACTCGGCCTTCACTAGATCCCCCAGGTGATCGTCGACTTCTTCGAATCGGCTCGACCCAAGCGATAGCGGTAGAAACTTTTGAAAGGCAGTATTGTATAGGCAGCCAGCAGATTTGCCGTCATTCTGCTGTCGAGGGGGCGTTGGTTCTAACACGCATTGTTCTTGCCTTCCGCTGTTGTTCCTCCGAGGACAAGCCCGCTCACACGGCGGAACACCGGAATATGTTATAGAGCCAACCCCCAACTTCCCGTCAGATGCGCAGAACAAGAGACGAAGTATTTCGGCACAGATGCGAGACGAAAGAAGTTCAGCCAGTAGGTTCAGTGTGTTCGTGGTTACCATACAATCGTTCGCTGACACCATACATTTCTTCTTCAAGAACGGCACCAGATGCCATGGACCCGGAGGACTCTTTATCCGCTGTGAGCATCCCGATCATCAGACCGAGGACGCGGTCGAGCTGGTCGGGGGCGTGGGCGCGCAGGTCTGTGAGAACCATGTGGGATGCCCCGGGAGCCACGAATAGAGTGCGCTCTTTGGCATGCTTGGCCGCTTCGTAGATGCCTTGAATCACGCCGGAAGGGATCACCCTGTCGCGCTCGCCGGCCACGAGAAGTAGTCGCCCTGTAAATCGAGACAGTAGCTCCCAGCCATCCGAGGATTCCCAGCTCTTCGGGCGCCGGATGATCCCGGTGAAGCCGGCGTTGAACGGAACGTCGTACGCCTCGGCCGTGTACATGGCGGGAACCACCAGGATGAGGTTGGCGATCGCATAGCGTCTGAGCAGCGTCACCGCGGTGTAGCCGCCCATGCTGCCGGCCAGGACAGAGAAGGGTTGTGACAGGGACAGGGCCTCGATCACGGCGCAGGCCTGTGCGGTCCGGCTCTGGAGGCTGCTCTGCTTCAAGTCGCCCCCGGTCTCGCCGTGGCCGATGCAGTCGAAGGCCACTGAGCCGATGCCGGAGGCGAGGAAGTGCTCGCGGATCTGACGGAACCGCTCGCGGTTCGACTGCCCAGCGCCGTGCAGCACCAAGAGGCGCGGCGGCTCCTCGCCAGCCAGCACGTCCCCGATGAGCACGCGCCCGTCAAAAGGAACGCGGAAACCGCGCATCATCTTGCGCCCCATAGTGCGTCGCGCAGACCGGAGGAGCGCGTGACGCGCCGCGCGACGGCGGCCTCGAAGACCGATCCGGTACCCCAGATCTCGACCCGCGAGCGGGCGCGGGTGATGCCGGTGTAGATTAGCTCGCGCGTCATCACCGGCGTGAGCTCGTTGGGCAGGACCAGGAGCACGGTCTCGGCCTCCGACCCCTGGCTCTTGTGCACGGTGGTGGCGAAGGCCGTCTCGTGCTCCGGCAGGCGGGCGGGCGGGAGTCGGCGGACGCCCCCCTCGGCCGTCCGGAAGAAGACGCGGGGCTTCCCCTCCGAGGCCGGATCGAACAGCGTGATCCCGAGGTCCCCGTTGAAGAGCCGCAGGTTGTAGTCGTTCGCCGTGATCAGCACCGGTCTCCCGTGGTACCAGGGCGAGCGCGGGCGAATCACGCCTCGGGCCTCCAGGCACTCCTCGACGAGCCGGTTCAGCGTCTCGACGCCGAACGGCCCCGTCCGGTGCGCGGACAGGACGCGCAGCCGATCCAGGCCCGCCAGGGCGCTCTCGGGCGTCCCGGCGTCCAGATACGCCCCCAGCCTTTCCGCGGCCTCGGCGAGCCGCGCCGCGAGATCCCGCGGCGACTCCAGCGGCCGCCAGACGACGTCCTCGGAATCTCCGCGCTCCAAGAGCGCCAGCGCCTCGCGGCCATCCCCCCGGTTGACGTGTCGGGCCAGCCGGCCGATGCCTGCCGCTCGTCTCGCCGAAGCGATAGCTTCGCGTGAGCTCGACGATGGCGTCCCGGATGGGCGGGCCGTCGCCCTCGCCGCCCACCTGCCCCGTCGCCCTGGCGAGTCGCCGGGAAAAGCCCGTGGAGAAGCCGGGAGCGTCGCCGCAGATGTCCCCCAGCACCGCCCCCGCCTCGACCGAGGCGAGCTGGTCCTTGTCCCCCAGCAGGATCAGGCGCGCGTGCGGCGACAGGGCCCGGACCAGCTTGGCCATCAGGGCCAGGTCCACCATGGAGGCCTCGTCCACCACCAGGACCTCCACCGGCAGGGGATTCTCCCGGTCGTGCCGGAAGCGCACCGATCCTGGTCTGAAGCCCAGGAGGCGATGGATGGTCATCGCCTCGCCGGGAATGGCCTCGCGAATCTCCCGGCTCACCGGCAGGCGGTCCCGCGTGAGGCGGATGGCCTCCTGCATCCGCGCCGCCGCCTTGCCCGTGGGGGCCGCCAGCGCGATCTGGAGCGGCCGGCCAGCCGCCTGTTCCAGGAGCAGCGCGAGGATCCGGATCACGGTCGTGGTCTTGCCCGTCCCCGGCCCCCCGGAGATCACGCAGAAGCGTCTCAGCAGCGCGACCGCGGCGGCCGTCCGCTGCCAATCCACGGCGCCATCCGCCGCAGGCGGAAAGAGCCGATCCAGCCCCTCCCGCAGTCGCGGCAGGTCCACCTCGCTCGGCTCCTCGGCGCTGCGGGGGTGGAGGTCCTCTGCAATCTGTCGCTCATACTCCCAGTAGCGATAGAGATACAGGCGGCCGGCGTCGTCCAGGACGAGCGGAGCGTACTCTCCCGGCCGGCCCACCACCGGGCTTTGCCGCAGGGCGTCGCACCACGTTGCGACCGGTGGGGCGATCGTCGACTCGTCCTCGCCGGGCTCGGCGAGCGGCTTCCCGGCCCATTCCGCAAGATTCGCGCAGATGTGCCCCTGCCCCGTCAGACGGCAGACCAGACGGACGCTCGGCGCGAGGAGCGGATCCTCGCGGCCCGTCAGGCGGACCAGCAGACGCGCCAGGTGCGCATCCAGGCCGCCTCCGTGCGGCGTCTCTTGCGCCCGCTCCGGCATCCTCATCGTCCGCCGTCCCCCACAGCCAGGTACCGATCGAGTGCCGCGACGAGCGGCGGGGATGGCCGATCTCGAAAGACCCCGCAGTCCGCGCCCCTGGCCGGATGCATCCCGCGCACGAACAGATAGAACACACCGCCGAAGTGGGTCGCGTAGTCGTAGTCCGCCACCCGCTGCCCCAGGTATCTGTGGAGCGCCACCGTGTAGATCAGATACTGCAAGTCGTAGGCCTCGCGGCCCATCACGCGCGACAGCCGGTCGGCCCGGTACGCGTCCGGGTCGCCGCCCAGCCAGTTCGACTTGTAGTCCGCGAGGTAGTAGCGGCCGTCATGCTCGAAGACCAGGTCCATCGAACCGGTCATGTAGCCGCGTATCGGGTCAAAGATCAGCTCCTGGATCCGGCTTTCGAAAGATCCACCGTGCCCGTGCTCACACAGTAAAGCGGTCAACCGTCGCGCATCGAGGCGGGCGATGGGATAGTGGAATATCAGCTCATCCAGCCGCTCCGTGCGACCCACGCGATTCAGGCTGAAACCGGCGACAGGGTCCAGAGGCGTCCGCAGGACGCTTTCCACCATGTCCGCCACGGCGGCCTGCCAGGTGACATCGAAGCCGTGCTCGCGGAGCATTTGTCGCGCGGCCGCCTCGATGACGGACCGGTCGGCCCGGGCGAAATCCAGCGACGCGAAGAGGGCGTGCATGAAGATCCCGGCTCGGATCCCGCGCGGGAAGTCGGCGATGTCGGAGGGCGACTGACCCGGCAGGACCGCTCGTCCGCCCCGCTCGGGCGAAGGAGCGGCATCGTAGTCCGGCGCCTCCCGGTGACTGCCCGCCGTGAGCCCCGAGAAGCTGGTGACCTGCCAGCCCTTCGGGATCGGCCCGGCGAAGACGCGCGCCTGTAGCGACTCCTGGGCGGGTTCCGCGGGACCGGGCGTGGGCGATTCCTCCAGGGAGACACTCTCGACCGCGATCGCGCCCCCGGCGCGCCGCGACAGCTTCAGGAGGTCCGCCTGGACTTCCCGATCGCCGAGGCCCTTGGCCCGCTCGCGGACGGAAGTCGCACGGTCCGCACCTGGGGCCAGATCTGCGGGCTGATGCAGCAGGTAGGCCAGCCCCGACAGCTCCCCCCCGTTGATGTTCCCCCACACGAGCGTGCAGCGATGCTCGGCGCGCGTCAGCGCGACGTACGTGAGCCGCAGATTTTCCGCCAGCGCCTCGCGCTCCGCCAGGGCCTGCGCCTCGTCGAACCGGTCCGATCCCGCGTCCAGCGTGGGCGCCTTCCCGGCGGCTGGGTCGTGGAACAGCACGCCGATCCCATCGCTCTTGCCGCGGAGCGACACGTCCCACAGGAACGGGCAGAAGACCACCGGGTACTGCAGACCCTTGCTCTTGTGGATGGTGGCGATCTTCACAAGGTTCTCGTCGCTCTCCAGGCGGAGCTGGGCCTCGTCCGGCGTCGTCTCTCCATTCTGCCGGTGGGCAGCCAGCCAGGCGCTCAGGCCTTCCATCCCCAGGTGATCTGCAGCGGCCGCAGCCTGGAGCAGCTCGGTGAGGTGCAGGACGTTGGTGAGCCGCCGCTCGCCGTCCTCGAACGCCAGGAGGCGCGCCGCCACGCCTTCCCTCTTCATGAGCCGGCGAAACATCTGAACGAATCCCTGGTCCCGCCAGAGCGTTTGGTCCTCGAGAAACGTGTTTGCCCGCGTCTCCCAGGCCGCCTCGTCCTCGCCGAGCGCCTCCAGCGCGTTCCCGCCCACGCCGAAAAGATCCGTGGCCAGGGCGGCCCGGACCAGCGGCTCGCGCCCCGGCTGCGCCACGGCCAGGAGCACGCGCTCGATCTCCTCCGCCTCATGCGTCTCGAAGACGCTGGCCTCGCCGAGCTGGACGCTGGCGACGCCGAGGGCGAGAAGCGCCTGCCGCACCCGATCGGCCTGGGCGTTGGTCCGCACCAGGACCGCGATGTCGCCGCCCCGGAGCGCCGCCTCGCCGATCCGGGCCTCGCCCCGGCCAGCCGCCGCGAGAAGCCGCGCGATCTCTCTCGCCGTGGCCCGGGTCGCCGCGTCCGTCGCCTTGCCCTTGGCCATCGACTCCCGCTCGCCGGCGCGGGCGAGCCACCAGATCCGGAATGGAGCTGGGTCGTCCCCCGCCACCGCGAGGACCTTGTGCTCCGTCTCGGCCGGCCGCACCGGGAGGAACGCGATCTCGTCGAACAGAAACGGCTCGCGCGCTCCCCCGAACACGGCGTTCACCGCCCGGATCAGGTCGGGGGCGGAGCGCCAGTTCCGATCCAGCGTGCGCCGCGCCTCCGCGTCGCGGGCGGCCGCCAGGTAGGCGAAGATGTCCGCGCCCCGGAAGCCGAAGATGGCCTGCTTGGGATCCCCCACCAGGAAGACGGGGAGCCGGCTCCCGCCGTAGATCCGCCGGAAGATCGCGTACTGGACGGGATCGGTGTCCTGGAACTCGTCGATCAGCGCCGCGGAGTAGCGCCGACGCAGGCTCGCCGCCAGCGCCGCGCCATGCGGGGCCTGGAGCGCCTGGTCCAGGCGGAGCAGGAGATCCTGGTACGCCGTGAGCTGGCGGCGCTCCTTCCGCAGACTCAACTCCCGACGGCAGTAGTCGAGCAGCTCCAGCTTGAGCTGGATGGCGTGGAACGCGAGGTAGCCCGCCAGGGCCTGCCAGGCCTCCGTCAGATGCGCGCAGAGGGTGAAGAACGGGTGGGTCGGCGGCGAGCCTCCTTTCTTGACCCCGGCCTGTAATGCGGGCGCCGCATACTTCTCGATGCGGGTACACCAGGCAGCATGCGCCTCGGCCGGCCGCAGGAAGGCGTCGATCTCCTCCAGCCAGGCCGGGAGGGATTTCGGCGGGTATTTCCCGCCGTGGAGCGACGACTGGCCGCGGAGCAGCGCCTCGATCGCCGCCCGGTCCGCCGCCCAGCAGGCCCGCGCCTCGCGGTAGCGGGCCTCGTAGAGCGCCTCGGCCTCCGGGCCGACGGATGGAGGCGCAGGCGGCCGGACGGCCAGCGACGCCCTCCGCAGATACGGCCGCACGCTCCTGGCAAGCCCTTCCGGGCTCCACCCCTGGCGCAGCAAGTACCCCACCAGGAGCCGCGGTCCGCGATAGAGGCTCTTTCGCCAGAAGTCATCCACGATCTCCTGGAGGATCTCCCCCTCGTCCGGGACCAGCTCGGCTTCGAACGGCTGGCCGCTCTCGAAGGCGCTCTCCTTCAGGACCCGCTGGCAGAAGCCGTGGATGGTGAGGATCGCCGCCTCGTCGAAGCCCTGGACCGCCTGGGCGAGCCGGCGTGCGGCTGTGGTGTGCTCCGGGATGCGGGCCAGCAGTCCGGCCAGGATCTCGTCCTTCGGCTCCTTCGGCTCCTCGCAGTGGAAGGCCGCGCGGGCCGCCTCCAGCCGGGCGCGGATCCGGTCGCGCAGCTCCGCCGTGGCGGCCACCGTGAAGGTGACGACCAGGATCTGGTCCACCGTCCGGTCGCCCTCCAGCACCAGCCGCAGGTAGAGGTCCGCCAGGGTGTGGGTCTTCCCCGTCCCGGCACTGGCCTCGATGAGGCGGAGATCGTCCAGGGGCTCCGCCAGGAGGTCCAGCGGTCGAGTTCGGCGAGGTGCCCGCGTGCTCATGGCCGTCGGTGCTCCAGCATGGGAAGGAACACCTCTCGCGTGAGGCGCGTGAAGTCGGCGTCCAGCGGGTCCTGGTTCCGAAAGACCAGGCGGTGATACGGATCCTGTCCCTCCGGGGTCTTCTTCGAGAATTCGTTGCCGACCCAGAGCGTGCGGGCGGCCGCGAGCGCATGCTCCTCGTCCTGCCCCTTCTGCACGCGCTCCGCGTAGGCGAACCCCGCCTCCGGAAAAAAGTGCAGAGGTTGCGAGAGACCCACCCAGTAGATCTCGGCCAGCCGGGCGAGACGTGGCAGCGGATCCTCGACCGGTCCCAGCAGGATCGTCTCCTCCTCGCCAATCCAGCAGCTCTCGGGGGCCACCCCCGGCGGCCGCAGGCTGTTCAGGAGCAGGTGCCGGAGCCAGAGCGCGATCCAGTCCTTCGGCTTGGCCGTGGTCAGGCGGTAGTCCAAGAGCCCCTGAGCCGTTACTCCGGTCAGCCAGCCGGTGAGCCGGATGGGACCGAGTGGGCAGTCCACCGGAATCGGCGGGAGGTGCGGGGCCGGCCCGCGCGCCTCCAGGCGCCGGGCGAAGGCCTCGACCGTCTCGGCCTCCTCGACGAAGAGCACCTCCCCCACGCGGCCCTGCGGCAGGCGCCCACCCGCCCGGGCCACCTCCCAGGCGCCGGCGAGGGAGCTGTCGGCGAGGCGAAGATCGAGCAGCTCCTGCCGCAGCCCGTAGGCGGCCAGGCCGTCGAGGGTGAACGGCTCGCGGCTCTCCAGCAGCCCCTCCTGCTCCTCCAGGTGGATCCGTAGCCGCTCGCGGACCAGGTACTTCGCCGGTTGCTGGAAGAGGCGGATGAAGCGGGCTAGGTCCACCGTGCGCCACTCTTCCGGCGGCTCCGTCAGCGGACGCACGAGAAACGGCGGAGGGGCGGTGACAGTCCGCCGCCGCCGGCTGGCCTCGCAATACTCCTCCGAGTAGCTGAAGAGGCGCGATCCATCCGCGCCGTCCCGGAAGTAGCGCGGGCTGAAGGCGTGCAGCGGGTGGTGCGTGACCAACCGATCGCGGAGTTTCCCTTCGCCTTTCGGGGACGCGAAGCCACGCTCAACGTAGTCCAATAGCTCGCTGACGAGGACCGAGGGCGGGAGCTTTGCATTGTCCCGGTTGCTCTGCCCCACGTAGCTCAGGTACAGGACGCGGCGTGCCGAGACCAGGGCCTCCAGGAACAGATAGCGGTCGTCGTCCCGCCGGGACCGGTCGCCGGTGCGGACATCCTCGCTCATCAGGTCGAAGCCCGGCGCGCGCCGGCTGCGCGGGTAGCTCCCGTCGTTCAGGCCGATGAGACAGACCACCTGGAAGGGAACGCTCCGCATCGGGACCATGGCGCAGAACGTCACCCGCCCCGCCAGGAAGCGCCCGCCGCCCCGCCCCTCCCCCAGCGCGGTCTGGAGGGCGGCGCGCACGACCGCGAGGGACACCGGGCTCGCGAAGTCGGCCTGAGCCGCCTCCGCGGCGAGCGTCGCGGCCGCCCGGCGGAGGTCGGCGACCTGCTCCTCCTCATCCTCGTCGGCCTCCAGGAAGCGGTCGAGGAGGCGCACGATAATGTCCGCCCACGCGGCGATCGGGCGGGGGCGTGTCAGCTCGTCCCGCGCGGCGAAGAGAGCCTCGGCGAAGGAGCAGAGGCGACCCAGGATCCGGCCGGCCGCCCCCTCGATCTCGTCATAGGGCAGGATGCCGCCGAAGAGCCGCCGCCCGCCCGCGGGCAGGGCGTAGCCCAGGAGCAGCCGGTCCAGACCGGCGCGCCAGGTGTGCTCCCCGGTGGCGGGCAGGTCGAGGGCGGCACGGCTCTCCCCGTCCACCCCCCAGCGCACACCCGCCGCCCGGACCCAGTCCTGGATCTGCGGCAGGTCGCCCTCCGCGATGCCGAACCTCCGGCGCACCGGCAGGGTCTCCAGCAGGCCCAGCACCTGGTCCGCCCCGAAGCGGCCTTCCACGATTTCCAGGAGAGAGAAGAAGGCAGTCGCCACCGGGCTCTCCGTCCGCTGACGGCGATCCGCGATGCTGAAGGGAATCCGCCGACTTGGCTCCGCGGTGCCGAAGACAGCCTCGATGAAAGGGGCGTAGGCCTCGATGTCCGGGGTCATGACGGCGATGTCCCCCGGCTCGAGCTCTGGGTCAGCCTCGAACAGAGCCAGGAGTTGGTCGTAGAGGACCTCCACCTCGCGCATGGGGCCGTGGCAAGAGTGGACCTGGACCGAGCGGTCGTCGGAGCAGAGGCAGGTGCGGGGAGCGCCGTCCTCCCCCCGGTTCCGCAGGGTGAGGATGTCGGTCTGGAGACAGTGGAGCAGGCTGTCCTCGCCGGGCTCCTCGAACGCCTCCAGCTCGTGCGGGTCGTAATCCAGGAGCAGCCCGAGGAAGTCCCGCCCCTGCTTCCCGCAGGCGGCCAGCAGGCTGTTGCCGGTCTCCAGGTACAGCTCGCGCGGATCCCGGTCTTTGACGCGCCGGGCGATCTCGCGTTCGGATCGAATCTCGGCCCAGAACTGCCGGCAGGGGTTGAGCAGGAAGAGATGCACGTCCAGACGCTCGGCCAGCCGGGCGAAGACCTCGAGCTGCGCCGGCGGCAGCGTCGGGATACCGAAGAGGCTGAGCCGGGATGGCAGCCCGCAGATTGCGGACGGCGCCCTGTCGAGCGCGGCCAGGAAGCGCTCCTGCACCCGCACTCGGTGGATGCCCCCGACCGACCGGACCAGCTCGCGCCAGAGGGGGGCGTGCCAGGACTCGCCGCCCTCCCGCTCCCAGTCTAGGATCCAGTCCGGCCGGTAGATCAGATACTGGTCGAACAGGTCGGCGATCCGCGAGGCGAGCTGATGGCGGCGGAGGTCGTCCTCGGCATCCGCGAGATAGGCGCGGAGTGCGGCGAAGGCCTCCCCACCGGCGACCCCCGGGAGCAGCCCCATCAGGCGCCAGACCAGGACCTCCCGATCGTAGGGGGAGACGTCCGGCACGTCGGAGAGGATCCGGCCGAAGAGCATCCAGGCCAGGCTGGAGGGGAGGGGGAAGTCGATGTTGGCGGAGACGCCGAGGCGGTCCGCCAACCGCATCCGGAGCCAGCGGGCCATCCCGTTGCTCTGGACGGCGATGGTCTCGGGCGTGAGCGGCGGCGCGAGGGGGACCCGCATTACCTCGGCGAGGTCGTCCGCCAGCCGCTCCAGGCGGTTGCTGTGGTGGAGGATCAACATGGGGGCCAGTCTATACCGATTCGGGCCGGGCGGCGCAAGTCCTTTCGCCAGCAAAAAGCTGCGGGGGCCGGCTCCGCATCCGCCGCCCCCCGCAGAGTCTCATCGCTGCATGCGCCATCAAGACGCCGCGGCGCTCACCGCATCCGTCAGTCCGCCTTCCCGGCCGCGTAGGCCTGGTCCAGGATCTGGCTCACGTGCCGCACCTGGATTGGCAGGCCCTTCTTGCGCGCCCCGTAGCTCAAGTGCATCATGCAGGCCGGGCACTCGGTGGCCAGCGTATCGGCCCCGGTCTTCTCCACGTTCCCCATCTTCCGGTCCAGGACTCCCGTCGCCTCCGGGTGGTGCAGGAAGGTATAGCTTCCCGCCGCCCCGCAGCACCAGTCGGCTTCCGGCATCTCCTTGTAGGTCATGCCCGGGACGGATTTCAAGAGCTTCCGCGGCTGCGCGGTGATCTTGGCGAAGCGATTGGACAGATGGCAGGGGTCGTGATAGGTGATCGTCCCCGAGAGCGCGCCGAGGCTTCCGTTCGCCCCGACACCCACCAGGAACTCGCTGAAGCTCTGGACCTTCTTCGAGAGAGCCGCGGCCTTCTTGGCGTAGGCCGGATCGTCCTTCAGTAGGTTTCCATAATCCTTCAGGTGCGTGCTGCAGCTCCCGCACTCCGAGACGATCGCGTCCAGCCCCATCGCCCCCGCCAGGCGATCCACGTTCTTCTTGGCGATATCCCGCGCGGCATCCAGGTCCCCATACGAGTGCGCCGGCCGGCCGCAGCAGGTGTTGTCCAGCACGGTGATGGCGCAGCCGTTCCGCGCCAGGACGCGCAGCGTGGCCTCGACCACCTCGGGAAACTGGAAGCTGAACCCGCAGGAGGCGAAGTAGCCGACCCGGTGCTTCACCTTGTCCGGCGTCGGCACCTGCGCGTGCTCTCCGCGCAGGAAGGGCTTCGCCGTCATCGGGGGCACCACCTGGTTGGCCACCGCCAGCCGCTTGTCCACGAGGTTCAGGATGCCGGTCTTCTCCGCCATGGTCGCCAGGCCGTGGCGCTTCGCCCAGAGCATCATGCGCCCCCCCAGCTCGATCTTCTTGCTGTCCGAGAGGATCGTCCGGAACAGGATGCGCTGCCAGATGGGTTGGCCATGGCGGGTGATGTAGGCGTGCCGGATCGTCGTGACGATCTCGTCCGTCTTGATCGCCGGGAAGCAGTGGGCCGTGCACCCGCGGCACAGGAGGCAATCCTCCAGCGCGTGAAACACTTCAGGCGTCAGCTCCAGATTCCCCAGGATCAGGCCACGCGCGATGGCCTGGCGCCCGCGCGCCAGCGAGTGCTCCTCGCCGGTCACCCGGAAGACGGGGCAGCCTGCCTGGCAGAATCCACAGCGATTGCATTGTGCGATGGTATCGTACAAAGGGAGGAGTTCTGTCGTCGCCATTGTCCGCCCTCGCCTCAGATCCCGCCCAGGAATCTCCCCGGGTTGCAGAGGCCCCGAGGATCGAATTCCGCCTTGAGCCGCCGCATCACGTCAAACCCGTCGCCCGGCTTCCCCCAGGCATCCACCCGCGTCTTGAGGGTCGCGGGGGCGTCCTGCAGGACCAGGCTGCCTTCCGCCGCCATCGCCTCTCGGCGCAGACCCTCCAGCGCGTCGGCCAGCACCTCCTCCGGGGGCGCCTTCGGTCCCAGCAGGAAACACGCCCAGACGACGCCGCTCCCGGCGTGTGCGACCACCACACCACTCACGCGATGGCGCTGGCCCAGTTTCCCGGCGGCCTCCAGCATTTCGGCGGTCCGGCTGATGGGGACCGCGATCTTGCACAGAACCCGCGCGGCGGGCGGAACCGGCAACAGGTCAAACACGTTGCGGAGCGCATCCCAGGCCAGGACCGTCCGTCCGTCCGGCAGGGGCGTCACGCGGCCGTCCCCATCGCGGAAGATGGCGGCGAAGTCCCGCGCCTGCCGCTCGACCGTCTCGCGGCTGCCCGCCAGCGCGACGGCCAGGCCGTAGGAGCCGGCCGGAGCCTCCAGGCCGAGACGCGGAGCCAGGAGGGCCACCGTCTCCGGATCCAGAAGATCGAGGGCTTCGGGGAGGAGGAATGACTCCAGCACCTTCCCGATGATGGTTGTCGCGTGTTTGAGCTCCCGGAACAGGCCGACGACGCCGGCCCGCATCACGGGCAGCGGCAGCAGCTTGAAGGTGACCTCCGTGAGGATCCCCAGGGTGCCCAGGCTGCCGATGAACAGCTTGTTCATGTCGTAGCCCGAGACGTTCTTGATGACCCTGCCGCCGCAGTGGACACGCTCGCCTTCCGGCAGGACGACCCGCATCCCCAGCACCCAGTCCCGCGCCGTCCCGTAGAGGAGCCGGGTCGGGCCGCTCTGGTTCGCCGCCACCAGGCCACCGATCGTCACCTTGCTGTCGGTGGGCGGGTCCAGAGGGAGGATCTCCTTCTCCTGGGCGAGGGTCGCTTGCAGCGCGGCAAGCCGCATCCCGGCTTCCGCCGTTACGCACAGGTTGGCGGCGTCGAACTCCACGATCCGATCCAGCCGGTCAAGCTGGACGATCGCGTCCGCCCGGGTCGGACGGTTTCCCAGCCCCGTCGTCGTCCCGCCCCCCCAGGGAATCATGGTCGCCCCCGCGGCGGCGCAGGCGGCCACGACCTTCGACACCTCCTCCTGCGTCCCCGGCCGGACGGTGAGACCCGGGATCACCCCATCCACCGAAAAGCGCGCCGTGGCCGCGGGGCCGGCACTCACCTGCTCGGCGCCGACGATCTTCTCCAGTTGCCCGCGAAGTCCCGTCAGGTCAGGCTGCACGACGCACCTCCTCCGGGAGCGGGAACATCTTCCCGGGATTGGCCAGGTTCCGAGGGTCAAAGGCCTGCTTGACCAGGACCTGGCTGCGAATGTCCGCCTCGGTGAAGACGAGGCGCATGGCGTCGATCTTTTCCAGTCCCACGCCGTGCTCGCCGCTGATCGTGCCGCCCATCTCCACGCAGAGCTGCAGGATCTCCATCCCTGCCTTCATCACCCGGGCCTTCTGCTCCGCATCCCGCCAATCGAACAGGATCAGCGGGTGCAGGTTACCGTCCCCGGCGTGGAAGACGTTGGGAATCTGCAGGTTGTATTTCTTGCCCACCTCGGCCACCTTGCGCAGGATCTTGGGCAAGGCAGTGCGGGGCACCGTCCCGTCGCAGACCAGGTAGCTCGGTGCCAAGCGGGCCACGGCCCCGAAGGCGCCGCGCCTGCCTGCCCAGAGCGCGGCCCGCTCTGCGTCGTCCTTGGCTACCCGGACCTCGCGGGCGCCGTGCGACTTGCACAGGTCCACGATGGCCTGAGTTTGTATCTCCAGGTCGTCCTTCAGCCCGTCCACCTCGATGATGAGCACCGTGGCGCAGTCCAGTGGGAAGCCGCAGTGGATGGACTCCTCGACCGCCTTGATGACGAGCTGGTCCATCATCTCCAGGGTGGCCGGGACCATGCCGGCGGCCACGATGGCCGAAACCGTCTCGCTGCCCTCGTCGATGCTGTCGTAGTTGGCCAAGAGGGTCTTGACCCCCTCGGCCAGACGCACGATCCGAACCACGGCCTCGGTGCAAATCCCGAGCGTGCCCTCGCTGCCCACGAACACCCCGGGCAGGTCATAGCCCGGCGTGTCGGGCGCTTTCCCGCCGATCTTCGCCACCTGACCGTCGGGCAGGACCACGGTCAATCCCATAACGTGGTTCGTGGTCACACCGTACTTGAAGCAGTGCGGGCCGCCGGAGTTCTCGGCCACGTTGCCCCCCAGGGTGGCCGCCTTCTGGCTCGCCGGGTCGGGAAGGTACTGATAGCCGAGGGGGATCAAGGTGTTCCCGAACTCGAGATTGAACATCCCCGGCTGGACCCGGGCGCGGAGGTTGGGGCGGTCGATCTCCAGGATCCGGTTCATGCGGATCATCTCGACGACTACGCCGCCTTTGAAGGGGATGGTGCCGCCGCTCAGGTTCGTGCCGCCGCCGCGGGGCACGAAGGGGACACCGTGCTTGTTGCACAGCTTGACAACCCCGGCCACCTCGTCGGTCGAATTGACGAAGACTACCGCGTCCGGCCGCCGCTCTTCCAGGTATGCATCGTACTGATAGAGCTGCATGTCGACGCCGGAGTCCAAGACATTCGCCTTCCCCACGATCTGTCGGAGTTCCTCTACGAGTGCCTTGTGTGCCATCGTTCGCTCTCTTCCTCTCTTCTCGCAGCGAGGGTCGGGGCAGGTGATGGTTGTTGGATCAGGGGAATCGCGGCATAGGCATCCATGGCCGGCACGGAGGGAATCGGAAGAGGGGCGCCAGCCTCGGGCTCACGCTACGGTTCCCCATGGGGGCCGTCAAGGAGCATCCTGCGAGATGTCGGGGAGAGCGGACAAGCGGCGAGCCTCTACGCCTTCGTCTTCACCGGAGTCAGGCCGATCCCGGCCTCGCCAGGGCGTCCTGAGTGGCGAAGTGCAGGACGTGGACATGCGCGCGGATCAGACCACCCCGCGCGGGGTGGTCTCGGCGGACGATCCCTCGATCCCGGAAGCCGCACTTCGCCAGGACTCGCGCCGAGGCGGGATTGTCCGAAAACGTCTCTGCCTGGAGCCCCTTCGCTCCCAGATGCCTCGCGTACCCGATGACGAGCCGCAGCGCCTCCGTCGCGTATCCCTGCCCCCAGGAGGGACGCCCGATCCAGTAGCCGACATTGGGCATCTCGGGCAGGCCGGCGAACCCGATCGCCCCCAACAGCGCGCCATCGTCGCGCCGTGTGACGGCGAAGGCGGTCGCCCCCGGCCGGGTGCGCATGGCGATCCATTCGCGGGCCGCCGCCTCGGTGCAGGGGTACGACATGCGCGACATCATCAGGATCGCCTCGCGATCCTCCGCCAGCAGCCGCACGAATCCCTCGGCATCCTCGATGCGGAGCCGCCGCAAGACCAGCCGCTTCGATTGCAGCACCTCTTCCATGCAGAGAGTCTTGCATATCCCTCGCAGGCTTTCAACGCCGACGGGCTCGGAAGCCGCGGCGAGAAGATGAAGGTCACATACGCCGCAACGTCCCCTCATGTCGATGAGGTGATTCGGCTTGACTTCGGGCGCCGGGGTGGTACCGTCTGTCGGCGTTCCGAGAACGGCCCGATGACAGAGCGCGGGGGAGAGGCAGCATGCCCGATTATTACGAGCTCCGGCGATACCAGTTGCGCAACGGCCCGCAGGCCAGGCGGCTTGACGATTTCCTGCGGGACCTGGCGATTCCGGCGTTGAATCTGTACGGGGTCCAGCCGGTCGGCGTGTTCTCGACTCTCCTGGGCGACGCCATCCCCGGGGTCTACGCGCTTCTGCGACACAAATCGATGGACTCCATCATCGCCGTCAGGAACTGGCTATCGGCCGATCCCGAGTTCCAGAAGGCGGTTGCCTTCTTCCATGATGTCCCGGCCTCGGACCCCTCCTTTGTCCGAATGGACAGCTCCTTCTTGGTGGCGTTTGATGCCATGCCGGAGCTGGAGGTGCCCCTGTGGGCAAGGGAGAATCGGCCCCGGATCTTCGAACTGCGCCGCTACGAGAGCCACGGCGAGGGAGCGCTCAAGAAGAAGGTCGAGATGTTCAACGCGGCCGAGATCGCCATTTTCCGCCGCACGGGACTGCGGCCTGTGTTCTTCGGCGAGACCTTGATCGGAGCCCGCCAGCCGAATCTGACCTACATGCTCACATTCGAGAACATGACGGACCGGGAGCGAAGCTGGGCGACCTTCCGCGAGGATCCGGAATGGAGACAGCTCTGGTCCACGCCCGGACTCACCGACGCCGAGATCGTGTCGAACGTGACCAGCGTCATCTTGCAGCCTGCGCCCTACTCTCAAATCTAACCCCGCTGCGGTCATGCCCCCATCCCAGAAAGCGCTTGCCTGAATTGCCCTAGACCGGTATAGAAATAGGGCCCCGATTGCGGGGAGCGCCGGCCTCGGCAGCTTCAAGGAAGGACGGACCTCGGAATGACGGATGAACGGGACCTTGACGGCGTGCCGCGCGTGGCGGCGTTCAAGACGGTGGCGGCGTTCAAGGCTCATCTGGCATCCCTGCCGATCCCTCTGGACTGCGACGACGCGGTGCTCCCGCCCAGGAAGAACCCGCTCGGCAAGCCCGTGACGATCTACGGCCGGATCGTCGGCAACCGGTTTGCCACCCATCCGATGGAAGGCTGGGATGGCACACCGGACGGGAAGCCGACCGACCTGGTGTTGCGCCGCTGGACGCACTTCGGGGTCTCCGGCGCCAAACTGATCTGGGGCGGCGAGGCGGTGGCCGTCCGGCACGACGGGCGCGCCAACCCCAACCAGCTCTGCTACACGAAGGACAACGAGCGGGCCCTGGCGACGCTCCTGTCGGCGCTGAAGGCGGCCCACCGCGAGCGGTGCGGGACGACGGATGATCTCTTCGCGGGGCTCCAGCTCACCCACTCGGGGCGCTACTCCCGCCCCGATCCCGACAACACGCCCCGCCCACGCATCGCCTATCGCCACCCGATCCTGGATCCCCGGCTCGGTATCGTGGACGACGGACCGGTGTTCACGGACACCGAGCTGGAAGGCCTCATCCCGGATTACGTGGCGGCGGCGCGATTCGCGGCCGGAGCGGGCTACGACTTCGTCGACGTGAAGTGCTGTCACGGCTACCTGCTCCACGAGCTCCTGTCTGCCCACACCCGCCCCGGGCCCTACGGAGGGAGCTTCGAGAACCGCACCCGCCTCTTCCGCGAGATCGTGGCGGCCATCCGGCGAGACGTCCCCGGCCTGCATCTCGGCGTCCGCCTGTCGTCTTTCGACCTCGTTCCGTTCGCCCATCCCGGGCCGAATCAGGGAACGCGCGGGGTGCCCATCGATTTCCGCCCGCATCTGCCGTGGCGATACGCGTTCGGAAACAATCCGGACAACCCGCTGGAAATCGACCTCACCGAGCCGATCGCCTTCCTCCGGCTGTGCCGGGATCTCGGCGTGACCCTGGCCAACTTCACCGCCGCGTGCCCCTACTACAACCCGCACCTCATGCGGCCGGCCACCTTCCCCCCGTCCGACGGCTACCCGCCCCCCGAGGATCCCCTGATCGGCTGCGCCCGCCTGCTGGACGTCGCCGCCCGGCTGAAGCGCGCCGTGCCCGAAATCACGGTGGTCGGCACCGGGTACACGTACCTTCAGGAGTACCTGCCCCACGTGGCGCAGGCGCAGGTCCGGCTCGGTCGCGTAGACCTGGTCGGCCTGGGCCGAATGCTGCTGTCCTATCCGGAGCTGCCGCATCACGTCCTCACCGGCCGCCCCTTGGATCGGAAGCGCATCTGCCGCACCTTCAGCGAGTGCACCACGGCGCCGCGCAATCACATGGTCTCGGGCTGCTTCCCCCTCGACCCTTTCTATAAGGCCCGTCCCGAGGCCGAGGCCGTCAAGGCGCTCAAGAAGAAGGCCGGCCGTTGACGAACCTTCGGTTGACGCCCCATGGCTCGCGCGTAACAATTAGGGTGAAGTGCAGCGCCAAGGTCAAGGAGAGAGCGGACCGGTATCTACCATCAACCACAGGAAACTGAGGAGGGTTGCCATGGCGAACACAGAAGAGAACCTCAAGGAGGCGTTTGCGGGAGAGAGTCAAGCCAATCGCAAGTATCTGGCGTTTGCCAAGAAGGCCGAGAAGGACGGGTTCCCCAACATCGCCCGCCTGTTCCGGACCACAGCCGAGGCGGAGACGATTCACGCCCACGGCCACCTCGATGCCTTGAAGGGCGTCGGCTCCACCGCCGAGAACCTTCAGGCGGCCGTCGGAGGGGAGACCTACGAATACACCCAGATGTACCCCCCGATGCTCTCGCAGGCGGTGGCGGACAAGCATCCCGCCAAGCGGATGTTCGGTTACGCCGTGAGAGCCGAGGCCGTCCACGCCAAGCTCTACCAGATGGCCCTGGAGGCGGCGAAGCAGGGCAAGGACCTGACCGAGACCAAGTTCTTCCTCTGCCCCGTCTGCGGCCACATCGAGCTGGGCGAGGCCCCGGCCTCCTGCCCGATCTGCGGCGAGCTCGGAGACGAGTTCATCCAGGTCTAGCAGGCTGCTGAAAAAGGCCCATCTGCGGCGTTGGCGCGCTCGCGCGGCGCTGCGGCGTACGCGTAAGTACGCCTCGCCCCTCGCATCGCGCGCCGCCTTGCATCTGGACCTTTTTGAGCAGCCTGTCGAGAAGTGAGTGTTTCAGCGGCCTGCTAGCGACTCGGCCGCCAACCGATCCTTGATTCGATCGCTCGTCCGGACCCGCGGCCCTTTGGGTGTCTCTCCCCCAAGGGGCCGTGCCGGTCTCCCCTCTCTCCGCCCGCCGAGCGCTCCGCCCCCCCCCGATTTCGAATCCGCCCAGTCCCCAATCCCCAATCCAAAATTCGCAATTCCCAATTCGCAATTCCCAATCCCATACCCCTTGACTCCTCCGACGCCGGTGATAATCTCTCGCACGACGTGCGATCTGCGCGGACAGGGAGTGGGGCGGAGGAGGCAGCCATGGCGAATAGCGGAGAGCGGCCATTTGAATTCCGTGTCCCGCAAACGATCCATGTCGGCGTAGGGTGCCACGAGCGCGTCTCTGCCGAGGCGGCAAGGATCGGGGGCGGGAATGTGCTGGTCATTACCGACGCCAACGTGCGCGCCACGCCGACGGCCGGCAAGGTGATCGAGCAGCTCTCGGGGGCCGGAATCCTGCGCGGCGTCTTCGCCGACATCCCCGGCGAGCCGACGACGACCGAGGTGGAGAAGGGCCTGGCCGCCCTGCGGGGCGCGAATGCGGACACCGTCATCGCTATAGGCGGGGGAAGCGTGATCGACACCGCCAAGGCGGTCGCGACCGTGGCCACGAACGGCGGCTCCATCGCGGACTACAAGGGCGCCAACAAGATCACGACACCCAAGCTTCCGCTGATCGCCGTGAGCACCACCGCGGGCACCGGAAGCGAGGTGACGCGCTTCTCCATCATCACCGACCCTGTGACCAGCGTGAAGATGCTCATCGCCGACCCGCATCTCATCCCGGACGTGGCGATCGACGACCCGCTCCTCACCGTCACCTGCCCGCCGCTCGTCACCGCCTCCACCGGGCTCGACGCCCTCACGCACGCCATCGAGTCGTACGTCTCGATCTGGGCGACCGCGCTTTCCGACATTCTGGCGCTGTCGGCGATCCGGAAGATCGGCCGGTCCCTCCGGGCGGCGTTCCAGAACGGTGAGGATCTCGATGCCAGGACGCTGATGCACGTCGCGTCCCTCGAAGCCGGGATGTCCTTCTCCAACGCCTCGGTCGCCCTGGTCCACGGCATGGCTCGCCCCATCGGCGCCTATTTCCACAAGGCGCACGGGATCTCCAACGCCGTCCTCTTGCCGCACGTCATGGAGTGGAGCATCTCGGGCGCCCCGGGACGATTCGCCGACATCGCCCGGGCGCTCGGCGTGAACACCGCCGGTCTCGGCGAGGCGCAGGCAGCGGAGCGCGCCGTCGCCCTGGTCCGGGCCCTCTGCCACGACCTTCGGATCCCGGGCCTGACCGGTCTGGGCATCGATCCCGACAAGCTGATGGCGCTCGCACCCACGCTGGCCAAGGACGCCTTGGACAGCGGCAGCCCGGGCAACAACCCGCGTGTCCCCACGGCGGAGGAGATTGTCGAGCTGTACCGCAGGGCACTGTAACCCTTCCCGTTCCCATTGGCCCAGCCGTGAGGAGGTACGCGATGCGAGGTGTCCTGGTCGCGCTGATGATTGCGATCACCGCGTCGCCGGCAGCCGGTCAGATCATCATCAATCCGGGCCCAACCGTCATCCAGCCGCCGAAGCCCATCATGGCCATCGAGTTCGTCCAGGAGGCCGGCATTGAGCGGTGGGAGGTCAAGCTCACCGGCCAGAGATGGACCGGCGAGAAAGCCTATTTACGGATTTCCGGTCAGGGGTGCACGTACATGGACGAGGTCTACAAGGGATTGATCACGCCCCTCTATGACGACATGACGTTCAAGACGAAGAGTGGGAGGATCTGCACGGTCCAGGCGATCGAGCGATAGGATGCGACGATGAACATCATCGAGAGTTTCAAGTTGGATGGCCGGGTGGCGCTGGTGACGGGGGCAGGGAAGGGGATCGGCGAGGGGATTGCCCTCGGCCTGGCCGAGGCGGGGGCGGACGTGGCGCTGGTGGCGCGGACGCGCACCGACCTCGAGCGGGTCGCCGAGCGGATCCGCGAGGGCGGGCGGCGGGCGCTGGTGGTCCCCGGCGACGTCGCGGACGTGGCGGCCTTTCCCAGCCTGGTCCGGCAGGTCGAGGAGGGCCTCGGACCGATCGACGTCCTGGTCAACTGCGCCGGGATCCAGCGGCGCATGACCGTCCTGGAGGCGACGGTCGAAGGCTGGGAGCAGGTCATCAACACCAACCTGCGTAGCGTCTACTTCCTGTGCCAGGCCGTGGGGAAAGGGATGGTCGCCCGGGGGCGGGGCGGCAAGGTCGTCAACATCGCCTCCATGACCTCCTACCGCGGCTTCCACACGGTGTCTCCCTACGGGATCAGCAAGGCGGGCGTCGCGAACTTCACCAAGGTCCTGGCGCTCGAATGGGCGCCGCACAACATCCAGGTGAACGCCATTGCCCCCGGATGGATCGCGACCCCCATGACCGCGCAGATGGGCGCGGACCGCATTCGGTGGGTCAACCAACACGTCCCCCAGGGGAAATTCGGGACGCCGCGGGACGTGGCGGGCCTCGCGGTCTTCCTGGCCAGCCCCGCCGCGGACTATCTCACCGGCCAGACCATCCCGGTGGACGGCGGCTTCCTGGCCGGCAACCCCTGGCCGCCCATTCCCGCACAGCCCTGACCCGCCACCGCGCACCGATTCACTGCCACGGCTTGATCTTCTGCAGCGTCTTCGCGAGAGCGTCCTCGGCGACCTCCGTGTCGTAGGCCACCTGAGCGCGAAGCCAGTAGCCGTTGGACAGGCAAGAGAACTTGCACAGGCGCAAGTTGACTGCTTCAGGTGCGTTGTCCATCCGCCGCAGCGCTCTTGGCATTGGGCGGCGTGGAGGTCTTCGCACCCCGGATCCAGAGGCCGAACCGAACGAGGCCCTCTCCAATCCAAAGACGCAGACCACGGCGGCCCGAAGCCTCCGGCACGGCGCGGAACCACCCCCACCGCTCCAACTGCCGATCGGTCTCCTGCGTTCTTCTGACCATTTCCCGCACCATATACTCATCCGTATAGTCTGACATGGCGGTCTCCCGGCGCCCTTCCCTTGGCGCCCGTCGTCGAACAATCCGGTTTCGGCATCACGCCTCTCAGGACCCTCGACCTTCGGGGACGATCACCCGATACTCGACCGCCTCGTCGGACCGCCAGTGTCATGACTCTGGGCATGGCTTCCTCCTTCCACGTTATTGGTGCGTGAAAAAACAAAAACCCTGAGGCGGGAAGCCTCAGGGCCGTGTGGTGGTCGAACATCCGTCAAAGACCGACTACACTCCTCCCGCCTCCAGCCGCTCCGGCCGGCCTCGCCCGACGATGCCTCGTCGGCTCACTCGCGATCGGGAGATGCTCGTCAGTCTGCTCATGCGAACGCGCTCCTCAGTAACTATAATGATACCCTATGCCATGCAGAGGTCAAGCAAAAACCCCCTTTCGAATCCACGCTTCAGCTAGAGGAGTCTGGTCAAGAGCTGGAGGTTGGCGGGCCCCTGCACCAGCTCGCCCCGCTCCATCCGCTTGGTGACCTCGACGATCGCCTGGTTCGTCGGCGTGGGGACCCCGACCTCGCGGCCCTTCCGCACCACGTAGCCGTTCAGGTAGTCCACCTCGGTCCGGCGGCCCTTCATCACATCCTGCAGGAGGGAGGGACGCCCCGATCCGACGCTCTGCCCGTGCTCCACCCAGTCGCGGCGCAGCGCCTCCACGCCCACGCCGCCGGCCGCGTCCAGATACGTCTGGGCAGGAATGCCGCCCACCGGCTCCACCTGAACACCCAGTGCCTGTGCGATCTTCAGCGCCTCGCCCGCGACCGCGACGGTGATGGAGAAGACCTCGGAGCTGGACCGCATCTCCAGGTTGTTCATCCCGGTGATGCCTGCGATAGGGTTGGCCATGCAGTTGACGGTGAGCTTGGCCCAGCGCTCCCCCCAGAGGTTGGTCGTGGCGCGGGTCGGGCCCGCGGGGGCGAGCACCGTGACAAGCTCTTGCAGCCTGGGTGTCAGCATGCCGTTGAGCTCCCCGAGCGCGAAGGAGGGCCGCTTGGGCGAGTTGGTACGGGTCACATGGCCCGCTTCGTACAGGCCCGCACCGATGGTGACCACACAGCCGATCATTCGCGTATAGCCGACGATCGGGGCCACCTGGTCTTCGTTGATGCCGTTCTGGGCGGAGATCAGGACGCCGGCAGGGGCGAGATATGGCTCGATGAACGAGGCGGCCCACACGCTGTCGTAGGACTTCACCGAGAGGACCACGGCATCGAACCGCTGGCGCAGGGTGCACACGTCTGCCAGATGGAGGGCCCTGACCTTGACCGTGAACTCCTCGTCCTGGGCGGTGACCTTCAGGCCGCCGCGCCTCATCTCCTCGACGTGGGCGGGCCACAGATCGATCAGCGTGATGTCCCGTCCCGCGCGGGTGAGGTAGGCGCCGATCGTGCTCCCGATGGCCCCCGCCCCGAGCACCGCCAGATTCTTGAATGGCATGGTCTCTCCTTTCCAGGTCGTTCACGGTTGCGGTTCGTAAGATCTTATAACGGTATAGCGGGACGTCCTCGGCGTCAAGGATCGGTCGCGTGGTCGCATGGTCGGCCAGCGGGTTGAACCGTTCGCGTCAGAGAATGCCCTTGTCTTATCCGGTCCGGCACGCATAGAATCGCAAACTGAGACTTTCCGGACCCCTTTCCCATTTGGAGGCGGCATGGAGCCTTCGCAAGTAATCCGACCTGGTGACCGGGTGATTGACCTCGCGTCTCTGGCCCGAACCTCGGGTGCGGGGGGTGGTCTGGCGGCGGGCATCCTGGTCACCTGGATCGCCAACGGCGGGCTCGCATACGCGCTGGCCGTCGGCGTGGTGGGTGCCTTGGGCGGCGGGATCGCGGGCTGGATTCTGGGACGGTTTCGATACACCACAAATGGTCGGCGGGTCGTCGTGAAGCACGGCCCGTCCGCTCGCCACGCCACGATTTCCGCCGCCCTCTCGGCGAGCCTTGCGGGGGCGATCGTGGCTTGGCTCGGCTGCCTGACCATCCTGGGCGGCCCTGCCCCTTCGCCGCCGACAGGCATCGCCTGTTTGTTCGCGGGCATCCTGGCCGGGGTGATCCTGGGCAGCGCGGCGTCGCGCCTGTGAGCAGGAGAGACCGGGATGTTCGGATCCTGACTCGTTGAGTCGATCGATGGGTGGAGGGAATCGTCGGATGAGGACGAGGCGTTTGGAGCTCTTGAGACCTGGCGAGATTCTCGCGGAGATCGGACGGTGTGCGGCGGTCTACCTGCCTCTCGCCCCCCTGGAGTGGCATGGCCCCCACCTGCCGTTTGGGGTCGATCCGCTTTACGCCCACGAGCTGGCCTTGCGCCTGGCGGATCGTCTGGGCGGGATCGTTCACCCCTGTCTCTACCTTGGAACGGAGCGCGAGCGGGACGCGACCACGCTCAAAAGCCTCGGGTTTAGCGGCTCCGAATGGATCGTCGGGATGGACTTCCCCGCCAACAGCTTGCCCAGCCTCTATCTGCCCGAAGAGGTTCTGGCGATCGTGGTCCGGCACCAGATCTATCTGCTCCAAAAGATGGGCTTCCGGCACGTCGTTCTGGTGAACGGCCACGGCGGTCGGAACCATGTGGCGGCGCTCAAGCGGATCGCCGGCGAGATCTCGATCGAAGGGCGAGGGCGGGTCCACTACGTCTTCACCTTCCCCGAGGGGGCGGGCACCTGGTCCCGGCGACACCACGCCTCCACCGACGAGACGGCCGTGATGCAATACCTCTGCCCGGAGACGGTCGATACGGCAGCCCTTCCGCCGCCGGGTACTCCCATCCGGGCCAGAGACTTTGCCGTGGTGGACGAGGACGGGTTTGCGGGCAAGAACCTCCCCGAGGGCACCATCACCGAGGACCCGCGTACCGCCACGCCCGATCTCGGCGAGCGGCACGTCTCCGCCGCAGTCGATGCCCTGGCAGCGACTCTGCGAGAGATGTTGGGGGGCGAATCCTAGCCGTCATCGGCGCCCATCGAATTGGGTGGCGGGGGTGTCTTGCGTCTCGGGGCGATTGGACCGGATCGGATCGACCGACCGCCACGTGCGGCCGGTGTATCTGCCTTTGGCTCTTGCGATCGCCGGAGGTCGAGCCACACGGGAGGGGGGACGCTATGAAACACGTCCACCGACGACACTCGCAGAGATGCTCCATCTGCTGCATCGTTCCACCGCACATCCTGGATGCGCTCGCACGATCCGGCACGGAGGCAGAGCGAGTCTTGGCCCTGGAGACGTTGGCGCATTCGGCGCGACTCCGCGGACACCGCGAGATCCTCGGCATGTTCGCCGTGGGCACCCCTGCCGGTCAGAAGCGCCGGACCGTCTACACCGAGCGGAACGGCACCACCCTGCCGGGCAAGCTGGTGCGGGGCGAGGGCGAACCGAAGGCCAAGGACATCAGCGTCAACGAGGCCTACGACTCCTCCGGTGTCGTGTACGATTTCTTCCGGAAGGTGTTCGCGCGCAACTCGGTGGACGACCGCGGGCTGCGGCTCGATTCGAGCGTGCACTACGGCCGTCGCTTCGACAACGCGTTCTGGAACGGCTCCCAGATGGTCTACGGGGACGGCGACGGGGTGATCTTCCAGCGGTTCACCAAGTGTCTCGACGTGATCGGTCACGAGCTGACCCACGGGGTCACGCAATACGAGGCCGCCCTCAACTATCAGGACCAGCCCGGCGCGCTCAACGAATCCATGTCCGATGTATTCGGCATCCTCGTCAAGCAATGGAAGCTGAAGCAGACCGCCGCCAAGGCCGACTGGCTGATCGGGGCCGGGCTGTTTGCCAAGGGGGTGAGCGGCGTCGCCCTGCGGTCGATGAAGGCGCCGGGCACGGCCTATGACGATCCGCGGCTCGGCAAGGACCCACAGCCGGCCCATATGAAGGATTACTACAAGGGACACGACGACAACGGCGGCGTGCACATCAACTCCGGCATCCCCAACCGGGCGTTCTTTCTCACCGCCGATGCCATCGGCGGCAACGCCTGGGAGGCCTCGGCGAAGATCTGGTATACGGCTCTCTGCCACAACCTGCGCCCGTCGTCGAAGTTCCTCGACGCCGCCAACGCCACGGTGGTGATCGCGGGGAATCTCTACGGCGCGGGGAGCAAACAGCAAAAGGCCGTCCAGAACGCCTGGAAGACCGTCGGCGTGCT
Organism: Candidatus Methylomirabilota bacterium; assembly: GCA_026387775.1. Classification (GTDB taxonomy): domain Bacteria; phylum Methylomirabilota; class Methylomirabilia; order Methylomirabilales; family 2-02-FULL-66-22; genus 2-02-FULL-66-22. The sequence goes on along the minus strand of JAPLLC010000027.1, from coordinate 2,844 downwards.
CAAGTAGCCGCCGGCCGAGGCGCGCGGCGGAGCGCGAAACGATGCGGATTGTCTTCAGCCGAAGCGGGGGCGTGACCGGAGTGCGGCTCCGGGCCACGGTAAATGAAGAGGATCTCTCGGCCCCGGATGCCGCAAAGCTCCGACGGCTCGTCAAGGCCGCCGACTGCTTCCAACTCCCCAAGCAGTTGGCGGCCGACCCCAAGCAGCCGGATCGATTCCAATATGAACTGACCCTGGAAGAAGGCGAGCACCGACACACCATCGCGATTGATGAGGAGGCGGCGACGCCCGCACTGCTGAAGCTTTTTGAATGGCTCACCGCCGCAGCTCGCGGCGGCTGAACGCCCGCAATAGGGGCGAGGCTTGTGTGTTGTCGCTACCTTGTCATTCCTGGTTCCGCATTCCGTCCAGCATTCCCATCTCCTGCCTCCGTTCTCTGATGGCTTGACATGTACGGACATATGCCGTACAGTCTCATCGAATCAGGAGGAGACAACGTGAGCCAGACCATATCGCTTCCGACCAAGACCGCCCGACTCGAAACCCGAGTCACGGCGGAGCAAAAGCGGCTGTTCCAGCGCGCCGCCGACCTCACCGGACGCTCATTGACGGACTTCATCCTCAACAGCGCGCAGGAGGTCGCCGCCCGAACCGTGCGCGAGCATGACGTGCTCACCGTGAGTGGGCAGGATCGTGAGCTGTTCGTGAGCGCGCTCCTCCAGCCTCCGGCCCCAAGCCGACGCCTGCGCCAAGCCGCCAGCCGATACAAGCGGGCCCTGGGCCGCTAGATGCCGCCGCTCCGGAACACTCCAGCCCCCGGGGTCGTCGAAGGGCTGTGCGACCGGCATGATCGGGCGGCTTTCTCGTGCGGGAACCTGCCCCTCGATCGATATCTCAAGGAACAAGCCGGACAAGATCTGCGCCGGCGGTGCGCCTCGCCGTTCGTGCTCGTTCCTGCGCCTGGAAGTCCGACGATCCTGGGGTACTACACCCTCTCGAGCTACGGGGTCGACGTCGGCGAGCTTCCGGTGGGAGTCGCCAGGAGATTACCGCGCTACCCCTTGCTTCCCGCCACGCTGCTCGGCCGCCTGACGGTCGACCAGCGCCACCAGGGGCGGGGGATCGGGGAATTCCTGCTCCTCGACGCGCTGCATCGCGCATGCGAGCACGCCGTGGACATCGCCGCCGCCGCGGTAATCGTGGATGCCATCGACCCAGCGGCCGCGCGGTGCTACCAGCGGTTCGGGTTCATGCCCTTTCCGTCTACGAACACCCGCCTGTTCCTGCCGATGAAGACGGTCGCCGCCCTCTTCGACTGACTGTGCTCAGCCGAGCGACCAGTACATGTGTCAGGGGACTATGGCCAGGACAGTTCAGCAGATCAAGAAAGTCGAACTACACCAGCACCTGGATGGGTCAATCCCGCTGCGGACGACCTGGGGGCTCATGAAGCAGCACGGGCTCAATCCCGTGCCCACGCTGCGCGAGATGCGGCGGCTGCTCCAGCTCCAGGAGGACGAGGCGGGCTCGCTCCTCTCCTACCTCGACAAGTTCCACTATCCGCTCTGGGTCACGCAGTTCTACGAGAACATCCAGCGGGTGACCCACGACATCGTGGAAGAGGCCTACGCCCACGGTGTGCGCCTCCTGGAGCTGCGCTACTCCCCGGCCATCCACACCTTCGGTGGGCTCACGCTGCGTCAGGCGATCCGGGCGGTATTCTCGGGCATCAACGCCTCGCTGCGACGCCACACCGACCTGGAGGCGGGGGTGATCATCATCTCGATGCGGCAGCACGGGCCGCACATCGCCAAGATCATTGCGCGGCAGTCCCTGGCGGAGGCCCAGCACTTGCACGAGCGGTCCGGCGTGGTCGGCTTCGACCTCGCCGGGGCCGAGCGAGGAAACCCGCCACACCTGTTCCGGGACGCCTACGAGATCGCGCGCCGCGGCGGTCTGGGCCTCACCGTGCACGCCGGGGAGGACGAGGGGCCGGAGTTCATCTGGGAGGCGATCGACCTGCTGGGGGCGGACCGGATCGGCCACGGCTGCTCGGCCGTGCGCGACCGGAAGTTGCTCAAGCGGCTCGCGCGGGACCGGATTCTGGTGGAGTGCTGTCTGACCTCGAACTACCAGACCGGCGCCGTGGAGCGGGGGGCGCCCCACCCGATCCACGCCTTCCTCGAGCACGGGATCCCCGTGGCCGTCTGCACCGACAACACCACGGTGAGCGCAACCGACCAGACCCGTGAGAATCGCCTCCTCCTCGACCGCCTCAGCCTCAAGGAGATCGAGGCGATCCACCGACAGGCGGCCGACCATAGCTTCGTTCGCAAGGTCCCCTTCTTCGCGGACCGGGGGCACCGCCTGGCGGCCCGGCCTACCAGTATTCCTCGACGTGGATCGTCCCGATCTTCCCGGGCTTGCCCTTGACGAAGCCGCGCTCGGCGAGCTGATCGCGGCTATCCCGGAATTCTCACGCCAAGATCGCCAAGAACGCAAAGACGAGCCGGGGTCTTCGATTGTACCGGATGGGCTCTGCCGGGTTCTTCCCGATCCGCCCCCAGGGGCTTTCGAGAAATCCCTTGCGGGTCTTGGCGTCCTTTGCGTGCCTTGCGTGAGAACTGCACCGTTCGGGATTATACGATGCGGTGTGAAGTCAGGCCTGTTGCCGGACGCGCTTCGCGCCGGCGCCCGTGAGAGAAAACTGCCCGTTTGTCTCGGCTACCAGGCTTGCCTCGACGAGCTCTCGGACCGTGCTCCGCACGCGATAGAGGGGAAGGCGGAGGTAATCGCAGATTTCTTCCGCCGTGTGGGGCGTGCGCAGGACCCGGATGATAGCCT
>JAPLLC010000160.1 GCA_026387775.1 Candidatus Methylomirabilota bacterium | reverse complement strand
ACGAGGCAGTAAACCAGGTCTGCAAGCTGGTGGCGCGCGGCTTCGGCGCGGGCGGCCGGGGCGCGGCTGCGGTCGAGGTAGTTGGCGAGGTTGCAGTGTGAGACGGCGCGATCGATAGGATCGGGCAACTGCTCGTGGAGGGCGAGGGCGCGGCGCTGCTGGGTGATGGCCTGGGCCACGTCGCCTTGTTCGTCGAACAAGTTGGCGAGGGAACCGAGCGCCGTGGCTCTTCCGGCTGGATCATTCTGGAAGACCTGGAGGCAGGCCTCCAGCTCGGCCTTCGCCTCGCCGAAGCGGCCCAATTGCCCCAGCACGTTGGCGCGGTTCAACCGATCAATCGCGATGTCCTCCGCCGGGCGCTCCAGGGCTCGCTTGACCTCCAGGATGGCATCGATACGGCGCAGGGCGGATTGCCAATCCTTCTGGACGAAGTGGGCGTCCCGGGCGATGTCGAGCCCGCTGATGAGCAGGCGGGCGAGGGCTTCGGGATCGGGCGCATCGGGCACCGACTGGCCGGAGCGGTGCTGCTTCCACCAGACCTCGATCTGCGTAAGCCGGGCCTCCACCTCCGGCAGCGCCTGCGCGGCCTGGCCCTGCATGATGTCGAGGCGCACGGCCTCCAGCTCGTGGCCGATGACATTGGCGGCGGGTAGGCCCGCTTTTTTCGCGGCCTCGGCGCTCTCGAGGTGCCGCTGGCGTGAGGCGTCAATGCTGCCAGTCCGCACGAGAGCGATAGCCCAGTTGCCGGTGATCACGGCGACATCCGCCCAAGCCCGGCGCCCGTTTTCCCCTCCGGCCTCAGCGGCGGTGCGGGCCTGGGCGGCGGCCTGTTCGAAAAAGGGCAGGCTGGCATCGGGGCGGCCTGCATTATCCAGCGCATCGGCGAGATTGCAGAGGCAGGACCAGCGCGGCTCGCCCTCCGGGGCAGCTTCGGCGGCGGCCTCCAGGTGCGGGAGCAGGCCCGCCAGCAGGCGGGGATCGCGCGTGCTGGTGACGACGGTGCTGGCGAAGCCACCCAGCTGGTCGTAAGCCCCGGCCTGGACGCAATAGACCAGGGCGCGGCTGCCGGCCTGGAGGGCGGCGGTCATGTCCTGGTGCCGGAGGGCCTGGAACACCGCCTTCAGCCGCTCGGCATAGGCCAGACGGATGGCATTCTCCGTCAGGTCGGCCCGATCCTGCGGGTGGTCGTGCATCCAAAGGCGGATGCGCTCGCGGACCAGCTCGTGGCTGGTGAGGTCGGGATTGGCATCCTCCGGCCCGGTGCGCTCTTCGGTGGCCAGGCCCACGGCAACGAGGTGGCGCAGTAGCGGCGCGGGGTCAGGCCGGGCCGGCCCCGCGGTAGGCAGGGCGTCGATCCTGGCACGGATCTCTGGCGGTATGGCTTTCAGTTTCGCCTGAAGCTCCGGTGGGAGCTGGGGCAGCCTCTCCAGCATCTGTTTGATCTGTCGGAGCTGCTCGTGGTTGTAGCTTTCCCCGCTCCACAAGGCCTGCAGCAGGCCGAGGGTGACGGGATCATTAGCCACGGCGATCATCCATAGCAGGCGGCGGGCATCCGGGCTGGCATCGCGGAGGAGCTGATCGAGCGAGGCGGCGAGGGCGTCGTTCAGGTAAGCCAGCTCCTTCGCATCCCCTGGCTCAGTGGCGAACAAGGCGGGCAGCTGGGAGTAGTCCTGGCGTGTCTCCAGCGCGTCAAGCGCTTGCTGGAGCTGCGGTCGCAACGCCGGCCCACCCGTGGCCAGCCGGGCCAGCCGGTCCATGAGCAGTGGGTGGAACCGGCTGGCATTCAGCAGATGCAGGGCGAGGGCTTTCTAGGCTTCGTCGCCGCTGAAGACCATCCGGCTCAAGCCCGCGTGCTCCCTCAGGTAGAGCGCCGCCTCGCCCGCCGGCAATGGACCAAGGAGCACCCGCTGGCAGGCCGTCTCCGCCAGCGTGGCGAGCGGCCGCCGGCTGGTGATGAGCACCCGCGAGGGCGTGCCGACCAGCTCCGCCGCGAGCAGGGCGAGGCAGCCGTCCCAGGCAGGGTCCTGACAGGCCCAGAGCGGCTCGGCAGCGGCGCCGGGTTGGGCCTGCGGCTTGAGGTTGGTCTCGAAGTTGTCCAGCACGAGCAGGATCGGCTCATCGCGCAGGGCGCGGACAAGATTGCGCGTGAGGCGCGCCAGCCGCTCTGGCCCGGTGAACTCCGCCTCCGCCGGTCGGTGGATGGCATCGGCGGGGCGGGCCTGCACGTGCTCGTGGTAACGGCCCAGCTCGGCGGTGAGCTTCAAGTGGATGTCCCGCAGCGCAGCGTCGAAGCCGAGGGCGGTCGGCTTTGCCTGGTAGAGCAGCACCCACTCGAAGCGTGACGCCCAGAGCGCGAGCGTCTCGGCGGCGAGCGCCGTCTTGCCCATGCCGCCCAGGCCCGTGATAACTGCCATGGGCTTCACTTCCTCCCCGGTGCTGGCACCGATGAAGTCCGCGCCGAGCCCGGCCAGTTCCCAGGTGCGCCCGACGAAGTGCGGGTGGCTCGCTGGGGTCAGTTCGGCGATCTGATGGAGCCGGGGATTGCGGGTATCCAGGCCGGGGCTACGGCCCCGCTGCAGGCTCAGGCCGGGCTGCTCCGCGCCGTAGAGCACGGGCGTGGCGTGATCGCAGACATCGTAGGGGGCGGGGTCGTGCTTGGTCGGATCGCGTAGCGACCGCCGGGCCATGGTCAGGGCGGCGGCGACGGTCTTCGGCTGCGGGTGGGCGAGCAGGGCACGGTAGAACTCCACGGCCAGCTCGCGGGCATACTCGTCCCCCACGGCGTAGCGCATGGCGACCACGGACGGCACGCCGCCCTGGAGCAATGCGTGGGCCGTGCCGGTATAGCCGGTAGGCTTGTCGAGTGAGCGGTCGTTGGTTGCCGACGTCTGCGTTGCCTCCGACGCCTTACCGTGGGTATCGCCGTGCGCGAGGGCGAGGAAGTCGTTCCAGTCCGTCACGCGGAGGATGTCGCCGGAGTGGCAGGCGCTGAGGAAGAAGAAACGCGGGATGAAGCCGCCGGCTTGGGTGAAGATACCGAGCATTTCGTCGCCGGAGAGGTGGTCGCTCGCGCCGCCGGGCTTGGCGAGTTCGAGGAGGTTCAGATGCCCGTGCCCGCTCCAGTGGACGAGGTGGTAGCCGCCATGCTCCTGGATCTGCGCCTCCAGCCGCTCGCGGGTGACGCCATGGCTGAGGACGTGGGCCAGGACGCGGCGCTGCGGGTAGATTTCCTGTTCAAAGAGCTGAAGCAATGCGCGCCGCTCCAGCCGGGCTGCCAGCGGGCGGGACCCGCGCGCCTCGGCGAAGACGAACAGCACGCGCAGGCATTCGTCCTGGCCGAGATCGAGCGGCTGGGTGGCCGGCGCCGCCATATCGTGGACGATGCGGACAAGGAGGTTCCGCTCGCCCAGCGTGGGCTGGTCCGCCGCCGGTCGCGCGATCTCCCACGGCACGCGGGCGAGCGCAGCCGCAAGGGGGTTTTCCTCTTCCGTCGCGCCGGGCAACTGGATGCGGAGCGTGCGCTGCGCCGTGGACTCCCAGAGCGTGCGGAAGATGTCCGCACCCAGCACCTCCTCGGCGATGCACACGCCGATCGCCGCGATGCTCTCCGCCTCACGGCCTGGTTCGACGTAGTGATGCAGGTAGTTCCGCAAATCGAACAATCCCTGCTGGCGGGACACGGCGATGGTCCTGAAATCCGTCTGCTGGTAGGCAAGCTGCACGCCATGCAAGTCGCGCAGGCGGAGATCCGCCGTGCGGGTCGGGTAGTCGGCGGTGATGATGAGGTCGAAGTCGGATTGCATAGCCTATATCCTAACGCGGCGCATCGCTGCGGCGCTCGCCGTTTCCGGCAATTACCCTACGTGAATGGGGCGGGGGGAATATAGATGGTTTCCGCCTAAACCGCCTGCCGATAGCCTACAAGGCATCCATGGGCCTCCGGATCCCCGGGCCGCCTTGGTTGAGTGCGCGGGAATAGATCACAGTCATCTTGGCGTCCCTATGGCCAAGCAGTTCCTGAATTGGTCGGTTGGCGTATCCGTCCCCGCTCATGGCGTGGTGTGGCGCAAAGGAGTGGGGACGCGGGTGGCGGCTAGAGAACACGGCGGCGGCGGCAAGATGCAGAGGAGGACAGATGGGTTGCGCCGGGCAGGCAAAGCCGCTGGCCCGAATCGGGTCCGGAGAGTGGCGCCTGGTCGGTCCCATGGAGGCTCCTCTATCGGTCGAGCCGGGAGGTAGGATACCGCGGAGAGTACTCTCGACCCAGCGCGTCTGTCAAGCAATGCGGAAACGACCCCTCGGTCGTTTACGGGTTCCGTCTGCACTAGGGTTGTTTACGCTGATTGTCTCTTGGGCAGAGCCTCTCTCCTGCAGGCCCCTACACGTTTTCGTCGCGAAGAATAGTCTCCCCATGGACGCCCATTCATGATGTGTATGACTCGCAACAGAACGGACGATATGGTGCGAGTTCCCAACTTTCCGCAAATGCCGATGCAGAAGGAGTTCACGATGAACCCGATCTCCGACGTTGACCGGCCGCGCGGCTACTCAAGTAGTGGTGCCATAGGAGTCGCGCCGCAACCGCTCGCCATGGGCGCCAGGGGGCGGCGAGGTCGTCGATCTCGTCCGGCGTCGGACGCGAGGCGAGCCGCTTGACGTCCTGCGCGGCGACCGCCAGGGCGAGATCGCCTTTCGGCCAGACGTCCGGCCTGCGGAGCGCCATCAACAGATAAATGTCGGCGCTCCACGGGCCGATCCCCTTGAGGCCGATCAGGGCGGCGCGCGCCTTTGCGTCGCTCAGCTCTACGAGCGCCGCCGGTCGGAAGCGACGGCTGACAATGGCACTGGCGAGATGGCGGGCGTATGCGGTCTTTTGCCGGCTGAATCCGACCCCCTTGAGCGCCGCATCGTCCAGCGCGAGGAAGCGGCGCGGCGTGACCGGACCGATCGCCGCCTGTAATCGCGTGAAGGCCGCCCGGGCCGAGGCGAGCGACACCTGCTGCTCAAGGATGATCAGGAGGAGCGTCGGGAAGCCCGGCGGTCGCGCCCAGATGGGCGGCGGGCCCCAGTCGGTGATGATCTTGGCCAGATCCGGGTCGCGGCGGGCGAGCACCCGGAGACCACGAACCAAGCTCTCTTCGGTCACCAGCATGCGAGGATTCCTCCGATTCCCTTAATCGGTGACGGTGCTCTCGATGATGAGGTAGGTCGGCATGCTTCCGCATTCATTTCTTCGCGTCAAGCGGATTCCGTCAGAAGCCGCCATCGGCTCCACCTATTCGTGGCTCGAGGCTCGAAGTTCGAGGATCGTCGCGAGGGCTTTCACCTTGACACCTCCCAGGCACAGTGTTAGCCTTCCTCACGCGGAAATCGTTATATGACGCAAGGTTGCGCGACCATGACCGATCCGTCAGAGACCGAGCGGACATACATGCTGCGCGCGCTGGAGCTGGCAGGGCGCGCCCGGGGTCGCACCAGTCCGAACCCCATGGTGGGGGCGGTCCTGGTGAAAGATGGAACCATCGTCGGCGAGGGGTTCCACGCGTTCGCCGGCTCCGATCACGCCGAGCTGGCGGCCATCCGCGAGGCCGAAGGGGCTGCAGCCGGGGCCACGATGTACGTGACCCTCGAACCGTGCTGTCACTTTGGCCGGACGCCGCCCTGCGTGGAGCAGATCATCAAGGCCGGCATTCGCAGAGTCGTGGCCGCCTGCGAGGACCCCAACTCGGCCGTGAGCGGCAAGGGGTTTGCCGCCTTGCGGGCCGCCGGGGTCGCCGTCGAGGTCGGGCTGCTTGCCGAGGAAGCGGCGCGCCTGAACCAGGCCTTCTTCACCTTCATCCGGACCGGCCGGCCGTTCGTGATCCTGAAGATCGCGGCGAGCCTGGATGGCAAGATCGCCACCCGGACAGGCGATTCTCGCTGGATCACGGGCGAGAGCGCCCGGCTGCACGTCCATCAGATCCGGAACGAGGTGGACGCGGTCCTGGTCGGGATCGGGACCATCTTGCGGGACGACCCCCTGCTCACCACGCGGCTCGGGACGCCGGACCAGCGGGACCCGACCCGGGTGATCGTGGACAACCTGGCCCGGCTGCCGCTCCGCGCCAAGGTGATCAACCGTGCCTCCACCTCCCCGACCATCCTGGCCGCCTCGGAGATGGCTCCCCGCGCCAGGCTGGAGGCTCTGGAGCGGGAAGGGGTCCAGATTCTCCTGGTGCCGGGCAGTCCGCGCCGGATCTCCCTGGCGAGCCTGATGGTGGAGCTCGGGAAGCGCGGTTTCTTGTCCGTCATGATCGAAGGCGGGGCCGAGATCAACGGTTCCGCCCTCCAGGAGGGGGTGGTGGACAAGGTGCTCCTCTTCCTGGCCCCGATCCTGATCGGCGGGAAGTCCACCCCAACTGCCGTGGGGGGCGAGGGGATCGATGCGCTGCGGCAGGCAAAGCGACTGCGGGAGCTGCGCATCGAGCGGTTCGACGAGGACATCCTGATCGAGGGCTACCTCCGCTAGTCCGCGGATGAGCCGGAAAGCCGCCTGGTCACCGTGTTCACTGGCATCATCGAGGCCATCGGAAGCGTTCGCCGGCTCACCCGGCGGGGGGCCGACGCCCGGGTCGAGATTGTCGCCCCGGCGATCGCCGCCACCGCCCGCCTGGGCGACAGCATCGCCGTGGAGGGGGTGTGTCTCACGATCGCCGCCCGGACGGATAAAGCCTTCACCTGCGACCTCTCCGCGGAGACGCTTTCGCGGACCGCCCTCGGGGGCCTGCGAGTCGGCGCGGCGGTCAACCTGGAGCGGCCACTCGCCCTCGGCGATCGTGTAGGCGGACACCTCGTGACCGGCCACGTGGACGCGGTCGGACACATCCTCGGCCGGACCCTCCAGGGCGGCGGCGCCGTCTACCGCATCGGATTCCCGCACACGCTGGCCCCGCTCCTGGTCCACAAGGGCTCGGTCGCGGTGGACGGGATCAGCCTGACCGTGGCGACCTTGACGGCGAGCCATTTTGATGTGGCAGCGATTCCGTACACGCTCCAGGAGACGACTCTCGGCACAAAGCGCGCAGGTGATCCGGTGAATCTGGAGGCCGATCTCATCGGCAAATATGTGGCGCGCCTCTCCTCCGGACAGGGGCGCGCCAATCACACAGACGGTCTGACCTTGACGGTCCTGAAGGAGTACGGCTTCGCATGATTCCCCGCAGACGTCTCGCCACGGGCGCTCGGAGCCCGTCGTCCGCCCGCTTCGCCAAGATCGAGGACGCCATCCGCGCCATCCGCAACGCGGAGATGGTCATCGTGGTGGACGACGAAGACCGCGAGAACGAAGGCGATCTCACCGTGGCGGCGGAGAAGGTCACGCCGGCAGCCATCAATTTCATGGCCGTTCACGGGCGGGGGCTGATCTGCATGCCGATCATCGGCGAGCGCCTTGACCAGCTCAAGATTCCGGACATGGTCTCGGAGAACACCTCGGCCTTCGAGACCGCCTTCGCGGTGTCGGTCGAGGCCAAGCGCAAGGTCAGCACGGGGATCTCCGCCCGGGACCGGGCGATCACGGTCACGACCATCCTGGACCCCGACACGCGGCCCGAGGACATCGCCCGCCCGGGCCATATGTTCCCCCTGCGGGCGCGTGACGGCGGGGTGCTCGTCCGTGCCGGCCAGACCGAGGCAGCCGTGGACCTGGCCCGCTTGGCTGGTCTCTACCCGGCTGGCGTGATCTGCGAGATCATGAACCCTGATGGGACCATGGCTCGTGTGCCGGAGCTCTCCCGTTTCGCCCAGCGCCACGGCCTGCTGATGATCACCATCAAGGATCTGATCGATTACCGCATGAAGCGGGAGAAGTTCGTGACCCGGGTGGCCGCGACGGTGCTGCCCACTCGATACGGAAGCTTCCGGACGATCCTGTATCACAGCCAGGTGGACCAGAAACACCACATGGTCTTGATCATGGGCGAGGTCCGTCCCGGCGAGCCGACCCTGGTTCGCGTGCACTCCGAATGCCTCACCGGCGACGCGCTGGGGTCGCTGCGCTGCGACTGTGGCGGGCAGCTCGACCGCGCTTTGGCGCGGATCGCCGAGGAAGGCCGGGGCGTCCTCCTCTACATTCGGCAGGAGGGTCGGGGCATCGGCCTCGCCAACAAGCTCCGAGCCTACGAGCTCCAGGATCAGGGCTTCGACACGGTGGAGGCCAACTTGAAGCTCGGCTTCAAGCCTGACCTTCGCGACTACGGCGTGGGCGCCCAGATCCTCGTCGACCTGGGAATCTCGAAGCTCCGCCTCATGACGAACAACCCGAGGAAGATCGTGGGGCTGGAAGGCTACGGCCTGGAGGTCGTCGAGCGGGTTCCTCTGGTGATCCCGCCGACGGCGACGAGCCTCGGGTATCTCACGACAAAGCGCGAGAAGCTGGGGCATCTCATCCAACCCGGCTCGCCGCGGCGCAAGGGTCGCCCGGCCGCCGGATCGGCCCCGTCCAGCCGCAGAGCGAGACGTTAGGTCCGCCCCGGCAGAGGAGGAGAAGAGACATGGCACGAGTGGTGGAAGGGAATCTCACCGCACAGGGATTGAGCTTTGGCATCGTGGCGAGCCGGTTCAACGACTTCATCACGGCCCGCCTGCTGGATGGGGCCCTGGACGCCCTGCGGCGCCACGGGGTCGAGGAGGAGAAGATTACCGTGGTCCGGGTCCCCGGATCCTTCGAGATTCCCCTGCTGGCGAAGCGGATGGCGGCCTCGCGCCAGTACGACGGGATCATCTGTCTGGGGACGGTCATCCGCGGCGCCACGCCGCACTTCGACTACATCGCCGGCGAGGTCGCCAAAGGGATCGCCATGGCCAGCCTGGAGACCGGCGTCCCCATCGCCTTCGGGGTGCTCACGACCGATTCCATCGAACAGGCTGTCGAGCGGGCCGGGACTAAGGCGGGCAACAAGGGCTTCGACGCCGCCTGTTCGGCCATCGAGATGGCCAACCTGCTGCGCGAATTGAAGTGAGATGGGCAAACGTCATAAGGCGCGAGAGCTGGCATTGATGATCCTCTACGAGCTGGACTTCCGGCCGGCCAGGGTGGATCGTGTCCTGGAGGAGTTCTGGCGGGGGACCGTGGTTCCGCCGGAGGTACAGGCCTTTGCGGAGGCCCTGGTCCGCGGAGCCACCGAGAACGCAGGCGAGCTGGACAAGGTGATCCAGGAGAATGCGGCCCACTGGAGCCTGGCCCGCATCGCGCCGGTGGAGCGGAACATCCTCCGGTTGGCCGCCTTCGAACTCCTCTACCGCGACGACATCCCCGAGCGGGTCGCGATCAACGAGGCCATCGAGCTCGCCAAGACGTACGGGAGCGAGGAATCGGGGGCCTTCGTGAACGGGATCCTCGATCAGGTCCGCCTCCATCTCAAGCCGCAGACCCCCGCCTGAGATGCAGACGCGAGAAGCCGCCGAGCCAGTGGAGGAGGTACCCGCCGAGGTCCTGGTACTCTTCCACCTGGAGGATGAGCCCGCGCCGCGCGGTCGGCTCGGACGCGTGGACTGGATCTTGCTGAGCGCCGTCTCCCGCCTCCGCGTCCGCGGGAAGTTTTCCGGCGAGCGGGGCGCCACCGCCCTGCTCTCCCCTAATCAGAAGCTGAAGGCGGATCGGGTCCTGCTGATAGGCCTCGGGCAGTGTGCGGACTTCTCCAAGACGGCCTTCTATCGCCTCTCCTATCAGGCCGCCCAGATCCTTCTCGACCTGGGCTGTGCCAGGATCGCGCTGGACCTCCCCTACCGCCTCTTCCCCCAGGAGCCGCCGGAGAAGATCCGTCGGGACTTCCTGGAAGGCTTCACCGCCGAGCTCCAGCGCGGTCGCCCCGATGTCGACTTTTCCGTCACGACCCTGCTCCCGCCCGACCAGCCCTGATCCCACACCCCGGAAGCGCACCCCGATGTCCCCGCTCGATTCCGTGAGTGGTCCACCGGCACGCATGCGCGCTTAGCAGGCTGCTGAAAAACCCATTTTCGCCCAGGCTGCTCAAAAAGGTCCAGATGCAAGGCGGCGCGCGAAGGGCGGGGTACCCACCGCAGGTGGGTCCAGGCGTACTTCAGGTACGCCGCAACGAGTGCCCAAGCGTGCCAACGCCGCAGATGGGCCTTTTTCAGCAGCCTGTTAGAGGGCCCGGGAGATCAGGCGGAGCAGCTCTTCGGGCATGGTCCGAGCGCGCCCGTCGCGTCCCGTCACCACGTGGACGCTCTCCCCCTCCGCCAGCCGGACTCCGTCCCGCCGGATCTCGTAGGCGAAGACCACCTTGCGGCGCCCGGCTTCCTTCAGCCGGGTGTGCACTTCCACCAGCTCGTCGTATCGCGCGGGAGAGCGGTACCTCACGTGCAACTCCGCCACGCTCATCATCACGCCCCGCTTTTCCCACTCGGCATAGCTCTGACCGAGCTCCCGCAGAAGGTCCGAGCGGCCCAGCTCCATCCACACGGGATACACCGCGTGATGGACGATCCCCATGGCATCGCTCTCGGCATATCGAACGCGAATGGATGTGACGGATTTCATGATTCACCTGGAAAGAACCAGAGAAGAGACGAAGCAAGAAGACGGGCGGGGCGCCAGCGCCCCGCCCGTCTCGTCGTGCAATCCAATTTCACTCAGGACGCTCAAAAAGGTCCAGATGCAAGGCGGAACGCAAAGAGCCGAGTGAGGCGTACTCCAGGTACGCCGCAACGAACGCTCGAGTGTTCCAACGCCGCAGATGGGCCTTTTTCAGCAGCCTGTCCTAGCTCTGCTTCTTGACCTCGACCTGGGCCAGCTTCTCGTAGAAGCGGACGATGGCCGAGTGGTCGGCGTCGCCCATCCCGTCCACCTTGAGGGACGTCATGATCTCCCGCGCCTGCCCGGTGAGCGGCAAGGGCACGCCCACCGCGTGGCCGGCCGCCATGGCGTTGTCCAGATCTTTGATGTGCAGGTTGATCCGGAAGCCCGGCTTGATGTTGCGATCCAGCATCATGGGGGCCTTGGCGTTCATGACCGTGCTGCCGGCCAGACCGCCCTTGATGGCCTCGAAGACCAGTTGCGGATCCACTCCCGCCTTGGTGGCCAGGACCAAGGCCTCGGACACGGCCGCGATGTTCAGGGCCACGACGATCTGGTTGGCCAGCTTGGTCACGTTGCCGGCGCCGATCTCCCCGCAGAGCACCACGCTGGCCCCCATGCACTTCATGATCGGCAAGGCCTCGTCAAAATCGGCCTTCTTGCCGCCGCACATGATGGACAGGGTCCCGTCGATGGCCTTGGGCTCGCCGCCGCTCACCGGCGCGTCCACGAACCGGATCTTCTTCTTGGCCAGCTCGGCGCCGACCTCCTTGGAGACGGTCGGATCGATGGAGGACATGTCCACCACCAGGGAGCCCGCCTTCGCGCCCTCCAGCACACCGTTGGGGCCCAGGATGGCCGCCTTCACATGCGGCGAGTTCGGCACCATGGTGATGATGAACACACACTGCTCCGCCACCGCCTTCGACGAGGCAACCGCTTTCGCCCCCGCCGCCACGGCCTCTTGCACGCCGGCGGGTACGACGTCGTACACCACGACTTCGTGTCCGGCCTTCAACAGATTCTTGACCATGGGCTTGCCCATGATGCCCAGTCCGATAAAACCGATCTTCGCCATGTCTGCTGTTCCTCCCATCGTGATGATTGCCGCGTTACGCCAATTGGCAGCCGTACTCCTTGATCCAGCCCAGGGACTTCAGGGTGTCGGGGCTCGGGACGTACTCCAGCCCCACGTAGCCCTTGTACCCCAGCCTGTCCATTTCGGCGAACAGGAACGGGAAGTTGATCTCGCCCGTGCCCGGCTGATGCCGCCCCGGGTTGTCCGCAATCTGGATGTGATCGATCTGGGCGAGGTGCTCGCGCATGATCTGGGCCAGATTTCCCTCGGTCCGCGACGCATGATAGATGTCGTACTGCACGTACAGCTTGGGCCGGTTCACCTCTGCGATCACGTCGAGGACTTCCTGGACCCGGTTGAGGAAGAATCCGGGGATGTCATAGGGATTGATGTGCTCGACGATCAGGTTGACGCCGATCTCCTTCAGCGCATCGGCCGCGAACCGGAGGTTCTCCACCAAGGTCTTCTTGTGCTCCTCGCGCGAGAAGCCGGCGACCATCTTGCCCGCCAGGCAGTTCAGACGGGGCGTGCCCAGGACCTTGGCGTAGGAGACCGCGGTCTTGACGCCGGCCCGGAACTCCTCCACTCGGTTCGGGCTGGCGCCGATGCCCCGGTCGCCGCCGGCCCAGTTGCCGCAGGGCAGGTTGAAGTTGATGACCTGAAGGTCATTCTTCCCCAGGACCTCCTTGACCTTCTCCGCCGGGTGCTCGTAGGGGAACAAGAACTCCACATACTTGAAGCCCGCTTGCTTCGCGGCCGGGAAGCGCTCCAGGAACGGGACATCCGTGAACATCATGGTCAGGTTGGCCGCCATCTTAGGCATAGATAGTTCCTCCTTCGCGCGAAGAATGATGAGGTGGCCCCTCCGGACATATACACCACTCGGAGGGCCGGAAACGACCCCGCGGGGCGAAAAGCGGTACTGGAACTCGATGTCCAGGGTTGAGATCGAATGTCCGTGGGCGTGTCTGCTCCCGTTGAGAATGCCGCAACCCGCGCCCGCGCGTCAAGGAAAATCTCCTGGAGTGTTCCGGCAGTCCGGTCCTTCGGTCCACCGGGCTGAGGTAATTCCTTACCAGTCGATCGGTTGGATGGACTTGTCCGTCACGAACTTCGTCACCAGCTCGAGCAAGAAGGAGTGCTGGTTGACATCGAACTCCTTGCGGGACACCTTCGCCTTCACGAGCCCCATGGCGTTTCCCTTCAAGAAGTCGACCGACTTGATGCTGACGTAATTGACTTCGACGTCCACGATGCCTCGCGAACCGAAGGTTCCCCAGAGATCCACATTGTCAAAATCATACACCTCGAGGCTCTCATTCTTCATCGCCAACGAGAATGAGAACGACCCATAGAAGACCAGCTCCTTGGCGTGCTGGCACATCCCCTCGCGGAACACCCCAAACCCGAAACCCCGATTCAGCGGCAGTCGAACCTCTGGCTTATCGAACATCACCCGATAGCGGGGATGCGCGCGGTCCTTCCGGCTCAGTTGAATCTGCGCGATCTGGCGCGGAAAGTCCGGATCGCTGAAGACTCTGGTCGAGAGCAGCAGGTTGACCACCTTGGGGACATCGAGGACGATCCCGTCGCCGGGATGCGAGGCATACCGGGAGAGATGGAACAGCATCGTGTAGAACTGCTCCAGCTTGGATTTCGGGGCCGACTTCGCATGTTCGGTCTTGCAATCGAAGAAAGACGGCGCCGGGGTCGGCGAGGGCGGGGATTCGGCCTTGGCAAACAGCGGGAGCGACGCCGTGCCCAGAAGACAGATTGCCGCAAGAAGAGACGGGACGAGTTTGGGCATAAAGGAAACAGAACGGGCCGCAGGGAGGACGCTTTTGCAACGTCGCCGGTCCCGTGCGGCCCGCCGGAATCAGCCCACAAATCGCTTGAAGATCAGCGAGGCGTTGGTCCCGCCGAATCCGAAGGAGTTGGTGAGCGCCGCATGCACCTGGGCCGCCCGCGCCGTGTTGGGCACGTAGTCCAGATCGCACTCGGGATCGGGCGTCTCGTAGTTGATGGTGGGCGGCACCATTCCCTTGGAGAGGGTGAGAACGGTGATGACCGACTCGATCCCCCCGGCGGCGCCCAGGAGGTGCCCGGTCATGGACTTGGTGGAGCTGACCGCCAGCTTCTTGGCGTGCTCGCCAAAGACCTCCTTGAGAGCCAGGGTCTCGTTGAGGTCGCCCGCCGGGGTGGACGTCCCATGGGCATTCACGTACTCCACCTCGCTGGGGGGCATCTTGGCGTCTTCGAGCGACAGGCGCATGGAGCGCACCGCCCCATCCAGGGCCGGCAGCGTGATGTGGTAGGCGTCGGCCGACATGCCGTAGCCCACCAGCTCCGCGTAGATCCTGACCCCCCGGCGCTGGGCGTTCTCCAGGGATTCCAGCACCATGAGCCCGCACCCCTCCCCCATCACGAATCCGGCCCGGTCCTTGTCGAAGGGGCGGCTGGCGCGCTCCGGCTCGCTGTTTCGGGTCGAAAGCGCCCGCATGGACGCGAACCCGGCGATGGTCAGCGGCGTGATGACAGCCTCGGTTCCCCCCGCGATCATCACATCCGCATCGCCGCGTTGGATGAAGCGGAAAGATTCCCCGATGGCGTGATTCCCCGTCGCGCAGGCGGTGCAGACACAGGAGTTCGGCCCCTTCATCCCGAACCGCATGGAGATCTGCCCCGACCCCATGTTCGTGATGATGGACGGAATAAAGAAGGCGCTGACCCGCCCGGGGCCGCGCTCCAGCAGGATCTTGTGCGACTCCTCCAGGGCCGGAATCCCACCCATGCCGGTTCCGACGAAGACGCCCATGCGCTCGCGGGTGTCGTCCGTGACCTTCAGACCCGCATCGTCAAACGCCATCTGGGCTGCGGCGATGGCAAACTGGATGAAGAGATCCATCTTGCGGATCTCCTTCTTTTCGATCCAGTTGAGCGGATCGAAGCCCTTCACCTCCCCCGCAATCTGGGTGTCGTGCTTGCTCGCGTCGAATCGGGTGATGGTGGCGATACCCGACACCCCGCGGATGATGTTTTCCCAGAACTGCTCGACTCCAATCCCGTTGGGGGCCACGGCTCCCAAACCGGTGACGACGACACGCGCCATGTTCGTGCCCTTGCCTCTTTCTGCCGCGCCGCGGCGAACCTTCCCCCCGCCGTCCCTATCGCACCACCCGGCCCACGGATCCCGCTATTCCTTCTTGTGGTCCAAGATGTACTTGGTGGCAAGCCCGACAGTCGTGATCTTCTCCGCTTCCTCGTCCGGGATCTCGAGCCCAAACTCTTCTTCCAGGGCCATCACCAGTTCGACGGTGTCCAGGGAGTCGGCGCCGAGATCGTCGATGAACTTCGCCTCCAGATTCACCTCCGCCTCGTCCACACCCAACTGATCCACGATGATCTTCTTCACTTTCTCTTCGATGGTCGCGCTCACGTTTGTCTCCTTCTTCTGATGGATTCCGAGTTTCGCATCAAGAGGACCACATGCCGCCGTTGACATGGATCACTTGGCCGGTGATGTATGCGGCCCCGTCCGAGGCCAGAAAAGCCACCGCGGCGGCCACGTCCGCCGCCGTGCCGAATCGGCCCAGCGGGATCTGCCCCCGGTACGTCTCCTTGACGGCGTCGGACAAGTTCGCCGTCATGTCGGTCTCGATGAAGCCGGGCGCCACAAGATTGACCGTGACTCCCCGAGCAGCCACCTCTCTCGCCAGCGCCTTGGTGAGCCCGATCAGGCCCGCCTTGGATGTCACGTAGTTCGCCTGGCCCGCATTCCCCATGCTGCCGACCACCGACCCGATGTTGATGATCCGCCCGCTCTGTTTCTGCTTGAGGATGACGCGCAGCGCCGCCCGGGCGCAGTAGAACGCGCCGTTCAGGTTCACCGCCAAGACGTCGCTCCAGTCCCCGTCCTTCATGCGCAGAACCAGGCCGTCACGGGTGATCCCCGCGTTGTTCACCAGGATGTCCAGTCGGCCGAACCGCTCCAGGCAGGCTTTCATCAGCCGCTCCGCGTCCTCGGCCCGACTCACATCCGCCGCCACCCCGAGGGCCTGTCCACCCTGGGCCGCGATGGCCGAGGCCGTCGCGGCGGCGGCCTCGCCGTTCCGCGCGCAGACCGCAACCGCGGCCCCCGCCGTTGCCAGGGTCTGCGCCACGGCCGCGCCGATCCCGCGCGAGCCTCCGGTGATGAGTGCCACCTTTCCTTGCAGGCTCACAGCAAGGCCTCCAGCGTGGTCCGAAGCGAGGCCGCATCCTCGACGTTCAGAACCTGGGCCTCGGGCACGATCCGCCGGATCAGCCCGCTGAGCACCTTGCCCGGCCCCACCTCCACGAAGGTCGTGGCCCCCTCCTTCGCCAGCCGGAGGACCACCTCTTCCCAGCGGACGGGCGACGTCACCTGCCGGACGAGCGTTTCCGCCACGCGCGCCCCCTCGGTCAACAGCTCCGCGTCCACGTTGGTCACCAGGGGGACGTCAAGGTCGCGGAATGCGACCCCCCGCAGGACCTCAGCCAGCCGCTCCGCGGCCGGCGCGAGCAGCGCCGAATGGAACGGGGCGCTGACCGGGAGGAGGACGGCGCGCTTGGCCCCCTTGGCTTTGGCCAGCTCCGCCGCTTTCTTGACGGCGGCGGTGGCCCCGGCGATCACCGTCTGGCCCGGGCCGTTCAGGTTCGCCAGCTGCACCGGGCCGACATCCATCGCCTCGTCACACGCCTGCGAGATCAGACCGCGGTCGAGGCCGAGGATGGCCGCCATCGCCCCCTCGCCGGCCGGAACGGCTTCCTGCATGAACTGTCCGCGGGCCCGTACCGTGCGAAGCGCGTCGGCGAACGAGAGCGCGCCGGCCGCCACCAGGGCCGAATACTCCCCCAGGGAATGGCCGGCCACCAGTTCGCAGCGCAGCCCCGCCGCCGTCAGGGCGTCCAGCGCCACGATGCTGGTCGCCAGGATGGCCGGCTGGGTGTTGGCCGTGAGGATGAGGTCCGCCTCCGGCCCTGCGAAGACGAGCGCTCGGAGATCAAACCCCAGGGCGGCGTTCGCCTCGGCCCAGCGCGGAGAGGTCTCGCCCAGCTCCCGGCCCATGCCGACGGCCTGGGATCCCTGCCCCGGAAACACGAAGGCTATGCGTGCCATGGATGTGTCACCATCGAATCAGGGACGACGCCCAGGTGAGCCCCCCCCCGAACGCGCACAACAGCACGATCTCGCCAGCCTTCACCCGGCCAGCCCGGACCGCCTCGTCCAGGGCGATGGGGATCGAGGCCGCCGAGGTGTTGCCGTACTTCCGGATGGTCACCTCCACCTTGTGGTCCGGCACGCCCAGCCGCTGCCCCAGGGCGCTGATGATCCGCAGGTTCGCCTGGTGGGTAATCAGATGGTCGACGTCGCTCACCTCGAGCCCGTGCTGCTTGAGCGCGGTGAGCGCCGCATCCTCCATCGCCCGCACGGCCAGCTTGAAGACCTCGTTGCCGCCATTCATCTGCATCTTGGCCAGCCCCGCGTCCACCGCCGCATGCGACACCGGGTGCCGCGATCCGCACCCCGGCAGGATCAGCAACGACCCCTTGCTCCCGTCCGCATACAGGTGCGTGGAGAGAATCCCTCGCTCCCCCTCATCGGCCCGCAGGACAACCGCACCCGCGCCATCCCCGAAGAGCACACAGGTGTTCCGGTCCTGCCAGTTGACGACCTTGGTCAGGGTCTCCGCCCCCAGGAGGAGCACCGTCCTGGCGGTCCCGGCCCGGATGAGTCCATCGGCCATCCCCAGGCCATAGATGAAGCCGGAGCACGCCGCAGAGAGGTCCATCGCCGCCGCGCGCCTGGCGCCCAGGCGATCCTGCAGCACGCACGCAGTGGAGGGAAAGGGCATGTCCGGCGTGATCGTCGCCACCAGGATCATGTCCAGATCGACGGGATCTAGACCGGCCGCCTCCAGGGCCGCCTGCGCGGCGCGCAGGGCGAGGTCCGAGGTGGCCTCCTCTTCCGGGGCGATGCGCCGCTCAACGATCCCCGTCCGGGTGAGGATCCACTCGTCGCTGGTGTCCACCAGCTTCTCGAGATCGGCATTCGTCAGCACCTTCGGAGGCAGGTACGACCCGGTCCCTATGATTCTGGCACTCGGCATGAGACCTTCATCCCTCCGCCGAGAGACGACCCCGTCCCCCGCAGCCTATCCGCGCGCGACACCCTCGCGGATATGGGCGATCACCTGGATGTTCACGCATCCCTCGGCCGCCCGGATGGCGTTCCGGATTGCCTTGCCCGTCGAGCGGCCGTGGCTGATCATGCACACCCCGTTGACGCCGAGCAGCGGCGCCCCGCCGTATTCCGACGAGTCGATCCGGCGCTTGAACCGCCGGAACGTGGGAACCAGCAGGAAGGAGCCTGCGCGCGCACGCAGGTCCTTCTTCAACTCCTCGCGCAACAGAGAGAATATCGTCTCCACCAACCCTTCCGAGATCTTCAGGGCAACGTTCCCGATGAAACCGTCGCAGACCACCACGTCCGCAATGCCGCT
>JAPLLC010000043.1 GCA_026387775.1 Candidatus Methylomirabilota bacterium | reverse complement strand
GCCAGGTGAGCCGGCACAGCACGCACGCCTGACGCCGCCGCCTCGGACACAGGGGTTTAGCCGCGGGGGCGTGGCGAGCTACGCCGTGGATGATGCTGCGGTACGGGATCACACAGTCGGGCCGCTCGGCTGCCACGAGGTCCTCGCCGTCCACGAACACGTCGCCGTAGCCGTGGTCGCTCATCAGCCGCACAAGCGGCGACTCGAAGAAGAAGCGCTTCACGTCGCCGGTCCACGCCATCCGCGCCTTGGTCGAGCCGATGTTGAAGCCCATGTACGGGTCGGCGACCGTCTCCTCGATCTCGCCCTGCGTGGCCGCGAAGCCGCGCACGTAGATGATCGGATGGTACGGCTGCTGCGAGTTGGTGGGCACAACGGCTTCTCCGCGTTGTGGTTGATTGAATGTCAAGTGGACACCGAGCGGGGCGATCAGCAGCGCGCTTAGGCTAGGCATGAACGGAGAGGAAGTAACCGCCCTGTCCGCGCCCGCTGGATTGAACTATTAGGGTGGTTCTTACTTGATTGACTGCCACCCGTTCACGATGTTTATCCCACACTTCCGCATTAGCGAAAGGGTTTTCTTGGCATCGTCTAGGTTCACCCTGACGACTTCGTTGAGCCTGACGGTTGAGTCCTTGGTCATTTGCAGGTAGCGTTCATCGACTCTACCTCCGTTATGGATTATGAGATGCCTTCTACTGAGCATCAGGCTAAGGTATTCTACCTCTGCTGGAGCGATGTCCTTAAAAAGAGCGATGGCGAAACAACGCTCTAGCAGATCGGCGGCCTCAGTAAGTCTCTGAAAATTGATCCTTCGAACTTCTGATCTGCGTGTTTCGTTTGCTGGCAACCTGCTGAGTTGTCTTCGAACACAGTTGCCGAGCGCTTCGAACTCGGAAAAAACTCTGGCGAACATCTCTCCTGGCACATTTCTCGGGTCAATGCGCTCGCCATCGAACTGCGCTTCTATACCGGCGACTGTTCTTCCGAACGAGGCGACGTAATTTGGGCTTCCGCAGGCGGGACATAAACCATAGTTCCCCAGAATGTCGTAACTGCAGCCACACTTACAAGCATGACCGGACTGTTGCCGCTGCTCGGTGTAGACCCAAGATTGTGAGTTGTGAGTTAGGGCGTCAACCATTTCGTCCAGATCGACGGTCACGGTCTTACCCTTCTGCGATGCCTCGACGTACGCGTTGAAGTACTTCGTCAAGAACTGCAGCTGGTTCTGGGTGAGAAAGGTGATTCCGCGTTGTCGATCACCGCAATAGGGACACACTGTCCAGCGAGACGGAACTGAGGTTCTGAAGTAGGAGTCGCATACCTTGCACTCTTGTCCGAACTTGCCCTCCCGGTCAGAGATTAGGTACGCCAAAATAGAAGGCTGGGGGTAGAAGGATGGAGATCCGATTCCACCGATTGCCACATAGTCTACGATCTGCCCATCCAGGGCAATGCATACTTGGAAGACAGTTGCTGGAGATGGTCTACTATGCTCCAACCTGACCGATAGCCCGCCGCCTTCCTTGTAGATGAAGGTGAGTCGGCCCCCTGTGTGTGCGATTTCTTGAAACTCGGTCGGTTCCACAAACCCTCCTGAACCACCCTAACGGACCGGCTAACCGGCGGCTGTGGAGCCGTCCGGGTTGAGCCGTGTGTTAGGTGTCCTGAGAACCACTTGATCCCAAGCGGAGATCACTCTTGCATACACAGAGCACTCAACCGCTATGAGCATTTGACCTATGCACCTATAGAATTCCTTTTGGTGTTGGTAACGCCGCAGATCTACGCCGGTAGGCCCAAATCGTCTTACTATCGACTCCTGAACGTCAGTACGCGTCAGTCGAACAATGGGATGAGCCAAGAAATGCCTTATGGCGCTGCAATCAACCTCTCGACCTAGCACCACCGCCTCGTAGGCGGCATGAACTCTAATGTATCGTCCTTCGCGTTCCGTTTCCCCGTCGAGGGGTGACAGAATAGCTAGCGCCTCAACCTCATTTCGGAATATAGCATAAGGAAGGTATACCTCTTCCCACTGCGAATCGCGGCATATATCACACGGCCAGCCGGGCATACTGCTGAAACTCTGGTACGGATAAGCATTCCGAATCCTAAATTGATGAGCATGAACCCCGCTATGTTTATGGAACTTCAATGGAATGATGTCATCACCTAGGCAAAGAACCCCCCTCACCGTTCGGACTATGCTATTCAATGCGACACCTAGCTAGCGTTCAGCCGCGCCGCTAGGCGCCGGCTGGGACTGTGAGTTACATTGCGGAAACGTGAGTACGACCCGCCTGTATGGACTCGGGCTCTCGCAATCATTCAAGCCGATAGTCACGGACGATTCATTGATGGCCAGAATGTGCGATCCGCAGTCTTCGGGGATGAGAAGAGTCACGAACTCCTGCCTTTCCAGGTCGAGCAAGTATACTGCCCCTTCACCATAGATGAACGACGTCGTAACGACCAACAGATTTCGATTTGGAACCCACCCGAGATCGTGTACGTCCGCACCCCAATGCCGGTCCTGCCAGAAGCGCCGGGTAAGGGTCCATTTTTCGAACGAGGGCATCCCTGGTCCTAAATACGCGATTGCGATGTTCGTTCCTAGCGCATCATCACAGAACACATACGCCGCAAACGGTCCGTGTGGTTGTGCGTGTACACCTGGCATACACGCCGCTCCGAAGACTGGGTCGACACTCGCATCGGCAGCGAGTCCAGACGCAGGGCAGAACAACGCTAGGAGCAATATCGCAATACGCATGTATTCTGCAATATGACGGGCTCTTCAGCGGGCGCGGTTTTCTGCGCTCCGCTGAAAGAGCTATGTTATATGCTTCTCAATTCCTTGTCCTTGAAAGCCACTTCCTGGTGATAGAACTCAGTCGGTTTAGGGCTATGAATCACCCATTCGGTTTCAATGCCGTGGTTCTCTGGAGGCCACTTCTTCACTCGTAGAAATGGTACCGAAGGCAGCAGTCTGATCGGAAGCGCATGCTGCGGGTGAGGATGGAGAATGCCAACGACGAACACCTTATCTGCAAGGATACTAATCAAGAAGATGGAGGATATGCTTTGTCTACATGGTTCAACAATCCCGTTACTGAACCTAAAAAAAACAGAATCCTTTAAATCCGTTGTCAAAAAAGTTTTCTCGTCGATGGGTTCTCCGGTGGCTATAGGTACGGCTATTTTAGTGTCACTTGTAAGAAACATTTCAGCTCCGAGTGGTCCTAGCAAAACGTCAGCGACCACGTGCTCGCAGGTGATCGCCAGTACCCGGGGCATTTCGTAGCCTGACAGCTGAGGCGCTTTCTCAGACGCTTTTGTTCTCAGTATGTGTGTTACCAGCCCGAATGAACCACCAGAACCGTCCTCTGGAACGCCATTGGGCCACCCCGACTGAGTAGCGACCGCTTCACTTTCAGCACACGTAACTTCGACTATGATTTTGCCGCTTTCTGATACGCAGAGAAAGTCGGCACCTCCGGTCACAACGTCTTCGGCAATAGTCACATCTTCAAACTGAGACCTTAGCCAAGAGAATGTCACAGCCTCGGCCCTTGCGCTCTCTGGTTTGCTATCCAAACGGTTACAGAATGGTTTGTAATGGGAAGGATACTTCACACTTAAAAAAGTCATATAACTCTCAATTGTTGCCGCCAACATAATCAACTCTTAATCCTTCAAGAATATAACGGCCGCCGGGCGCGGAGCGTCCGGCAACAACGCCATGATGGGCCGAGACTACAAGGAGTCTGCTCCATCAAATTGTGCTTTGCTTTATCTTTGTCCTCTGTCAAGGGCTGACCCCTACTCCCCCTTCAGAATCCGCCCCTTATGCATTCTTCAGGGTCGTTCAGGTCTTTCCCCACTCTCTTCCTGACTCTCGGTAAAATATCGACGATGTTTGCAAGCGACCACAAGAGTAACGATGATCCCACCAGCGACGGGTCCCCAGGTTAAAATACATGCCAGAATGGGCGGGGATTCGTGGTTTTGGGAATACGTGTACATCAACATGGCCGAATAAAACGCAAGAATCAAGATTATGGGTGCGGCAACCCTGGGCGGCCATACGAGCGATGGGCGAGGATGATTACGGATTGGGCCAACACCAAACCAGAGCTTAAGTGACGCAAAGGCAGCAAGGAGACCCCAAGCAACGGTCCACAGGAAATGAGTATCATCTCCACAGGATTTAGACATAAAGCAAAGACCTATGACCATCACGAAATCAATTGAGTAGTGGATAAGCGTGTAAGATGGATAGATAGCGCAGAGACTAATATACCACCAGTAAATGCAGATAATTACGGCTAACGTGAGCAAGGCAGATATGACCAGCGGCAGGCTCCAATTCTTAAGATCGTGCACTGTGCTGACCCAGAAACCAAGTGCGACCCCAAACATGACAGACATTAGAGTTAGATGCGACTGTTTTGGGTTATAATCTAAGGGTGAATTTGCGGAACCATTGCTTGCCATTTTATCTCCTTCTGCCAGAGGCAGTTTTGCGGGACTATTGCCTGCCATTTGAGGGATAGAAATTTATTACCGTTTCTTATTTTAAGCATATAACACTGATCCTCTGGATCCAGATAAGAACCCCAACGCCGACAGTTCCTGTCAGCCTATCCTGCGGATGCTGCGGTGCTCCGTTTAGCCGTAACCCCTGAAGTGACCGGCTCTTCGGTCAACGGCATCGTTTTCGTTTGGCGTCTTGGGCGGATCCGTACAAGCCGCATCCGGAACAGGGCCTCACAAGGTGTTGGCTGGACCGCGCGCACCCTTTGCCGCCGCGATTCAGGATATGGGTGTAGCTCAAGGTGGTGGTGACGGCCACGTGCCCGAAGTGTTCCTGTAAGGCACGGACGCGGCGTGGAGGTGAGGAAGGCGGGGGAAGAATGGACATAGGGACGTGGCGGCTGTGGACGAGCCAGACCGCGTGCGGGAGTCCGGTGTGGAGTGCGATCGCGAGCCGTCCCCATGTAGTCTCCTGCATCGGTCGTACTGGGGAGGTGCAATGGTTGGAAGCTTACGCTTGACCCGGCATGACTGTCAAGGCTGGCGTAGGCTATGCTGGCCTATTCCGATGGCCTACTCCGAGAGGAAATGGGATGCCGCGGACGCCCTTGCCATCGCCACTGATGATCTGATGACACTGAGTATATTGCGAGTGTTGCTTCCACCGGCCGGCCCCCGGCATATCGCTCGCCGCAGGCGTCGCTCGCAAGTACGGGCACCACGCGTAGCCCGTTTGGCGGGAAGCCGGGATTCTTCAGGAGGACTGTTCCCTTACGAAGAAGCTGGCGGGTCGTCGATCCGGATCAGGGGGACGATCAGCCAGCAGGCGGCGGTGGCGAGGCCGCTCACCAGGATGAGGGGCTGGAGACCAAGCCAGTCGTAGAGCTTCCCGCCCAGGAACTGCGAGCCGGCCGTGCCGATGTTGGCGAGGGACATCAGCGCCGCGAAGAACGTCCCCTCGGCCTTGTCGGGACACGAGCGGGCGGCGAGGTCGAAGGTTGCCAGGCTGGCGATCATGGAAACCATGCCGTTCCCGAACGCGAGGACGACCGCCGACTTTTGGCCGGCCAACCCCCAGTAGGACAGCGCCGTGACCATGCCGATTCCCACGCTCAGATTGAGGAGGCGGCGCATCGGCAGGCGCCGGCAGATCTTCCCGAAAATCATCGCGCCCAGGATGGCCGCGGCGCTGCTCACCGAGTCGAGCGTACCCAGGAAGATCTTCGAAAACCCCAGCCGATCCACCATGTGGTATTCCAGCGGCACGCCGAACGAGGGACTGAAGTTCCACAGGAAGATGAAGGCGGCCGCCACCCAGAGCGGCCGCGAGCCGATGGCAGTGCGCACGGCGGCGGCCGTCCGATGCACCACCTCGCGGCTGTACCGCGTCCGGGCCTCGTGGACACAGTAGGCCGTGGCCACGAGACTGATAATCGGGAAGACCGAGACCAGCAGGAAGGTCCGCTGGTACGAGACGCTCTGGGCCAGCCAGCCGCCCCCGATGCCCGCCAGCACGCTGGCGGTGTTGATCGCTCCCCACTGGACGGCCTGGAAGCGGCCGGTCATGCCCAGCGGCTTTCCCGTCTCGACCATCACGGCGTCGCAGAGGACGTCGGAGAACGCGAGGCCGAGGCCGCAGACGGCCAGGATGAGCAGGGTCGGCCCGTAGGCGTAGTCGGTCTGGGACCCCAGCAGGAACCAGGCGGCCGCGGCGAGGGCCGAGGTCACGATCAGGTAACTCTTCCGGCGGTAGCCGAAGAGGGGGAAGAAGTCGGAGGTGAGGCCGTAGAGCGGCTTGATGTTCCAGGCCACCCCCACGATGGCCAGGAAGGTGGCGGTGCCTGCGGCGCTGAGGTGCAGCCCATCCTTGAGCAGGAAGAAGATCGGCTGGTTGGCGATCCCCGCGTTCGGCTCGGTGATGCCCTGGACGAAATAGATCGCGGCAAAGAACACGCTGAGCCGGAAAATGTGCCGCTTGGACGGGGGGGCGTCCGCCAATGCATCCAAGGGGATCTCCTCTAATACACCGTTTGTCTAACAGGATCCTGAAGAACACATCTTCGCACAGGCTGCTCAAAAAGGTCCAGATGCAAGGCGGCGCGAGAAGGGCCGAGTGAGGCGTACTGGGGTACGCCGCAGCGAGTGCCCGAGCAAGCCAACGCCGCAGATGGGCCTTTTTCAGCAGCCTGCTAGCGTGTCTCCACGACGGCCACCTTGTTCACTCCGCTGCACGCCAGGTACAGGTGCCCGGTGGGAGTGGCCACCATGTTGCGCACCACTCCGCCGCCCGAGGGGATCGCCTCCCGCGCGAAGGTCTGATTCCGGGGATCGAAGCGCACCAGCGTATTCGGCTTCACGCCCGACTCGTTATACCACACGGTGCCATCCGGCGTGATGGCGATGCCGTACGGCTTCGAGTCGAGGCCGCCCGGCGAGGCCCACTCCTCCTGCTTGCCGGTCCTGGTGTCGAACCGGCGCAGGTATCCGCGGCCGTAGTCGGCGTAGTAGATCACATCGTCCGCGGTGATCGCCAGCCGGCGGGGGCGCGCGCCCACAGGCAGCGAGTACTCGGTGATTTCCATCGTGGTGGGATTGACGCTCGCCAGCTTGTTGCTCCCGAACTCGCAGAAGTATGGCACCCCCGACGAGCTGACCACGATCCCGTACGGCACCGCGTTGGGCGTAGGCACCTCCTTCAGCCTCACCTCGCCGGTCTTCGGGTCGAGCCGTCCGATGAAATTCCCGCTCTCCACGGTGAACCACAGGATGCCGTGCGCATCGAACACCGGCGTGTGCGGATCGCGCGCCCCTGGGTCGGGCATCTTGTACTCGGTCACGCCGCCCGTCTTCGGATCGAGCTTGCCCACGTATCCCTTGAAGGCCGCGGTGAACCAGATGTTCCCCTGCGCGTCCGCCACCAGCCCGTGAGGGCCCGAACCCTCGGTCGTGAGCGGATACTCCTTGATCTCCCCCGTCTTCGGGTCGAGCCGCCCCAGCCTGTTGGCCATCTGCCCAGTGTACCAGAGCGACCCATCCGGGGCCATCGCCGGGTCGTGCGGCCGCGACTGCGGCGTCGGCACGTCATACTCCTTGATCGGGACCGCGAGATCACCCACCTGAGCCGCCCAAGCAGGTGACAGCGACAACATCAGAGCCACGGCAATAGCAATCGTTTGCGCAGTCCTCATCTCCTCCCCCTCTCTCAACGACCCCAGATCCCGCAGGGTCGTTCCTCCCCGCCCTCCTCCGAGGCAAATTCGCCGCGGATAGAATCAGGGTACCCGGCCAAGGAAGAAAGGGAAAGATCTGGAATTGGCGCCGGCTGCTCTCCAAAAACACATTGGATGATATAGAAATCGTCCAATTGGCTCATTGACACACGATTGGTGGTCATATATATATCATTGGCACGATCCAATATTGCATGAGAAGAGAGTCTCATGCTCAATCCGATGGCCAAGGAAGATTCCAATGGTTGATGTATCTGTCGACAAGAAGTCTTCTGTTCCCGTCTACCAACAGATCAGCCGATACTATCGAGACATGATCAGCCAAGGCAAGATCGCAGAGGGGTATCGTCTGCCCCCGGAGCGCACGCTGGCGAAGACCCTCGGCGTGAACCGGACGACGATCCTCAACGCCTATCGGGACTTGAAAGAGGCCGGCCTGGTGGCGGGACATGTCGGGCGGGGGACGACCGTCCTGCCTCCGAGCGCCGCGCCGGAATCCGCCGCGGGCGAGGTGCAGCCCTTGCGCTGGACGCAGCTTCTGCGGCAGCAGACCGCCACGCCCTGGGAGGGGATCATCCGCGATCTGCACGCCCTCACCGAGCGGAAGGACAGCATCATCCTCGCCATCGGCCTCCCCGCCCACGACCTGATCCCCGCGAAGCTGATGCGGGAGACGCTCGACGCCCTCGTCGCCGAGCGGGGACCCGAGGCCTTCTCCTCGGGCCCGTGCGAGGGTGTCTTCGGATTCCGGGCCGCCCTGGCCGGCCTGATGGGACAGCGCGGCGCGCCGTGCGATCCCGACGAGATCCTCGTGACCACCGGTTCGCAGCAGGCCATCGATCTGATCGCCCGCGTCTTTCTGGAGCCGGGGGACGTCGTGGTGGTGGAAGAGCCGTCGTACTTCGGAGCGCTCAACGTCTTCCGACAGGCTCAGGCGCGGCTGCTGGGGGTTCCGGTCGATCGAAACGGCATGCGGGTCGATCTGCTGGAGCCGCTGCTCCAGCGGCACCGCCCCAAGTTCATCTACACCCTGCCCACCTATCAGAACCCCTCCGGAGCGCTCCTCAGCCTGGAGCGGCGACGGCGGCTCCTGGAGCTGGCCTATCGCTTCCGCGTGCCGGTGGTGGAGGACGACATCTACCAGGACTTCTCCTACGACGGCGACCCGCCGCCCACGCTGAAGGCGCTGGATACCGCCGGATTCGTGATCTACGTCAGCTCCTTCTCCAAGACGCTCAGCCCGGGGTTGCGGATCGGGTGGGTGGCGGCGGCGCGCCCGCTGCTGCACCAGCTCGTCCTGGCGAAACAGCTCTCCGATCTGCACTCGCCGACGCTGAGCCAGCTTCTGATCGAGCGGCTCTTGATCTCGGGCGACTTCCGCCGCCATGTCGGAGGTCTACGCGAGGCCTACGCCCGCCGACGCGAGACCATGGGGGCGGCCCTGCGGGCCGAGGCGCCCGAGGGGGTCTCGTGGACCAAGCCGGCCGGCGGCTTCTACTTCTGGTGCCGCCTCCCCGATGTCTCGCAAGCGGCGCTGATGGCGCGGGCCGGGGAAGAGCAGGTCTCGTACCTTCCGGGCATGCCCTGCTTCGTCCACGAGCGGTCGGAGCATCGCGTGCGACTCAGCTACTCCCACTGTCCAGCCGATCAGATTCACGAGGGGGTGGCCCGGCTGATGCGCGCCGTGCGCCGGCTGCCCAGGGTTTCCGATCCGACCCGCGGCCGCCTGGCGGAGACGCGGGCCCTCGTGTGAGACACCGGCCCCATGGAGGTGACCCCGTGACGATGCATCTCGCCACACGCATGCAGAGCTTACGCGCCTCGGACATCCGCGAGATCCTGCGGATCACGCAGCGGCCCTCGGTGATCTCGTTCGCCGGCGGCCTGCCCGCGGCCGAGACGTTCCCCGTGGAGGAGCTGAAGGCCATCGCGGGCGCGATGCTGGAGGCGGAGGGCGCCCAGGCGCTCCAGTACTCCACGACCGAAGGTCACCCGCCCCTTCGCGAGTGGATCGCGGGCCGCATGCGACGACAAGGCGCGGCCGTCTCGGCCGACGAGATCCTGGTCACGTCAGGCTCGCAGCAGGGCCTCGACCTGGTGGTCAAGGCGTTCCTGGAGCCGGGCGACGAGGTCCTCTGCGAGAGCCCCACCTATCTCGGCTTCATCCAGGCGGCGCAGGTCTTCGAGCCCCGTTTCGTGGAGGTCGCGACCGACGACGAGGGGATGCGGATCGAGGCGCTGGAGGAGCGGCTCGCCGGTTGTCGCCGTCCCCGGCTGATCTACGTCGTCCCCGACTTCCAGAATCCCTCGGGGCGTCGCTGGTCGGTCCCCCGGCGCCAGGGGCTGCTGGAGGTGGCCTGCCGCCATGGACTTCCCGTCCTCGAAGACGCCCCCTACGCCGAGGTCCGCTTCGCCGGGGAGGCGCTGCCGTCCCTGAAGGCCCTGGACACCCACGGACAGGTGATCCAGCTCGGGACCTTCTCCAAGATCTTCTGTCCCGGCCTCCGGCTGGCCTGGATCGCCGCGCCCGAGGAGCTTCTCCACCGGTTCGTGATCCTGAAGCAGGCCACGGATCTGCATACCGCCACCTTCAGCCAGATGCTGCTCGTGGCGTATCTGGCGCGGTACGACATCGACGACGCCATCGAGAGGATCCGGGAGGTCTATCGACGACGACGCGACGCCATGATCGCGGCGCTGGAGAGGGAGATGCCCGCCGGGGTGCGCTTCACGAGGCCGGACGGGGGACTGTTCGTCTGGGTGGAGCTGCCCGAGGGGGTGGACGCCCGAGCGCTCTTGGCGCGCTGTCTGGAGCGGGAGGTGGCCTTCGTCCCCGGGGACTGCTTCTTCCCCTCGGGAGGCCACCAGAACACGCTTCGGCTCAACTTCTCCAACATGCCCGAGGAGCGCATCGCCGAGGGGGAGCGCATCACCGAGGGGGTCGCGCGGATGGCCGGCGCCTTGCGCACACTGCTCGCCGAGGCGCGGGAGGGCTGCAAGCCCGTCCCCGCACCCTAAGTCCGATTCGTCTGGCGCGGAGGGTCGCGCAGGCGGGGAGGAGATGGATATGCAAGAGCACGGGCTGAACTATGTGATTCGGGATCAGGATGGGGACGCCATTCGCCCGCTCGATCTCTTGCAGGCGTGGGGCCCCCCGCTGCGCCCGCCGATTCGCGCGCGAGTCGCCCGGCTGCTGATCCGGATCGCCACCTGGCTATACTCGCCGGCCGCGCCGTCCCGTCCTCGCAGACTCGGGTCGGCCGACGGCGCGCGGCAAGAAAAGTGGGCCAGAGGCCACCATGTCAAACTATGCGGATGAGTATCTGGTGCGGGAGATCCTCAGAAGCGCAGAGGAGAGGGATCGGCAGTTGGAGCGGCGGGGCTGGTTTCGCGCCATGCGGGGGGCTTCGAGCCGGCGTCTTCTCCGCGTGCGGGTCGGAGCACGCCTCGTCCGGCTCGGTCTCTGGATCCAGGGCACGGCGCGTCCCGCCGATTCTGCGACCAAAGTCATCGCCGCAGACGGACCCTGCCCCTGAAGGAGGTAGGCGGTCGCTTCGGGTGCGTGGACATCTGGTCCACGCCGAAGAGATCCCCACCCGCGAGGCGCGCTTCGCCGACGGGGAAGCCGCGAACCGTCCGGGGCTCGGTGCGCCCGCAGTCTCACCCCCTTTCCGCTTGACACCCAGCCCCCGGCGGGAGTATCCCCAATTCAGGAGGTCAGGCCATGAAATGGATCACGTTTTCTCGGAAGATGGGGACCAATGGATCGGAAATCGCAAAGAGGGTGGCGAGCGAGCTCGGCTATCGGCTCTACGACACAAAAGCCATCAACCATATGGCCCAGGAGCTGGGCTTCCTGGAAAGCGTCAGGGAAGTCGATGACAAGGCGCCGCCCATCTTTCAGCGGATCTTTTCCCAGCGACCCATGGTCGACCTCGAACGGCTCTACTCGGTCATCTATGAGTTGGCCAAACAGGGAGATGCGGTATTCCTGGGCAGGGGAAGTCACATCCTCTTACGGGACTTCCCGTGTGCCCTGCATGTCAGGGTGACTGCCTCCCCGGAAAAATGCATTCACACGTTGATGGACCAGGGGCTCAACCGAGAAGCGGCGGCACGCGCGATCAAACGCGGTGACGATGAACGAAGTGCGTTCGTCAAGTTCGCCTTCGGGGCGGATTGGGAGGATCCCGAGCGGTACGACCTCGTCCTCAACATGGACAAGCTGAGTGTAGATCTGGCGGTCAGCACGGTGCTCCATATGGCCCGCTCCCCGGAAATCTCCGAGGCTTCCGTGGATGCCATCAGATCCTTGGAAATGATGGCCCTGGCCAGCAGAGCAGAGGCCGCCCTGATTGCGGCGACCTTCGGACAGGGATTCGCCTCCTCACTGTCCGTTTCCGTGGTGGAGCCCGGGAAGGTCCGCGTGAGCGGCAGTGTGGAAACGGAGGGGGGAAAAGCCGAAGCAGAAAAGGTCTTGAGATCGGTCAAGGGTGTCAAATCGGTCGAGAATGCGATCCAGGTGATACCGATCCAAGCTGCCGTGTGACGAGGGCCTCGTCAACCAGAATCACGCTGCCTTCTTGGCGCGTCGCCGCCGGACGAGCGACAGACTCTTCTCGGGGCCACCCAGGTCGGCCAGAGTGCGGACGCTCTCAGAGATTCCAGTCCGAGGCGGACGAGGGCGGTCTTCTCTTCTACGCCTGCGAGCTTGGCGGCCTTGTGCAGCAGAGCATCATCGATGTTCAATGTGGTTCTCATATGCATGAATATGCATCACGCAGGCATATCTGTCAAACTGCCGTTCGGCGTTGCCGTTCGGTGCCGGCACACCACTCCGGTTGTTCCAATCGCCCGACTTGACCCCCTTCCCTGAATGCGATAGATTTCCCGAGGTCGTTTAACCGAGAGGGGTGTCGTATGGCCATGGAGCGCAAGATTCGCATCACGGCGGGGAAGGTCCAGGCCGAGGCGGTTCTGAACGAATCGCCGACCGCCACCAAGATCTGGGAGGCCCTGCCCATCGAGGAGCGCGGCAACACCTGGGGGGACGAGATCTACTTCTCCATCCCGGTGGACGCGAAGCAGGAGAAGGACGCCCGCGACCTGGTCGCCGTGGGCGAGCTGGGCTACTGGCCGCCGGGCACCGCCTTCTGCATCTTCTACGGCCGGACGCCGGCCAGCACCGACGAGCGGCCCCGCGCCGCCAGCCCGGTGAACATCATCGGCACGGTGACGGGCGACGCCACGGTCTTCCGGGCAGTCTCTTCCGGGGCGCGGGTGAGGCTGGAGCGGGCGTGACGCGTCCGCCCGCCCGGCTCCTCCCCGGGGGCGACGATCTCCCGGCCCTGGACGGATTCCTCCAGGGGCTGGTCCACCGGGGGAGGAGCCGCGGTCACCTGGTCCACGTCGAAGAGATCCCCGCCCGCGAGGCGCGCTTCGCCGACCTCGATCCACCCCTGCCCGAGCCGCTCTGCGAGCCGCTGCGCCAGGCCGGCGTCGACCGGCTGTACACCCACCAGGTCGAGGCGATCCTCCAGTCCCGCGCCGGCCGCGACGTCCTGATCGTCACGGGCACGGCCTCGGGGAAGAGCCTGGGCTATCAGCTCCCCGTCCTGGAGACGCTCCTCACGGACCCCGAGGCGCGGGACCTCTTTCTCTTTCCCACCAAGGCCCTGGAGCAGGACCAGCTCAAGTCGCTCCGCCGGCTCATCCCCCCCGGGTCCGCCATCCGGGCCGAGATCCTGGACGGCGACACCCCGACGCACCGCCGGGCGCAGCTCAAGGAAGACCCGCCCCACATCCTGATCAGCAACCCGGACATCCTGCACCTGTCGCTTCTGCCCTACCATGCGCAATGGAAGGCGTTCTGGGAGCGGCTCCGGTTCGTGGTCCTGGACGAGCTCCACACCTACAAGGGGATCTTCGGGTCGCACGTGGCCCACGTCCTGCGCCGGCTCGCCCGCGTGACGGCATTCTACGGCAGCCGGCCCCAGTTCGTGGCCTCGTCCGCCACCATCAGCAACCCGGCGGAGTTCGCGGGGGCCCTCGCCGCCCGGGAGTTCGCCCTGGTGGACCGGGACGGGTCGCCGGCCCGGGGGAAGCGGTTCGTCTTCGTGAACCCGGCGGGGAGCCCCTATGGCGAGGCGACCGACCTCCTCCTCGCCTGCATCCAGGGGGGCTACAAGACCATCGCCTTCGCCAAGGCGCGGAAGATCGCGGAGCTGATCACAATGTGGGCGCACCAGGCGGCGCCGCAGCTCGCATCCAAGCTCCGCGCCTACCGGGCGGGCTACCGGCCGGAGGAGCGGCGGGCCATCGAGCAGGGGTTGTTCCAGGAGAAGCTGCTGGGCGTGGTCTCCACCTCGGCCCTGGCGCTGGGGATCGACGTGGGCGGGCTGGATGCCTGCCTGCTGGTGGGGTATCCGGGCAGCATCGCCAGCACCTGGCAGCGCGCGGGGCGCGTGGGCCGGGCCGGCCAGCAGGCCCTGATCATCCTGGTGGCCCTCCCCGACGCCCTGGACCAGTACTTCATGCGCCACCCGGAGGACTTCTTCGCGCGCCGCCCCGAGGCGGCCGTGATCGATCCCGGCAACCGGCGGATCCTGACCGACCACCTGGTGGCCGCCGCGGCCGAGGTCCCCCTGCGGCCGGCCGACGCCCAGATCTACGGCGCCGGGCTTCCCCAGCGGATCGCGGAGCTGCAAGCGGAGCGCCGGCTGGTCCAGAGCGGAGACGGGACCGAGTGGTACGCGCGCCGCCGCAATCCCTCCCGCGAGATCAGCATTCGCTCGATGGGAGAGTCCTTCGCCATCCTGAACCCGGCGGGGAAGACCATCGGCAGCGTGGACGGCTTCCGCGCGCTGCGCGAGTGCCACCCGGGGGCGATTTACCTCCACCAGGGGCAGCAGTTCGAGGTGACGGGTCTCGATCTCGTCCAGAAGAAGATCCAGGCCCGGCCGGTGGAGGTGGACTACTACACCCAGACCTCGGGCGAGAAGGAGACGGAGATCCTCCACTGCCAGGAGTTCCGCGAGGTCAAGGGGACCGTGGCCCGGCTGGGCCGCCTCAAGGTCACCGAGCGGATCACCGGCTACGAGAAGCGGCGGATCTTCGGCCAGGATCGGATCGGGAGCTATCCCCTCGATCTGCCCCCGAACACGTTCGAGACGCAGGGATTCTGGCTGGAGGTGCCCGAAGCGCTCCGCGACTACGTGAAGCAGGCACCCCCCGGGGGGCTGCACTTCATGGGCGGGATCCACGCCATCGAGCACGCCATGATCAGCCTGTTCCCGCTCTTCGCCCTCTGCGACCGGTCCGACGTCGGAGGGATCTCCACCACCTTCCACCCGCAGGTGGGGCGGCCGGCCATCTTCGTCTACGATGGCTACCCCGAGGGGATCGGCCTGGCGGATCGCTGCTACCGGGTCCTGGACGAGCTCCTGGCCCACACCCTGGCTCTCCTGCGGGACTGCCCGTGCGAGGCGGGCTGCCCCTCCTGCATCCACTCGCCCAAGTGCGGGTCGGGGAACAAGCCGCTGGACAAGGCCGCCGCGATCCTCACGCTGGAGGGACTCCTCAACTTGATAGAGGTCCCCCCGCCGCTTGCGGCCGACGCCCCCGCGGCGGTGGCCGCCTCCGGCGAGACCCGTCGGCTCGGCGCCCCCGTCCCCGCCTCGCTCCCCGCGGCCCCGCGCGTCCTGGTGCTGGACATCGAGACCCAGCGAAGCGCGGAGGAGGTCGGCGGCTGGGACAGGGCCGACCGGATGGGCCTGGCCGTGGCCGTGACGCAGGACCTCACGAGCGGCGAGGTGCGGGTGTACACCGAGGATCAGGTGGGCGCCCTCTGCGCGGAGCTCACCGCGGCCGCGCTCATCATCGGGTTCAACATTCGCCGCTTCGACTATTCCGTCCTCCGGGGATACCGCGACCTGGACTACGCGGCCCTGCCGACCCTGGACATGCTGGAGGAAGTTCACGCGGCTCTTGGCTTCCGGCTGAGCCTGGGCCACTTGGCCCAGGAGACGCTGGGCGCCCCGAAGCTGGCGGACGGGCTCCAGAGTCTGGTCTGGTGGAAGGCCGGGGAGCGGGACAAGGTCATCGAGTACTGCAAGGCGGACGTGGAGCTGACGCGGCGCCTCTTCGAGTTCGGACGCGACCACGGGTACCTCCTCTACCGGGACCATCAGAGTCGTTCCGCCAGGCTTCCCGTCCGGTTTGGGACTACAGTCTAGTCGGCAGGAAAAAGGAGCGGGGTGTGATCGGGATACCGGACATCACCATCGAGGCGGTCATCGCCCGCTACGGGGTCCTGCTCTTCGACGCGTACGGGGTCCTGGTCGATGCGGCAGGCCCCCTGGCCGGGGCGGTGGAGCTGCTCCGGAAGCTCGATCGGCTGGGCAAACCCTATTACATCCTGACCAACGATGCCTCGCAGCTGCCGCCCACGGCCGCCCGCAAGTACCATACATACGGGCTGGCCGTCGATCCCGAACGGATTGTCACATCCGGTGAGCTGCTCACGGCCCACTTCGCCGACCACCACCTCGCCGGCGCCCGCTGTGTGGTCCTGGGGCCCGCGGACACCGCGCGGTATGTCGAGCTCGCCGGTGGGCGCCCCGTGGCCCTTGGCGACCCCTTCGAGGTCCTGGTGATGGGCGACGACGCCGGGTTCCCGCTCCGCGACACGATGGACGCGCTTCTGACGGTCCTGTTCCAGAAGCTCGATCGGCAGGAGGGAGTCCATCTGGTCCTGCCCAATCCGGATCTGATCTACCCGGCCGGTGAGCATCGATTTAGGATGGCGAGCGGGAGCCTCGCCCTGATCCTCGAAGCGGCGCTGCAGCTCCGGTATCCCGATCGCCCCGACCTGCGCTTTGCGCGGCTCGGCAAGCCCAACAGCGCGATATTCGCCGAGACCCTTCGCCGGAGCGGCACCCGGGACATGGTGATGCTCGGCGACCAACTGGAGACGGATATTCGGGGAGCCAACGACTTCGGCCTCGACTCGGTCCTGGTGACCACCGGCGTGGGGGCATCAACGATGCCGTCCCTGCCGGATCATCCCCGCCCGACCTACCGGCTCCGCTCGCTCGCGCCTTCGGGGTGAGGCGCAGCCGTTCCTGAACAATCCGGGTCATGGCTCCCGTCTCCGTCGTCTCCGCCCGCCGGGGACGGCAAAGCTCGCAATTCTAATCGGCCGAGGACCGCCGGTTCCGGTTCGGGGAAAAAAGCTTGTTGTCAGGGCCGATATGCGGATATAATCCGCCGGCCTGAAGGGGAGGCTTCCGTCGTCCCAACCAGACGCTCTCGACTCGAATCACCCACAAGGGAAGGAAGACAGGTCTGCAACGATGATGGACTACGAGACGATCAATCGGGCCTATGCCATCCTTTCGCCTGTCTACGACTTTCTCTTCGATAAGATCTTCTATCCTGGTCGGGTGGCGGCCGTTGACCTTCTGGAGATCCGGCCGGGGAATCGCGTCCTCGAGGTCGGGGTGGGAACCGGGCTGAATCTCCCTCTCTACTCCCGCGACTGCAACGTCACGGGAATCGACATCTCGAAAGAGATGCTCCGCAAGGCCGAGGAGCGAGTCCTGACACTGGGCATGGTCAACACCAAGTTGATGGTGATGGACGGATCGAAGCTGGCTTTTCCCGACGACAGCTTCGACCGGGTGATTGCCACTTACGTGATCAGCGCGGTGCCGGACCCGGTGAAGACCCTCCTCGAGATGCGGCGGGTCTGCAAGCCCAGCGGCCACCTGGTGATCCTCAACCACTTCAAGAGCGAAAATCCGGTCATCGGGATGTTCGAGAGGTTGTTGGCCCCGGTCTGTACCAAGATCGGCTTCAACACCGAGCTGAAGTTGATGCCGCTCCTGGAGCGCGTCGCGCTCTCGCCGGATCAGATGCACCGGGTCAACCTGATGAATGGCTGGCGGCTGGTCCGCTGCATCAATCCGTAATAGCCGGCCGGGAGCCTCCGACGTCCCATCCCGGACGCCTCGGCTGACGTCGGAAGGAACGTGGGATTTTTCGTCCGTGCCCCTGGCGTGAGCGCCCGGGGCACTTGTGTCTCAGGAGACCTGCCATGGCCATGAAACCCTTGAAGGCGCTCCTCTCGCTCGAGGAGGGGATGCGGATCCTCCTGGAGAACGTCAGCCCCCTTGCGCGAACGGAGCGGGTGCCGCTGCTTGAGGCCGCGGGTCGGGTCCTGGCCGAGCCGATCGTGGCGGCCATGGACGTCCCCCCCTTCCCCCGGGCGTCCATGGACGGCTACGCCGTGATCGCCCAGGACACCTTCGGGGCGGGGAACTTCAAGCCCGTCCGGCTTCGCCTGCTCGAGGTGGTCCACGCCGCCGACATCGCCTCGGGCGCGGTGACGGCCGGCACCTGCATCCAGGTCGCCACGGGCGCTCCCATCCCCCTCGGGGCGGACGCGGTGGTCATGGTGGAGGACACAGAGGTGGAGGCCGCCGAGCCGGGCACGATCAAGATCTACAAGCCGGTCTACCCGCGCCAGAACGCCTCACCGCAGGGCGAGGACATCCAGACCGGGGTGGAGGTCCTCTCGCCCGGCACCCGGCTGGACCCGAGCAAGATCGGCGTCCTGGCCGCCCTGGGGCTCACCCAGGTCGCCGTGGTGGCGAAGCCGACCGTGGCCGTGATTCCCTCGGGCAACGAGATCGTGACGCCCGGGGAACCCCTGACCCCGGGGAAGATCTACGACATCAACACTTACACCCTGGCCGCCCTGATTCAGGAGGCGGGAGGGCTGCCGAGGCTCTTTCCGACCATGCTGGACACGCTGGAGGACGTGCGACGCACCGTGCACGAGGCGCTGTCGTGCGACGTCCTGGTGCTCTCGGGGGGAAGCTCGGTCGGCGAGCGGGACGTGATGGTGGAGGCGGTGGAGTCGATGGGGGAGGTCAAGTTCCACGGGATCGCCGTCAAGCCGGGCAAGCCGACGCTCTGCGGCGTGATCGAGGGGAAGCTCGTCCTCGGGATGCCGGGCTATCCCACCTCGTGCCTCACCAATGGATACGGTCTCCTGCTGCCGGTCCTGCGCAAGCTGGGCCGGCTTCCGGAGGCCGTCCGGTCCGCGGGGCTCGAGCTGCCCATGTCGCGCCGGTACACGTCCACCACCGGTCGCCACCAGTATCTCCCGGTCCGGATCGAGAACGGCGAGGTCGTGCCCGTCTTCAAGCAGTCGGGGGCGATCACGTCCATGGCGAACGCCGAAGGGTACATCGAGATTCCGGCCAACGTGGACCTTGTCGAGAAGGGGGAGCGGGTCCTGGTCAAGTTCTTCTGACGCGGCCCGCGCCCCGGGAGGATACCGATGCGATGCAGGATGTGGGCTCCGCCGGCCGCCTTCGCACTGGCCGTCGTGATGCTGCCTGCGGCGGCCCGATCCGCGGAGAGCCCGCCCGCCGCCGCGGCCACCTATGAGATGGAAGTCCTGGGGGTGCAGGGCGATCCCCAGTCCGGCACCACCATGCTGCTCCTCCGGACCAAGCAGGGCAAGCGGGAGCTCAGCATGTTCATCGGGCCGGTCGAGGCCAACGCCATCGCCATCCCCTTGCAGGGGTTGCGGCCGCCCCGCCCCCTCACCCATGACCTGTTGATCGAGGTCATCCATCGTCTGAAGGCCACGATCAAGCGCGTCGTCATCACGCAGATGCGGGAGAACACCTACTACGCGAGTCTGGTCCTTGAGGCTCAAGGGCAAGAGCTGGTCCTGGATTCGCGCCCCAGCGACGCCATCGCCCTGGCGCTCAGGGAAGACGTTCCCATCCTGGCGGCCGAGCCGGCCTTCGTCCGCTCGCCGCGGCCGGAGCCGCCGACCGAAGAGAGGAAGCCGTGAGTCGCTGGCTCGCCGGCCCGCTCCTGTGCCTCCTTCTCGCCACGGGCGCGGGCGCGGCGGAATCCCCCCCGAATGCCCGTACCGAGGAGGCGCTGCAGCGATACAACGCAGGGGTCGGTGCCCTCGCCCGAGGTGACCTGGAGTACGCCATCTACCAGT
>JAPLLC010000223.1 GCA_026387775.1 Candidatus Methylomirabilota bacterium | reverse complement strand
TCCGAGCGCTTCTTCCGCACCTCAGACTACGAGCGGGAGTCGGTCGACCCGCACGCCGCGGACGCATCCCGTGAGCGCGCCGTCGGCGTGTTCCAAGGGGCGACGCGCACCAGCAGGACCATCCCGGGCAGCGCCAGCAGCCCACACAGCAGGAAGAAATGGAGCCAGCCGGTCTGCTCGACGATCCAGCCGGTCGAGGCATTGACCAGCGTGCGCGGCACCGCGGCGAGACTCGTGAACAACGCAAACTGCGTCGCCGTGTAGCGCGGGTCGGTGGCGCGGGCGATGAACGCCGTGAAAGCGGCCGTCCCCAGCCCCACGCCCAGCGCCTCGAAAGCGATCACGCCCGCCAGCAGCCCTGTGTCCGGGCGGTGCACGTGGGCGAGCCACGCGAAGCCGAAGATCGAGACGACCTGCACGACCCCGAACAGCCACAGCCCGCGGTTGATCCCGATCCGCAGCATCCACAGCCCACCCAGCATGCCGCCCAGGACGCTGGCCCACAGCCCTGCGTTCTTGGCCACCAGCCCGATCTCCGACTTGGTGAAGCCCATGTCGATGTAGAACGGCGTGGCCAAGGCGGTCGCCATGCTGTCGCCCAGCTTGTAGAGAAAGATGAACAGCAGCACGAGCAGCGCCGGGCGCCAGCCGCCGCGGCGAAGGAATTCGCGGATCGGCTCGACCAGCGCTTCGGCCAGCGATTTCGGCGCGGCGCGGGCGAGCCGCGGCTCCGCCACCGCCAAGGTGAGCGCGATGCCGGGCAGCATAAACAGCCCCGTGATCCAGTAGACGCTGCGCCAGGGCAGATGGTCTGCCAGGATCAGCGACAGGGCGCCCGGGATCAGGCTGGAGATGCGGTAGGCGTTGACGTGGATCGCGTTGCCCAGTCCAAGCTCGGCATCGGGCAGGATCTCACGGCGGTAGGCGTCGAGAACGATATCCTGGCTCGCGCTAAGAAACGCGACCAGCGTCGCGAGATAGACAATCGCCCAGAGGTCCTGCTTCGGCTGCAGCAGGCCGAACCCTGGGATGGCGGCAAGCAGGGCAAGCTGGGTGACGAGCATCCAGCCCCGCCTTCGGCCGAGCAGCGGCGCCGCGTAGCGGTCGAGTAGCGGGGACCAGAGGAACTTCCACGTGTAGGGGAGTTGGATCAGCGCGAACAGCCCGATCGCCTTCAGATCGATGCTCTCCGAGCGCAGCCACGCCGGCAGCAGATTGATCAACACGTACAGAGGCAGGCCGGACGAGAAGCCGGTGAAGATGCAGATCAGCATCCGGCGGTTGAACAACGCCTCACGCCAGGTTTCCTTCGATGCGGTTTCGGCCCGGGATGCGGCGGGAGGCGTATCGGTCATGGCACCCTTGTGGAATCTGCGGACAAAAGAGTCTAGCGGACGACCTGGAACTCGAAGCGGCCGGTGGCCACCCGACCTCCGACGAAGAAAGAGGCCAAGTCCAGCATCAGGAGCTTGGCCTCCGGATCGATGGCGGCAAACAGCAGCAGTCCGTCCCGCTGACCGCCCGGGGAAATGACGACAAAGCGACTCAAGAGCGTCGCCTGCAGGCTGAGGAGCCGCGCCTGAGCGTTCTCGGTCTCCTGCAGCCGCATATACATCTCCTCATAGGGGATAGGTCGCTGACGTTCTCCGACCTGTGCTACCAGGGCCACCAACCCCGGGTCGAACTGCACCTCCTCGCGCGTCTGGTTGCTGATTCGCAGGAGGAACACCGTCGGAGGCGCCTCCTTCCAGAGCTCCTCCGGCCAGGGAAGGATCAGACCGGGCCGGGCGGCATAGTATCCCCGGACCCCTCCTTCATCCAGCCAGCGCAGAGTCACCGACACGCCGCCCAGGGAGGCCACGATCGCGTCCCCCACGACCTGGTATGCCGGAGCTTGATACGGGTTCGGACGCAGGACCGGGGGCCCGGTCGGCTTGGTACTCGCACAGCCGAGCGGCAAGAGGCACGCCGCAAGAACAAGAGCGCGAGCGATCAGCCCACACCCTTGATGTCCCGCTCGTCCGAAGGTCATATCAGGCGATCCGCATCGCGCGCAGCCGCGCCACACGCTCCTCGATCGGGGGATGGGTGGAAAAAAGGTTCATCAGACTCCCGCCCGAAAGCGGATTGACGATGAACATGTGCGCGGTGGAGGGGTGGGCGTCCAACGGCAGGGCCGTCGCGGCACGCTCCAGCTTCTCCAATGCGTCCGCCAGGGCCCAGGGCTTCCGGCTGATCTGCGCCCCCGCGGCATCCGCAACATACTCCCGAGCCCGCGAGATGGCCATCTGGATCAACATGGCGGCAAGCGGAGCGAGGACGGCCAGGAGGATCATGCCGACGACCCCACCCGCGCCGCCCCCTTCCTCGTCGTCACTGTGTCGGCCGCCCCCAAACATCGCCGCAAACTGCGCCATCCGGGCCAGCATCATGATGGCACCCGCCAGCGTGGCCGCGACGGTCGAGATCAGGATGTCTCGATTCCGCACGTGGCCCAACTCGTGGCTCATCACC
This sequence comes from Candidatus Methylomirabilota bacterium, assembly GCA_026387775.1. Classification (GTDB taxonomy): domain Bacteria; phylum Methylomirabilota; class Methylomirabilia; order Methylomirabilales; family 2-02-FULL-66-22; genus 2-02-FULL-66-22. The sequence goes on along the minus strand of JAPLLC010000223.1, from coordinate 6,577 downwards.
CCTTCCAGCTCATCCGTGGTGAGAATCCGGAGGATCCCTTCGGTGGCCGCCACGGCCGCGTGCTGCGGGTCCCGCCCGGTGGCGAAGGCGTTGGGGCTATCCGTCGGAATGATGTACACCTTCGGCATGGGCAGCCCGGCCCCCTGCGCCAGGCGGCGGACCAGAGCGTGGAACCCAGGCGCCTCGGCCTCGCTGACCTCCCGCGCGCCATACATCCGGAGGACGATGCGATCAGACCACCAGTACGAGACGAAATTCATCAGGCCGGCGAACACGAACGCCACCACCATGCCCTGCTCGCCGCCCAGCATACCGCCGAGCAGCACGAAAAGCACCGTCAGCGCCGCCAGCAGAACCGTCGTCTTAAGCCCATTCAACATCTCGCCAACCCCCTTCGGCTCAGCCTTCCTCGACCGGGATGCGGCGCACGACCCCCTTCCGCCCCACGGGGACCAGACCCTCGCCCGACGCATCGAACTCGGTCCGGTGCTTGATCTCCGTCTCCATCCGGCGCAGGACTTCCTGGAGCATCTCGTTCATCCGCCCCTGCATTTCGCCCATTCGCTCCCGCATGTTCAGGATCACCTCGACGCCCGCGAGGTTGACCCCCAGATCCTTGGTGAGGCGCAGGATCAGCTCGATGCGCTCCAGGTCCTCCTCGGAATACAAGCGGGTGTTCCCGTCCGTCCGAGAAGGTCGCAGCAGCCCCTCCCGTTCGTAGGCACGAAGCGTCTGCGGGTGAATACTGAACATCTCAGCCACCACGCTGATCATGTAGAGAGGTCGCTTGGTCTTGGGCATCGTCGCTCAACCAGTCCTCGGAACCCGCGCGGGCTCCTCAGTGGGCCCGGGGGCGCGGGTCGTCGGGGTTCAGGCGCGCGAACTCCCGCAGGATCTCCTGCGATCGCGCGTCGAGGTTCTTCGGGGCCACGATCTTGACCGTGACGAACTGGTCTCCCTGCCCCCCGCCCTTTGCGTCACCCCCTTGCCCCGCAGGCGAAACACCTGACCGCTGCTCGTCTCGGGGGGAACCCGCATGGTGGTCATCCCGTCCACCGTGGGGACCTCGATGCGGGACCCCAGGGCCGCCTCGGTGATCGTGATCGGGATCTCCAGGTGGAGATTGTCCCCCTTCCGTTCCAGCACCGGATGGGGCCGGACGCGCGTGACGATGTACAGGTCGCCTGCCGGGCCGCCGTTCCGACCCGGCTCGCCCTTTCCCTGCAACCGGATGCGCGAACCGGTATCCACGCCGGGAGGGATCTTGACCGCGATGCGCTCGCTCCCGAAAGTCGTGCCCCGCCCGCCACAGGCTCCGCAGGCCTCTCGGCTGATCTTGCCGTTCCCATGACAGCGGGGACAGGCCTCGGCCGGTCGCCGAAACCCCCGGCCGCCGCGCCGGCCGCTCCCCCCGCAGTCTGGGCAGGGCTCCAGCGGACTCCCCGGCTTGGCGCCCGATCCGCGACAGGCGCCGCACGACGCGTGCTTCTGCAGCGTGACCTCGGTGGAGACCCCCCGGATCGCATCCTCGAAGTTGATATCCAGGCTGTAGTGGAGATCCTCCCCCTTGCCCGGACTCTCCGTCTGCGGGCCGCCCCGTCCCCCGAAGAGATCCGAGAGGACATCCCCCAGATCGCCGAATCCCCCGGAGCCGAAGTTCGCCCGGCTGAAGTCGAACCCCCCGAACCCGGCGCCCGGCTGCGGCCCACCGGGGGCTCGAGCATGCCCGTCGTGCCCGAACTCATCGTACTGGCGGCGCTTCTCGGCGTCGCTCAAAACCTCGTAGGCTTCCGCGAGATCCTTGAACTTGCCCTCTGACGTCTTGTCGCCCGGATTCACGTCGGGGTGGTATTTCCGCGCCAGTTTTCGATAGGCGCGCTTGATCTCTTGCAGCGGGGCGCCTCGCTTCAAGCCGAGCACCTCGTAGTAATCGCGCTTTGCCATGAGTGACCTTCGAAGGCGACGGGCCGGTCGGCCTTCATGACTCCACTAAGGATCCATCGCGCCAGGGGAGCCCAGCGGCCCCAACCTCTAGCGCACTTCGATGGCGATTCGCTTCGGCTTCGATCCCTCCGCCTTGGGGAGAGTGAGTTCCAGGACGCCATCCCGGCACACGGCCCGGATCTTCTCCTGCTGGATGGTGGCCGGCAGGGTGAAGCAGCGGTGAAAGCTGCCATACGTCCGCTCGATCCGGAGATAGCTCTCTTCCTGGACGTCTTTGGAGAAACGCCGCTCCCCCTTGAGCGTGAGGGTGTTGTCGTCAATCTGGATCTCGATATCCTCTCGCACGACCCCCGGCAGATCCGCCTTGATCACGATCGTGTCCGGCGTCTCGTAGATGTCCACCGCCGGCGTCCAGGTGGCGGCCGCCGCCCCCTCCTCTCCCCGCGAGCGGGAGAGCGTCTGCTCGAACAGCCTGTTCATCCGATCCTGAATGGAAATGAGGTCCCGGAACGGATCCCACTTCACCACGGCCATCGGTGCTGTCCTCCCTGCCGCCAGCCTTCCGGATGGGGGGGAGCGCCCCGCTGCGGCGGCGCTCCCGGCGGCATACCCTACTTCTTGTTCTTGCCGAGGTCCTCAAACTCCGCGTCCACGACATCCCCCTCGGCGGCTCCGCTCGGCTTGGCCTGAGCCTGCTCGCCCTCGCCCGGCCCGGCGGTCGCCTGCTTCTCCTTGGCCTGCTTGTACATCACCTCGGCCAGCCGGTGCGAGGCTTTGGTCAGAGTCTCCATCGCGGAGCGGATCTTGCCCATGTCCTCGGTCTTGAGCGCCTCCTTGGTCTCCGCCAGCGCGTCCTCGATCGGCTTGATGTCGCTCACCGGGATCTTCTCCCGGTTCTCGTTCAGCATCTTCTCCGTGTTGTAGACCAGCGTGTCCGCATGGTTCCGCGTCTCGATATCGGCCCGCCGCTGCTTGTCTTCTTCGCCGTGGCGCTCGGCGTCCTTCACCATCTTGTCGATGTCGTCTTTCGACAGGCCGGAGGAGGCCGTGATGGTGATGGCCTGCTCCTTGCCCGTGGCCATGTCTTTGGCCGACACGTTGACGATCCCGTTGGCGTCGATGTCGAAGGTGACCTCGATCTGCGGAACGCCGCGCGGCGCCGACAGGATGCCGACCAGATGGAATTTGCCCAGGGTCCGGTTGTCCCGGGCCATCTCCCGCTCGCCCTGGAGGACATGGATCTCCACGCTGGTCTGGCTGTCCGCCGCGGTGGTGAAGATCTCGCTCTTCCTCGTGGGGATAGTGGTATTCCGCTCGATCAGCCGGGTCATGACCCCGCCCAGGGTCTCGATGCCCAGACAGAGTGGCGTGACGTCCAGGAGCACCACGTCCTTCACCTCGCCCACCAGGACCCCGGCCTGGATGGCCGCACCGACGGCCACCACCTCGTCCGGGTTGACCCCCTTGTGCGGCTCCTTTCCAAAGAAGTCCTTGACCGCCTGCTGGACTTTCGGCATCCGCGTCTGGCCGCCCACCAGCACGACCTCGTCGACCTGGCTACCGGTCAGCCCGGCGTCCTTCAACGCCTGGCGGCATGGGCCGATCGACCGCTGGATCAGGTCATCCACCAGTTGCTCCAGCTTCGCCCGGGTCAGTTTGAGATTCAGGTGCTTGGGCCCGGAGGCGTCCGCCGTGACGAACGGCAGGTTGATCTCGGTTTCGAGCGTCGTGCTCAACTCGCATTTCGCCTTCTCCGCCGCCTCTTTCAGACGCTGGAGGGCCATGCGGTCCTTGCTGAGGTCGATCCCCTGGTCCTTCTTGAACTCGTCTACCAGCCAGTGAATCACCCGATCGTCGAAATCATCTCCGCCCAGGTGCGTGTCCCCGTTGGTGGATTTGACCTCGAAGACTCCGTCGCCCAGCTCCAGGATCGAGATGTCGAAGGTGCCGCCCCCCAGGTCGAAGACGGCAATCTTCTCGTCCTTCTTCTTGTCCAGCCCATACGCCAGCGCGGCCGCCGTCGGCTCGTTGACGATCCGGAGGACTTCCAGACCAGCGATCTTCCCGGCGTCCTTGGTGGCCTGCCGCTGGCTGTCGTTGAAGTAGGCTGGGACCGTGATGACTGCCTGGGTCACCTTCTCCCCAAGATAGGCCTCCGCCGACTCTTTGAGCTTCTGAATGATCGAGGCCGAGATCTCCGGCGGCGAGTATTCTTTCCCGCGGACCTCGACCCTGGCATCCCCGCTTGCCGCCCGGACGACCTTATAGGGCGCCAGCTTGATCTCGTGGCTCACCTCGTCGTAGCGACGTCCCATGAAGCGCTTGATCGAGAAAACGGTATTCTCGGGATTGGTGATCGCCTGCCGCCTGGCCACCTGGCCCACCAAGCGCTCCCCTTCCTTCGTAAACCCCACCACGGAAGGGGTCAGGCGACCACCTTCCGTATTCGTGATCACTACGGGGTCGCCACCCTCCATCACGGATACTACCGAGTTCGTTGTCCCCAAGTCGATGCCAATCACTTTCCCCACGGCTATTCCTCCTGTCTAAATGACGATGTGAATCGGCTGAGAATCAGCACTTGAATTGCCACAACAATCATATCTAAGGCAATATAAAACTTGAGCCACATGCTGTCAAGTCTTTTAATCGAATCCGGAGGCTATTCTTCTTCCAGCCTCCCCACAATCCGTATCTCCCCCTGGATCCGATCCCTCCATAGCCACGGCAGGCCAGGTCTAGGAATATCTCGTGTTGACACAGCGCCGTAGCTGGCATTTAATAACGGCGTACCGTTGCGTCAGTCTCGGATGGGTAGCAAAACATGTACAATTCTCGATGGTTCAAGCTCCTGGCCCTTGCCGTGTATGGCATGGCATTCTTCTGCCTGGGGATCTACATCCATGGCACCCTCACCAAGCCAGGCGGCGCCCCGGCATGGCAGGTGCCCAGCGGATTCTCGGCCCCGACCGGGTCCGGCGAAAAGGACGCCGCCCCGCCGGAGAACCCGTTTATCGCGGTTGCGGAGCAGGTCACGCCCTCGGTGGTGAACATCAGCACGGTCTCCTCGGGGAAGGGCCGAACACCCAACGAGCTCTTTCGACCTTTCGGTAACGATCCATTCTCCCGAGATTTCTTCGACCGATTCTTCGAAGGAATGCCCAGGCGGCGTCAACAGACAAGCCTGGGCTCCGGCGTCGTGATCGACAAGGGCGGATTGATCCTGACGAACAATCACGTCATCAAGGACGCCGACGAGATCAGCGTGAAGTTCTCCGACAAACACGAGGCCAAGGGCACGGTCGTGGGGGCGGATCCCAAGACCGACCTGGCCGTGATCCGGGTCGACACCAAGAAGGATCTGCCCGTCGCCAAGCTCGGGAATTCCGATGCGCTCCGCGTCGGAGAATGGGCCATCGCCATTGGGAATCCCTTCGGCCTGGACCACACGCTCACGGTGGGTGTGGTGAGTGCCACCGGGCGATCCGAGGTGGGGATCGCCGCGTACGAGAACTTCATCCAGACGGACGCCTCCATCAATCCAGGGAACAGCGGGGGCCCGTTGCTGAACATCCGGGGAGAGGTCATCGGCATCAACACGGCCATCGTCGCCTCCGGCCAGGGCATCGGCTTCGCCATTCCGATCAACATGGCCCGCAAGATCATCACGGATCTGGTCAAGAAGGGCAAGGTCACCCGGGGGTGGCTGGGTGTCGGGGTTCAGCCGATCACAGCGGAGCTCGCCAAGAGCTTCGGCACATCCGGCGAAGGGGTCCTGGTGAACCAGGTGATGCCAAAGAGCCCTGCCGAGGCCGCCGGCATCAAGGTGGGCGACGCGCTCCTGAGCGTGGATGGGAAACCGATCAAGGACCCGCGAGAGTTGCAGCGTCTGATCGCCGACGTCGATATCGGCAAGAGCGTCGAGCTGATCATTCTCCGGGAAAAAGAGCGACGCACCGTCACCGTGCAGATCGGGGAATTGCCCGCCTCGTGATCGGCGGAGGACCATCGAAATGACATCCAGTCCACACCTGCTCGTCGCCGATAGCGAGGGGCAGATCCTCGACCACCCCTTCCTCGGGATGGCCGGCCGATCGGGTCCCGACGTGGTGCCGGTCCCCCCCTTCCTCGGGATGGCCGGCCGATCGGGTCCCGACGTGGTGCCGGTCCCCCCCGAGGATTTGCTCCGGATCCCCGAGGGCTCCAAGCTCTTCACGATGCCGGGGAGCCACCCGGTGGCCTGGGACCCTCGGCGGGGCGCTTATCGGATGGTGCCGCGTGCGCAGATCGGCGGACGCCGTTTCTCCTGCAGTACCGTGGCCGCCTTTCTCCCGCCAGGCTATACCAGAACCTTGCTCCCAGCCGCCGCGTACCCTAGCCCGCAGCCGTGGCTGCCGCTCTGGTCTTACACCGCCGTCGGCTGGGACGGCGGGGCCTTTGTCGCCGCCGCCGTCCGGACCGACCCCATGGAGCATTCGGCGGCCCAGCATTACGACGATCGCCAACTCTTGCCACGCATCCGGGCGCGGCTCAAAGGACACCGGGACAACCCGATCCTCAGCCAACTGGCCCGCTGCGCCACCGAGTACCATTGTCTGGCCGCCAAGAACCTCTTCCTGGGCCGCTGGGAGGC
>JAPLLC010000307.1 GCA_026387775.1 Candidatus Methylomirabilota bacterium | reverse complement strand
CTGTCCTGGTACGTCGCCACCCGGTTACCCGACAGGCCGTATTTCTCCGTGATCTCCAGCGCCTGGTGGCAGCTCGCGCAGGTCTTGGTCACCTGGGTGACGCTGACCCGGGAATTCGGGTCCTGGACCCCGGAGATGGAGTGCTCCCCGTGGCAGTCGGTGCAGACCGGGGACTTGGTGAAGCCCCGGATCACGGCGGTGCCGTGGATGCTCTCCAGGTAGACCTTGGTCTCCTGGCCGTGACAGCTCCCACACGTCTTGGGGATGTTTTCTCGGTAGACGGTGGACTTTGGGTCGTTGGCCCGGAGGATCTGGTGACTGGCGTGGCAATTGTTGCACGTCGCCGCCGGCTTCCCGGCCGCCACCGCCCGGCCGTGCACGCTCTTCTGGTAGAGCTGGAAGGCCTGAGGAACCGGGATCTTTCGTTTCTCGATCAGGGCCCGGTCCGCGTGGCAGCGGGCGCACGTCTCCGCCATCTTCGCCCGGCTGGTGGGCGCCCCGGGATCCTTCTGCGGCAAGAGCTCATGGGTCGTCCCGTGGCAATCCCGGCACTGGGCGGCTTCTTTCACGCCCTGGGCCGTGGCCTTGCCGTGGACGCTCGCCTGGTACCCCTGGACCATCGGCTGATGGCAACTCTCGCACGCCGCCACACCGAGCTGAGCGGCCCGCTTCACGGCATGTGCGCCATGGCAGCTCTGGCAATCGAGCTGCGGGCCGTCCTTGCGGCCGTGGATGCTCTGGATGAACTTGCCGGCGGCGTTTCCGTGGCAGGCAGCGCAGGAGACCGGCGGAAGCTTTTCGGCGTGGGGGACCTCCCTGATGCCGGCGTGGCAGCCGGTACACTGGAGGCCTCCATGGACCGAGGCCTTGAGAACAGCCTCATCCGCGTAGAGCGAGACCTGTTTCCCCTTGACCTCTTTCGTCAGGCCCTCGTCCGCGTGACAGCCAAGGCAGTCCTCGTTGGTCGGCCCGGCGGGCGCGGCCGCCAGGACCGGCCCGACAAGACAGAGGCCAAACACCGCCCCCGCAAGCAGGATGCGCAAGACTCGCCTCATCGCGCCACGCTCCATTGAAACGGGACGCCACGGGAACAAGAGGAAGTCGTCACACCAAGGGTACACCCGCTTTCGAAACGTGTCTCATCCTTGTTGAACGTGGAACGCTGAACGTTCAACTCACGTCCGCGCGCACCTTCGCCTCCGCGACCCGTGAGAACGTCGTGGCCGACTGGTACGCCGCACGGCCCGTGCTCGACGACACCGAGGCCATGCGGAACGCCCTGTCGATGCCGGCGGTTGCGGCCTCGTCGCAGAGGTACGCCGTCGGGGCTCCGGCAGCGAGTGCTCGATAGAGCGGAAGCGCCCCGGCGATGGCCGCCCGGGTCGCGGCAAGGTCAAGTCTGGCGCCGCCCGCCTGCGCGAGCGCCTCGGCAAGAAACTCGGCGTTGCTGAACCCCGTCAGCGGCTTGAAGGCCTTCCGGAACGTGGTGATCCGGCCGTCGAAGGACACCACGCTTCCGTCCTCTTCCTGGAGCGGGCACAGCGGGACAACCACGTCGGCTCGATCGGTCGCAGACGTCCTGAACATGTCGACCGCCGCCGTGAAGTGCGCCGTGCCGAGGGCGGCCTCGAGGCCATCGATGCCCGCCGGGTCCACACCCAGCAGAACAACCGCCTTGATCTTCCCGGCGGCGAGCAGAGACTTCGCCTTCTCAAGATCGGCTGCGCTCGTGAAGCCGCCGCCGTAGAGGATGTCCTGGACCCCCTGCCCGTTGGCGTCGTTCTTCACGACAAGGAGTCCGCCCTTCGCCCCGCCGGTTCGTCCCGTGAGCAGCGCGAGATCGGCTGCCCACCGGACGTCGGCGTGGTCGCTCCCCATGGGAGCGTCCTGGTTGACCGCAAGGACGACCCGCTTCGAGGCGTCGGCGATGAGGGCGGCGGCCTCCGCCACCCCCGGCCCGGGCTGCCCGAACACGTGCGACAGGAACGCCTGCCCGTTGGCGATCGCCGCCAGGCCCTCCGCATCGTAGGCCCCCTTGGCCACGACGGCTCCGCAGATCGCCCCGAGCGCCGTGGCCTCCTCGCCTGCCGTGCAGTCCACGTGGAGCGTCACCAGGCGCTTCCACGCCGTCGGCGCCGGCCCGACGTGAATCCATGCCGCGCCGTTCTGCGCCGCGCGGCGGATCTTGAACCCGAACACCGGGTTATAGGCAAAGACGTGCTCGCCGACGGTCACGACCACGCCCGCGCCGAGGACGTCGTCCTGTTTCGCCGTCGAGATGTTGTGGCCGGATAACCCGCCGGCATCCGGAAGCGCGGCGCGGCGCAGGTCCTCGGCCGGGAAGACGAAGCGAGAGCCGCAGTGCTTCGCCAGCGACGCGAAGAGCCATGCCGCCTCGGTGGAAACGCGGGGCGAGGCAAGGAAGAGGATCGCGTCGAGGCCGTGCGTGTCACGGATCCCTCGGAGCCCTGCGGCGAGCGCCGCCGCAGCGTCGGCCATGCCGACGCTGCCCTTCCCCTTGACCGTGCAGGCGTAGAGCCGGTCCCGGGATCCCACATAGTACGTGCCGAACCGACCTTTGGCGCAGAGCTCTCCCTCGGTGAACGGGTCGGACGGCGTGGCAGTCACGTAGAAGAAGTCGCGGCCGGTGTGGTTGACGTCGATCTCGCAGCCCACGCCGCAGAACGAGCAGACCGAGCGGTACGGCACGGTGCGGAACGGCCCGGGCTTGTCCAGGGTCGCCTTGAAGGTGATGGCGCCGGTGGGACAGACCTCGATACAGTTGCCGCAGGCGATGCAGGTCGTCTCGCAGAGCGTCTTGTCCAGCGCGGGCTTCACTACCGTCTCGTAGCCGCGGTTGATGAACCCCAGCGCGTGCACGCCGATCAGGTCGCCACAGTAGCGCACGCACCGGCCGCACAGGATGCACTTGTTGCTGTCGAGCAGGATGTACGGATGCCGATCGTCCAGCTTGT
>JAPLLC010000214.1 GCA_026387775.1 Candidatus Methylomirabilota bacterium | reverse complement strand
TTCTCGCTGGAGGTGGCCAACAAGAGCGAGAACGACCGCAACTTCAACCTGGCCGCCCAGGCCCCGGAGAAGTGGGAGGTCAACTTCAAGCCCGGCTACGAGGCGAAGCAGATCTCCAGCCTGCGGATCCGCGGCGCCGGCAACCAGACCGTGGCCGTGTCGGTGTCGCCCGCGCGGGATGCCACGGCCGGCGAGTACCCGGTCCTGGTCCGGATCAGCTCGGGAGAGTCGAAGGCCGAGGTGAAGCTGACGGTGGTGCTCGGCGGCATCTACAAGCTGGATGCGGCCACCCCCACGGGGATCCTGTCCACGGAGGCGGTGACCGGCAAGCCCACCACGGTGTCGCTCCTGGTCAAGAACACCGGCTCGGCGGTGAACCGCAGCGTCAACCTGTCGTCGTTCAAGCCCGAGAACTGGAAGGTGGAGTTCAAACCCGAGAAGCTCGAGAACATGGAGCCCGGGGCGTTCAAGCAGGTCGAGGCCACCATCACCCCCTCAGCGACCTCCCTGGTCGGTGACTACTCGGTGGGTCTCATGGCCGACGGCGAGAAAGGGTCCAGCAAGACCATCGAATTGCGGGTGACGGTGAAGGCTCCGACGGCGTGGGGATGGATCGGCGTGGGCCTCATCGCCCTGGTGATCGGGGGTATGGGGGGTTTGTTCGCCTGGTTGGGACGGCGGTGAGGGGGCCATGGTACTGGCAATCGAAACGCACGAGCTGACCAAGCGGTATGGGACCCAGATCGCGGTCAATGCCCTCAGCTTGGATGTCAAGCAGGGGGAGATCTTCGGCTTCCTGGGCCCGAACGGCGCGGGAAAGACGACCACGCTCCTGATGCTCCTGGGACTGAGCGAGCCGACCTCTGGGACGGCCCGGGTCTGCGGGCATGATCCGGCCCGAGAGCCGCTGCAGGTGAAGCGGCTGGTCGGGTACCTGCCGGAGAGTGTCGGGTTTTACGAAGACATGACCGCCGAGCAGAACCTGGCGTACGTGGCCCGACTCAACGGAATCGAGAAGAGCAGCCTCCCCCGCAAGATCGAGGGGCTGCTGGATCAAGTCGGCCTCTTGGCCGAAGCCCGGAAACGGGTGGGGGCCTACTCGCGGGGCATGCGGCAGCGCCTGGGGATCGCCGAGGTCCTCTTGAAGGATCCCAAGGTGGTCTTCCTGGACGAGCCCACGCTGGGGCTGGACCCGGATGGCACCCAGAAGATGCTCGACTTCATCGTGGGGCTGAGCCGCGACAAGGGGATCACCGTCTTCTTCTCCTCGCACCTCTTGGATCAGGTGCAGCGGATCAGCGACCGGGTTGGCATCATGTTGAAAGGGAGCCTCGTCGCGGTTGGCCCCATCCAGGAATTGGCCAAACAGAAGCTTGGGGTGGACCAGGAGCGGTTCACCCTGGAAGAAATCTACATGCGGTATTTCCGGGAAGGCGTGCCGGCGCAGTCGTGAGGCCACGGCACGGCCGAGTGAGGTATCCCTGTGCGTGGATTATGGGCAGTGTATCGCAAGGAACTCGAGGACCATTTCAGCAGCACGCGGTCCATCCTGCTTCTCACCGTGATCCTGATGGTCGGGCTGGTGACGGCCTACACGGTCGGGAGCGGGCTCCGGAAGGAACTGGAAGGGATGGCCAAGCCGTCGTTGGTCTTCCTCTTGCTGTTCACCTCCACCGGGGCGGTGTTTTCCCTGGCGCAGTTCATCGCGTTCTTCGGGCCCCTCATCGGGATGGTGCTGGGCTGCGACGCCATCAACCGGGAGCGGAGCGCCCGGACGCTGAGCAAGCTCTTGTCGCAGCCCATCTACCGCGACGCGGTCATCAACGGGAAGTTCCTGGCGGGGCTGACGACGATCGCGATTATGCTGCTGGCCATCGTGGTGCTCATCTCCGGGATCGGGCTCTTGGTGTTGGGCGTCGTGCCAGGCTGGGAGGAGATCGGGCGCATGTTCGTCTATCTGGTGGTGAGCGTCATCTACATCGGGTTCTGGCTGGCGCTCGCGATCCTGTGTTCCGTGCTGTTCCGGGGGATGGCGACCTCGGCCCTGGCGACCATCGCGCTCTGGATCTTCTTCGCCTTCTTCATGGCGCTGGTGGCCAAGCAGGCGGCGGACGTGATCGCCCCCATCCCTTCGGGGGCGTCGGTGAGCCCCGCCCGTCATCCTGTACAGCGAGGCCACGGGGATCGTGCTCGATCCTCTGCGGAAGACGACGCGGTCCCTGGTGCTGATGGGCCCCATGGAGCAAATGTCCATCAGCCGCTTCCAGAGCCCGCTGCCGCTGATCCAGAGCGCCCTGATCGTTGCCCCGCACTTGGTCTCGCTGCTGGCCATCACGGTGGTGTGTTTCGGGATCTCGTACGCGTGCTTCATGCGGCAGGAAGTCCGGTCCACGTGACCGGCGACGGAAAAGCGTAGGCGTGCTGGTAGACGGTGAAGCGGAGAAGATCGCGGCCGTGCTCCCGCACGGGGCCCTGATGCTCACCCGGCCCAAGAAAGAGAAGGCGAAGCCGCGACGAATCGAGGTGCGTGCGGCCTGA